>NZ_JBIAGB010000026.1:0-100939 GCF_042869575.1 Streptomyces sp. NPDC006925
CCCCCCCCCCCCCCCCCCCCCCCCCCCCCCCCCCCCCCCCCCCCCCCCCCCCCCCCCCCCCCCCCCCCCCCCCCCCCCCCCCCCCCCCCCCCCCCACAACGAACGCCGCACCCGGCAAACAACGGGATGGGGGGAACGCACCCCGCAAAGGGGGCCGCGGCGCCCCCGCGAAGGGGGCGCCGTTCAGACGCGGCGGACGACCACCGCGGTCGCGACGGCCGCCAGCCCTTCGCCGCGACCGGTCAGGCCGAGGCCGTCGGTGGTGGTGCCGGAGAGCGAGACGGGCGCCCCGACCGCGTCGGACAGCACCCGCACCGCCTCCGCCCGCCGCTTGCCGATCTTCGGCCGGACACCGATGACCTGGACGGCCACGTTGCCGATGTCGTAGCCCGCCGTGCGTACGATGCGCGCCGTCTCGGAGAGCAGGGCGGCGCCTGAGGCGCCGGACCATTCGGGCCGGTCTGTGCCGAAGTGGGTGCCGAGGTCGCCGAGCCCGGCGGCGGAGAACAGCGCGTCGCATGCTGCGTGTGCGGCCACGTCGCCGTCGGAGTGCCCGGCGAGGCCGTGGCGCTCGCTTTCCCACAGCAGTCCGCCGCACCACAGCTCGCGCCCCTCCTCGAAGGCGTGCACGTCGGTGCCGATGCCGACCAGCGGCAGGGCGGCGGCCGGCGCGGGGCCGGCGGTGCCCTGAATGTCCTCGGTGTCGTCAGAACGCATCGTGCGCCCTCCTCCTGGCCAGCACGGCCTCCGCGAGCACCAGATCGAGGGGACGCGTCACCTTGAACGCCTCCTCGTGGCCGGGTACGACGACCACGTCGACGCCGAGCCGTTCGACCATGCCCGCGTCGTCCGTGGCCCCGTCGCCCTCGGCCGTCAGCCGGGTGTGCGCTTCGGCGAGCACCGTGCGGGCGAAGCCCTGCGGGGTCTGCACGGCCCTCAGCAGGCTGCGGTCGACGGTGCCGGTGACGGGCTCCGGCTCTGCTCCGGGGTGGGGCTCGACCTGCTTGATGGTGTCGGTGACGGGGAGCGCGGGCACGACGGCGGGTGCGCCGGCGCGGACGGCGCGTGCGACGGCGTCCACCGTCTCGTCCGGCACCAGCGGCCGGGCCGCGTCGTGCACCAGCACTGTCTCGACGGTGTCGGGCAGCGCTGCCAGTCCGAGGCGTACGGAGTCCTGGCGGGTTCCGCCGCCGGGTACGACGACGACTCCGGGGAGCCCGTGTTCGCCCAGCAGGGTGCGGACGGCCGGGGCGCCGTCCGGTGGGGCCACCACGACGACCAGGTCGACGGCGCGCGCCCGCGCCGTCGCCCGGACGGCGTGCACGAGCATCGGCGTACCGCCCAGTTCGCGCAGCGCCTTGGGGGTTCCCGGGCCGAGCCGTACGCCCTTGCCTGCTGCGGGGATGACGACGGCCGTGCGGGGGCCGGCGTCATCCGAGGGTTGCTGGTCGCCGGAAGGAGCGAAGTCCGTGGAATCGATTGACATCGGTAGCGCGTTCAGGGTTTGTGTCCTCAGCCGGGGTGGGTATGGCCTGGGGGTACCCCCAGGCCAGGGTGGATGCCCTGGGTTGGCGGGAGTGCCGGGCGCAGCCACTCGACCGAGCCCTTTCCGTGACCAGCGGTCGAGTCGGGCGCCCGGGCCCGGCACGCGGCCCGCTCGGCCGTGTGTACGCCTGCGGCGGCACCACCGGGAGTCAGTTCCGGGGGCTGCGGTCGCGGAGCTGCCGGGATATGCCGCTGAACATGCCGCAGCGCCCGGCGACGACTGATGTCATCCGGGCACCGCGGCATCGTGGGGCAGTTCGAGTGTCAGGAAGCGAGAACCTCGTCGAGCAGCGCCTCGGCTTTGTCCTCGTTCGTGTTCTCGGCCAGCGCCAGTTCGCTCACCAGGATCTGCCGGGCCTTGGCCAGCATCCGCTTCTCGCCGGCGGACAGGCCGCGC
The DNA here is from genome assembly GCF_042869575.1 of Streptomyces sp. NPDC006925. Taxonomy (NCBI): domain Bacteria; kingdom Bacillati; phylum Actinomycetota; class Actinomycetes; order Kitasatosporales; family Streptomycetaceae; genus Streptomyces; species Streptomyces sp. NPDC006925. The sequence goes on from NZ_JBIAGB010000026.1 coordinate 1,943, forward strand.
TCCCGCTCACGGCGCCACAGGTCACGCACGACCTCCGCCACCTTGATCACGTCGCCGGACGCGAGCTTCTCGAGATTCGCCTTGTAGCGGCGGGACCAGTTGGTCGGCTCCTCGGCGTACGGCGCGCGGAGCACCTCGAAGACCCTGTCCAGCCCGTCCGAACCAACGACGTCGCGCACGCCTACGAACTCCGCATTGTCCGCCGGGACACGAACGGTCAAATCGCCCTGCGCAACCTTCAGAACCAAGTAGGTCTTGTCCACGCCTTTGATCTGGCGAGTTTCGATAGCCTCGATCAGCGCGGCCCCGTGATGGGGATAGACCACGGTGTCGCCAACCTTGAACGTCATGTGTCAGGTACCCCTTCCGTGGCTATCCAGGGTAACACGGCGGCGACGTCTTCTGAATGGCGTTTTCGCAGGTCAGGGCGCATCTCGGGGCTTGACAAGCAGCCCTCTATCGTGCATCGACCAACCAATGCAAGCGGGTATTCGCAGGTGGGAGCGGTTCTGCACACCCGCGGAAACAGCCGCCGGAGACCCCGGGAAGCACACCGCGACACGTCCGTGATGACCGATTTGTCCGACTGTAGGGAGTAGCATCTTCGCGCCGCCCTTCCCGCTTTCCGGGAATTGATCAATGACCCCGCAAGAGCCCGTTGATCAATTATTCATCGAGCTCTCGCATTCTCCTGGAATCGCCCGTACGGAGGTCGCCCGCACCGCGGCCGGAGCTATTCGACGGCGCACGGGACTGCCGCGCGCGCCCTGTCGCCCCGAGCGGGCCGGCACCCGGGCGACGCCCGGTCCGGAGGCCCCGGTGCGGACGGCCAGGTCCGAGGGCCGGCCCGACACCGGGGTCGACACCGGGGTCGACACCGGGGTCGGAGGGCCGGGCCGGAGCGCCGGGTCGGAGGGTCGGGTGCGGGGCGTCAGCGGGCTGTCGGTAACCTGAGCGCGCACGCGAAAGCCCCATCCGTACGCGACCGGCACGCGCTCTGGAGCGTGCCGCCGCCATAGCTCGCCTAGGAGTTGCCGCCGCCGTGAGCAGCAGCCTTCGTCGCGGCGCCCTCGCCGCCACCACCCTCGCGCTCGCCGCCGTCTCGCTGACCGCCTGCGGCGCCGGGAACGACGCGCAGACGCTGGAGGTCAAGCCCGACAACGCGGCGACGCACGTCGGGGTCATCAAGGTCCAGAACGCCAACATCGTCACCGACACCAAGGGTTCGGGCGAGGCGACCGTCACGGCGCGGATCTTCAACGACGGTGACCGGGACCAGACCCTCAAGGGCATCCGCGTCGACGGGGCACGCGCCGAACTGAGCCCCGCCAAGGGCGAGAAGAAGCTCGTCGTACCGGCCGGCGGCTCGCTGGTGCTGGGCGGCAAGGGCAAAGCCTCCGCACTGCTCCAGGACGTCGAGGCCGCGGGCGTCAAGGACGGCAACGCGCAGCCGGTCACGTTCGACCTGAGCCGGACCGGCGCGGTCAAGCTGCGGGCGACCGTGCTGCCCGCCAAGCACGCCTTCGAGACGGTCGGCCCGAGCTCCTCGCCGACCGGCAGGGCGCCCGAGCCGGGTTCCTCCGCGTCTGCCGGCCAGGACGGTGCGGAGAACCCCTCCGAGGACGCCTCCACCGGCGCCTCGGCCGACGAGCAGGGCGCGGGCGAGGGCGCGACGTCCCCGAGCACCTCGCCGGGCACCGAGCAGGGCGGCGAGCAGAGCACCGAGCAGGGCGGCGAGTCCTCCGGCCACTGAGCCGCGGGACCGTACCGCGGATCCCTACGGCGAGGGGCCGCACCCGTGGTGGGTGCGGCCCCTCGCCGTACGTACGCCCCGGCACCGCACGGACGCCGCCGGGCCGAGTCCGCCGCCCGGAAGGCCCTCCCTCCGCGAGCCGGAGCCTCCGCGAGCCGGAGCCTCCGCGAGCCGGGGCCTCGCGGGCCGGGGCCCCGCGGCGTCACCCCGCGAAGGGCGCAGCCGGGTGCGGCAGGCAGGCCTACGGCTCGAACTTGTAGCCGAGGCCGCGCACCGTCACCAGGTAGCGGGGCGCCCCCGGGTCGGGTTCGATCTTGGCGCGGAGGCGCTTGACGTGCACGTCGAGGGTCTTGGTGTCGCCCACGTAGTCCGCGCCCCAGACCCGGTCGATGAGCTGCATCCGGGTGAGCACCCGCCCCGCGTTCCGCAGCAGCATCTCCAGCAGGTCGAACTCCTTGAGCGGCAGGTCGACCTTGCCGCCGGCGACGGTGACCACGTGCCGCTCCACGTCCATCCGGACCGGGCCCGCCTCCAGTGCCGCGGGCGCGACCTCCTGCTCCGGTTCGCCGCGGCGGCGCAGCACGGCGCGTACGCGGGCCACCAGCTCGCGCGAGGAGAACGGCTTGGTGACGTAGTCGTCAGCGCCTATCTCCAGGCCGACCACCTTGTCGATCTCGCTGTCCTTGGCCGTCACCATGATCACGGGGACGTTGGAGCGCCCCCGCAGTTGCCGGCAGACCTCGGTGCCGGGCAGCCCCGGCAGCATCAGATCGAGCAGCACCAGGTCGGCGCCGTTGCGTTCGAACTCATCGAGCCCGTCGGGACCCGTGGCCGCGATCGCGACCTCGAAGCCTTCCTTACGGAGCATGTACGACAGTGCGTCGCTGAACGATTCCTCGTCCTCGACGACGAGCACTCGGGTCACGGGAGGACCTCCGGGGCGGAAAGTTGTTCATCAGCCTGATCGACATACGGCCGCTCCTCGTCCTCGAAGGCGGCCGGTTCCTGCAGTGCGCCCGACAGGCGGTTCCGGCCGAGCCGGTCGGCCTTGTCGAGTGCGGCCTGCTCCCGCGCGCTGCCCGCCTCGGGCAGCCGCAGGGTGAAGGTGGAGCCCTGTCCCTCGGCGCTCCACACGGTGACCTCACCGCCGTGCGAGGCGGCCACGTGCTTGACGATGGACAGGCCCAGTCCGGTGCCTCCGGTGGCCCGGGACCTGGCCGGGTCGACGCGGTAGAAGCGCTCGAAAATGCGTTCCTTGTCGCGTTCGGAGATGCCGATGCCCTGGTCGGTGACGGCGATCTCGATCAGATCGCCGCCCGGGGCCTGGGCGAGGCGGCCCGCGACCTTGACGCGGGTGCGGGCCGGTGAGTAGTTGACGGCGTTCTCCACGAGGTTGCCGAGCGCCGCGGCGAGCTGGCCGCGGTTGCCCCACACGTGCAGGCTCTCGGTGCCGCCCGCGAGGAGGGTGATCTGCTTGCTGTCGGCGCTGTGCCGGCTGCGCTCGATGGCCTCGGTCACCAGTTCGTCCACCCGGACGGACTCGGAGTCCTCCAGCGGGTCGTCGTTCTGCACCCGGGAGAGGTCGATGAGCTCCTGCACGAGGTTGGTCAACCGGGTCGCCTCGTTCTGCATCCGCCCGGCGAAGCGCTGCACCGCCTCCGGGTCGTCGGAGGCGTCCAGCACCGCCTCCGAGAGCAGCGAGAGCGCACCGACCGGGGTCTTGAGTTCATGGCTGACGTTGGCGACGAAGTCGCGCCGCACCGCCTCGATCCTGCGGGCCTCCGTCAGGTCCTCCACCAGCAGGAGCACCAGCCGGGAGCCGAGTGGGGCGACCCGTGCGGAGACCGCGAGGGCATCACCCCGTCCCGTGCCGCGCCGGGGCAGATCCAGCTCGACCTGCCGTATCTCGCCGTCCCGTCTGGTGTCCCTGGCCATCTGGAGCATGGGCTCCACGGCGAGCTTGCCGCCGCGCACCAGACCCAGCGCGTAGGCGGCGGAGCTGGCCTTGACGACGCCGTCGCTCTCGTCCAGCACCACGGCCGAGGAGCGGAGCACCGACAGCACGGTGTCGACACCCGGGGGCAGCCCCGGCTCGGTGTGCAGGGAGGTGCGGGTGGGGCGGGCCTGCTCCCGCTCGCTCCACCGGAACGCCAGCATCGCGATCACACCGGTACAGACCCCGGCGATCGCTGCTGCCGCGGCGACAGCCGCATTAACGTCCATACACCCAGGTTATGCGCCTCTCGCGAGAGAGCCCCAGCCCTGGACGGCGCCGCCGAAAGAGCTGTCGCCCAGTGTTTACCCGCACGGCGCCTCCGGTTCACCGTGGGGGGCCGCACCGGTCGCATTTCGGGCGCACCGTGGGAGCGTAGGGGCCCGAGCGACCCCGTGAGAGAGGCCGGGGCCGTGCGCCCCGGAAGAACATTCGTGCGAGGGAAGGACAGCCATGCGGGACGCGTACCACGAGGAGCTGGACTCGATCGGGGACAGCCTGGTCGAGATGGCCCGGCTCGTCGGCTCCGCGGTCGGGCGCGCCACCACGGCGATGCTGGACGCGGACCTCAAGCTCGCCGAGAGCGTCATCGCCGCCGACGAGAAGGTCGACGACATCCAGCGCGACCTGGAGACCAGGGCGATACAGCTGCTGGCCCGGCAGCAGCCGGTCGCCACCGACCTGCGGATCGTCGTCACCTCGCTGCGGATGAGCGCCGACCTGGAGCGTTCGGGCGATCTGGCGCAGCACGTGGCGAAGGTCGCCCGGCTGCGCTTCCCCGAGTCGGCCGTCCCCCAGGACCTCCAGGCGACCCTGCTGGAGATGGGGCAGCTCGCGCAGCGGCTGATGGCGAAGGCGGCCGAGGTGATCGTCACCAAGGACGTCGACCTGGCGATGCAGCTGGAGCAGGACGACGACGCCATGGACCTGCTGCACCGCACCCTCTTCCAGCACCTGATGGACGACCGCTGGAAGCACGGCATCGAGACCGCCGTGGACGTCACGCTGCTGGGCCGCTACTACGAGCGGTTCGCCGACCACGCCGTGTCGGTGGCCCGCCGGGTCGTCTACCTGGTGACCGGCGACTACGCGGACGAGATCGACCCGGCCGCCGCCGCGGCCGGTGCGGCGGACCCCGCCGCGGGCAGCATCCCGGGCGACGCGGGTGACGCGGGTGGCGCGGGTGAGGGGACCGCGGCGGGCGAGAGCCGATAGCTCGCGCTCTCCGGCACCCCCGGGCGAGCACCGGCGCCAGGCAGCCGCCGGGCGGCCGCCTGGCGCCGGGCAGCCGCCCGGCCGCCCGGGCGGTCACCGCCCGGTCACCGCCGCCGGGCGGCGTGCACCCGCGCGCCCTTGATGCGCCCGTGCCGTGGCGGCATGCAATGGAGACGGTCATGTCTGTCCATGACTGTCCCTGCCGAGGAGGGCACGATGGCTGACTCCACCGAACCGCTCCGGACCACGGCCGACCAGCCGCCGACCGCACCGACGGAAGCCCGGCACCTGCCCCTGCTGGGGGCGTGCGGGTGCGGTGCCGGCTGCGGCTGCGGCTGCCAGTCGGGCGGCCCCTGCCAGTGCGGGGGTTCCTGCGGCTGACCGTCTGCCGTCACGCCCCCGCGCCCGCGTCTCGCGGGGCGCGGGCCCGGGGGCGCGGCGGACAGCACGCGAGCACGCCCGGGGTCCTGGCCGGTTCGCGCCGGTCAGGGCCCCGCGTCGTATCCGGGTTCCGGAGGGGGCCACGGCAGCCGGACGGTCAGCGTGAACATGCCGTCCTCGGGGCCGTAGGCGAGGGTGCCGCCCTCGATCTCCAGCCGCTCCCGCAGCCCCGTCAGCCCGGCACCGGCGCCGGGGATCGAGGAGCCGGTGCGCCCGGCCGCGCTGCCGGGCGGCAGCGGGTTGCTGACCCGCACGGTCAGCTCCTGCTCCACGGCGCCCGCCACCCGCACCTCCACCGGCCGGCCCGGCGCGTGCTTGCGCGCGTTGGTGAGTCCTTCCTGTACGGCCCGGTAGGCGGTGCGCTGCAGCTGCGGGCGGAGCGGATAGCCGCCCTCGCCGTCGGCCCGCTCGGGCAGTGCCAGCTCCAGCCGCACGGTCTGCCCCGCGGCCCGCGCCTCGTCGACCAGTTCGCCCAGCCGCGTCAGATCCGGCTGCGGCCGGGCGCCGTCGGACGCCCCCGGCCTCCCGGTCGCGTCGACGGGGGCGCCGGGGACGCCGGGGACGCCGGGGACGCCGTCCTCCTCGTCCTCGCGCAGCACGTGCAGGACGTCGCGCAGCTCCTCCAGCGCCTGGTGCGCGTTGTCGCGGATGACGGTGGCGCTCTCGGCGATCTCCGCGTCAGCCAACGCGGGGCTCTCGCCCGCGGCCGTGCGCTGCGTACGGTAGGCGAGCGCGCCCGCGTGCACGGACAGCAGCGAGACGCGATGCGCGAGCACGTCGTGCATCTCCCGGGCGATCGCCCGGCGCTCGGCGCGCCGCACGTCCGCCAGCCGCCGCGTATGGTCCGCCTGGGCGCGCACCGCGTCCTCGCGCAGCTTGAGCACGAGCTGGCGCCGGGCCCGGGTCGCGCTGCCCCAGGTGAAGAAGAGCAGATAGAAGACGAGGACGAACGCGGCGACCGTCCAGCGCTCCTCGTGCGGCACACCGTAGAGCAGCACATAGGGGAGCGTCGCCGCCAGGTGCAGCAGCAGCACCAGGGCAGCCGTGCGGGGCGGGACGCGCAGCGCCAGATTGAAGATGATGACGGCGAGCGCGCCGACGACCGTGTCGGTCAGCGCCGCGGCGGGCACCGCCGCCAGCGCCACGCCCAGCGGCCACCGGCGCCGCAGCCACAGCGACAGGCAGGCCAGCGCACCCAGCGGCGGGTCGATCGCCACCAGCCAGCCGGGCAGGTACTCCTTGGCCTCGGCCTGCTGGAAGAGCGCCGCCCAGCACAGCACCGCCCAGCCGAACAGCAGGACGTCGACGACCCAGTCGCGGGCGCTGCGCCGCACCCGCCGCGGGTCCGGCGGGCTCCCCGCGGTCAGTTCCCCGGGCAGCAGCCGCTGCGCCAGCACCGAAACGGGGTGGATCGTCATGTTCCGAGCGTATGCGGGAGACGGCCGGGCGCCCGCCGGACCGGGACCGGCCGGGCACCGCCGGGCACCGGGACGTCGGGGCGTCGGGCGTCAGCGCTTCGCGTACCCCGAGAAGCCCTGCCAGTCGATGAGGACGCAGGGTTCCTGGCCGACGACCCAGGCGTCGTGTCCGGGCAGGCAGTCCAGGGCGTCACCGGGCCCGATCTCGACCTCGTCGCCGTCGTCCATCACGATCTTCATCCGCCCCGAGACGACGTACCCGGCGTGCGCCGCCTGGCAGCTCTCCGTCCCGGCGATCGGCCTGACGTGCTTGGACCACTGCCAGCCCGGCTGGAACGTCCCCCGGCCCACCTCTCCCCCGGCCATGTTGACGACCTCCAGTTGCCCCGTACCGCCCTCGAAGGGCCGGACCTCGTCCGGCGCGTCGAAGCTCTTGCGAACAAGTCCCGCCATAGCGCACCTCCCGCATCGACCGTCCCCCGTGCCATCGTCCGGGGGGCGGCGCGTGATCGCATCCGGGAGGCCGGGACAGGACCTGTATGCCGTCTCTGGCATCAGGGCACCCTGGTAGCCTGGTACCAAGATGGGTACCAAAGCCGGAGAGAACCGGAGGGAGGAGGCATCATGCCCGCACTGAACGTGACGTTCAGCGAAGAAGAGATGGCTCAAGTCCGTGAGGCCGCGGCCCAGGAGGGCACCAGCATGAAGTCCCTCGCACACGACACCGTTCTCGCCGAACTGCGTCGCCGGAAGGTACGTGCCGCCGCTCTGCGGACGGCCAGGATCTCCGCTGGTCTCAATGAACGGCTGGCCACCAAGTAGCTCGGAGCCCTCACATCACCGAGTACCTCGACGAAGAGGACGTCCTCTCCCTCGCCGAAATCACGCTCGGTGGTCGACCGGGGATTCGGGAGTGGGGACTGCTGTCCTCTGCCGTACAGCGGCCCCGCTCCAGCGCCTTCGGCCAGGATGCGTACCCGGACGTGTTCGAGAAGGCTGCCGCCCTTCTCCATTCCGTCGCCGGCAACCACAGTCTGATCGACGGCAACAAGCGCACCGGCTGGGCGACGGCCATCGTCTTCCTGGACCTCAACGGGTACGAGCTTGTCGAGCCGCTGGACGAGGACAGGGCAGAAGCCTTCGTCCTCGCAGTCGCTCAGAGCCGGCTCGAGGTCGGTGAAATCGCCGAGACCTTGTCGGCGTTTGTGCGCCTTCGCAGCTGAGGCTCTGGCATCGGCGCAATCGGTGTCCACAACTGAGGCGGCCCACAAACGGCCCCTCTCCAGAGCGAAGCCCCCTACTTCACGGAGAAACCGCGGGCAGGGGGCCCGATCGTGCCTACAGGCTACTTCCTGCCCTGGTTCTTCACCGCTTCGATGGCGGCCTTGGCGGCCTCCGGGTCGAGGTAGGTGCCGCCCTTGGTGACCGGTGCGAAGTCGGCGTCCAGGTCGTAGACCAGCGGGATGCCGGTGGGGATGTTGAGGCCGGCGATGTCCTCGTCGGAGATCCCGTCCAGGTGCTTGACCAGGGCGCGCAGCGAGTTGCCGTGCGCGGCGACCAGGACGGTGTGGCCGTCGATCAGGTCCGGGATGATGCCGTCGAACCAGTACGGGAGCATCCGCTCCACGACGTCCTTGAGGCACTCGGTGCGCGGCCGCAGCTCGCTGGGCAGCGCCGCGTAGCGCGGGTCGCCGCTCTGCGAGAACTCGGCACCGTCCTCCAGAACCGGCGGAGGGGTGTCGTAGGAGCGGCGCCAGAGCATGAACTGCTCCTCGCCGAACTCGTCGCGGACCTGGGCCTTGTCCTTGCCCTGGAGCGCACCGTAGTGGCGCTCGTTCAGCCGCCAGGAGCGGCGTACCGGGATCCACAGGCGGTCGGCGGACTCCAGCGCGAGCTGCGCGGTGCGGATGGCGCGCTTCTGCACGGAGGTGTGCAGCACATCGGGGAGCAGGCCGGCGTCCTTGAGCAGCTCGCCGCCGCGGACCGCCTCCTTCTCACCCTTGTCCGTGAGGTTGACGTCCACCCACCCGGTGAACAGGTTCTTGGCGTTCCACTCGCTCTCGCCATGGCGGAGCAGGATCAGCTTGTACGGTGCGTCGGCCATACCGGAGAGCCTACGCGCCCCCCGGGAGCCCGGGAGCGAGGTGGGGTCCCGTCGGACAGCAGGGCGGCGAAGTGTGGGGTGCGGCCACATGGGGGGCGGGGGCGGGGTTGCCTAGCGTGCGGCGGCATGGTCTCCGCTTCCTCGTCCCCACATGACTCCGGTTCCGCCGGGTCTCCCAAGTCCCCCGAGTCCTCCCAGTCTCCCGAGTCCGCGCCGGGCGGCGGGCGGTCGCTGCGCCGGATCGTCGCGGCCAGCCTGGTCGGCACCACCATCGAGTGGTACGACTTCTTCCTCTACGGCTCGGCCGCCGCGCTGGTCTTCAACAAGCTCTTCTTCCCGGACTCCGATCCGCTGGTCGGCACGCTGCTGGCGTTCCTGACCTACGCGGTCGGTTTCGCGGCCCGCCCGGTCGGCGCGCTGGTCTTCGGCCACTACGGCGACCGCGTCGGCCGGAAGAAACTGCTGGTCATCAGCTTGCTGATGATGGGCGGCGCCACGTTCGCCATCGGGCTGCTGCCCACTCACGCGACGGTGGGCGCGTTCGCTCCGGTCCTGCTGACGACGCTGCGGCTGGTGCAGGGCTTCGCGCTGGGCGGCGAGTGGGGCGGCGCGGTGCTGCTGGTCTCCGAGCACGGGGATCCGCGGCGGCGCGGCTTCTGGGCCTCCTGGCCGCAGACCGGAGCGCCGGCCGGTCAGCTGCTGGCCACGGGCGTGCTGGCGGCGCTGACGGCGCTGCTGTCCGACGGCGCGTTCGAGAGCTGGGGCTGGCGGATACCGTTCCTGCTCTCCGGGCTGCTGGTGGTGGTCGGCCTGTGGGTGCGGCTGGCCGTGGACGAGTCGCCCGTCTTCCGGGAGGCCCGCGCCCGTGCGGAGGCCCGCAAGGAGCGGGACCGCGCGGCGGGCGCGACGGCGGCGGAGGAGATGCCGGTGCTGGCCGTGCTGCGGCATCACTGGCGGGACGTGCTGGTCGCGATGGGCGCCCGGATGGCGGAGAACATCAGCTTCTACGTCCTGACCGCGTTCCTGCTGGTCTATCTGACCGATCACCTGGATCTGTCCAAGCAGACCGGGCTGAACGCGGTGCTGATCGCCTCCGCCGTCCACTTCACCGTCATCCCGCTGTGGGGCGCCCTCTCCGACCGGGTCGGGCGGCGTCCGGTCTACATCCTGGGAGCGGCCGGCGTCGGGGTGTGGATCTTCCCGTTCTTCGCCCTGCTGGACACCGGCAGCTTCGGGCTGATCCTGCTGGCGGTGACGGTCGGGCTGGTGCTGCACGGGGCGATGTACGCGCCGCAGGCAGCGTTCTTCTCCGAGCTGTTCGCCACCCGTATGCGGTACTCGGGCGCCTCGATCGGCGCGCAGTTCTCGTCGGTGGCGGCCGGGGCTCCGGCGCCGATGATCGCGACGGCGCTGCTGGCGGAGTTCGACGGTTCGGCGCTGGTGTCGGTGTATGTGATCGCCGCCGCGCTGCTCACCGTCGTGGCGCTGGTCTGTGCGAAGGAGACCCGGGACCGGGATCTGGCGACCGTGGGGGAGCCGGGCACGGCGGCGGCCGGTGCGGCCGGGGCCCCCGGGACCGCGCCCGCCCCGGGCTCCCCCGGCTCAGCCGCCGAGGGCGCCCGTCAGCCGGTGGAGCCGTAGGGCGAGCTGGATCTCCAGCGCGCGGTGCGGCGCCTGCCAGTCGTCGCCCAGCAGCCGGCCGACCCGCTCCAGCCGCTGGGCGACGGTGTTGACGTGTACGTGCAGGACGTCCTTGGCGCGCACCGGGCTGGCGCCACTCTCGAAGTACGCGTCGAGGGTGGCGACCAGTTCGGTGCCGCGTCGCCGGTCGTAGTCCAGCGCCGGGCCGAGGACGCGGCGGACGAATCCGGTGACGTCCCGGGTGTCGGCCAGCAGCAGCCCGAGGAAGCCCAGGTCCTCGGCCGCGGCCCCGTCGCCGCGGCGACCGAGCAGACTGAGCACGTCCAGGCAGCGCCGGGCCTCCGGATAGGCGGCGGCGACGGAACCGGGCCGGGTGGCCGGGGACGGTACGGGCACGGAGGCGCCGACGGTGACCGGGCAGCCCACAGCGCGGCCCAGCTCGGCGGCGGTCCGGCGCGCCGTACGGGAGACGGCATCGGCCGAGTCGGGGCCGGGGTCACCGGAGTCGGGGGCGCCCGGGCCGGTGCCCCGGTCGGTGGCTTCGAGGGGCAGCAGCAGGACCAGTCCGCCGTCCCGGGTCGCGGCCAGGCCGCGGCGGGTGGCGGCCAGATGCGCGGCCGCGGACCACAGGCGCTGCCGTTCCGCCTCGTCGGGCGCCTGCCCGGCGTCGTGCGGCGCCCCGGCGGTGGAGGCGTGCGCCGCGTCCCCAGGCGGGCCGCCGGAAGGCGTCCCGGCGTCGGACGGCGTCCCGGCGTCGGACGGCGCCCCGGCGTCGGGCGCCCGGTCGAGGCGGGCTGCCAGCACGGTGTGCGGTACGTCCAGGTCGGCGCCGACCCGCGCGGCGCGGTCGCGCAGCAGGTGCGGGTCGCGGTGCGCGGCGTCCAGCAGGTCGTCCAGCAGTTCGCCCCGGACCCGCTGTTCGGCCTCGCCCGCCGAGCGGCGGGCGAGTTGCAGCAGCGAGGTGACCATCGCGGCGCGCTCCAGGGTGCGCTGGTCCACCGGGTCGAGGTCCGGGTGCCCGTGCAGCAGCAGCGCGCCCAGCAGTTCGCCGCCCGCGGAGACGGCGGACACCCAGCTGCCGCCCTCGCGCACGGCGTGCCCGTCGCGGCGGGAGCGCTCGACCGCGGCCGGTACGCCGTCGGAGGGCACGGAACCGGAGGGCGCCCCTTCCGACAGCGCACCGGACGCCTCGCCACCCGCCGGTGCGCCACCCGCCGGTACGTCGTCGAACCGCACGCTGTCGCGGAACTCCACCCGGCCGCCCAGGACCTCGGCCAGCGCGCGGGTCACGTCGTCCACCCCGCCGCCGCGCAGCACCAGCTCCGTCAGCCGGTCGTGGATGTCGGAGGCCCGGCGGATGGTCTCGTTGACGGCACGCAGCCCGGCCAGCGCCTGGGTCGTCTCGGTGAGCAGGCGGGTGCTGTCGATCGCGACGGCCGCGTGCGCCGCGAACGAGCGCAGCAGCGCGATCTGCTCCGGTTCGAAGACGCGCTCGCGCCGGTCGGCCGCGTACAGCACGCCGATGACCTCCCGGCCGCCGAGCAGCAGCGGCACCCCGAGGATGGCGACCAGCCCTTCCTCACCGACGCCCCGGTCGATGGGGAGGGTGTGCTGGAAGCGGGCGTCCCGCGGGTAGTCCTGGGTCGCGTAGGGGCGCGCGGTCTGCGCCACGAGCCCGCCCAGTCCCTCGCCCATGCCGAGCCGCAACTGCTGGAAGCGGGCCGAGACCGAACCCTCGGTGACCCGCATGTAGGTGTCGCCCCGCTCGGGATCGTTGAGGGTCATATAGGCGACCTCGGTGCCCAGCAGCCGGCGGGCGCGCTGGACGATGGCCTGGAGCACGTCGTCGAGGTCGCGGAGTCCGGCGAGGTCGTGCACCGTCTCGAACAGCGCCGTCAGCTCCGCCTCGCGGCGCCGCCTGCCCTCCAGCTCGGCGTGGATGCGCAGGGCGAGCTGCTTGCCCTGTTCGGCGGCGGGCACGCCCCCCTCGGCTGCGGTGTGTGCCGCCGGGTCCTCGTACGCCTCGGCCGGGGCGCCCCGGGCCAGCAGCTCCAGATAGCCGAGGCAGGCGGCGGGTGCGGAGCCGCCCGGCGGTTCGTGGCCCCCGGAGCTCTCGTGGCGTGCGGAGCTGTGGCCGTCGGGACCGTGGTCGGTGGTGCTGTGCATGGGCACAGGGTCAGTGAGCGGTCCAGGCGCCGTCGAGGGGCAGGGAGGAACCCGTGAGGAACCCGGCGGCGGGAGTGCACAGATAGGCGACCGCCTCGACCACCTCGGACGGCTCCAGCAGCCGCTTCAGCGCCGAGTCCGCGAGCAGGACCTCGGCCACCACCCGCTCCTCCGGGATGCCGTGCGCCTCGGCCTGGTCCGCGATCTGCCGCTCCACCAACGGGGTACGCACATATGCCGGGTTGACGCAGTTGGCGGTCACCCCGTGGGCCGCCGCCTCCAGCGCCGTCGTCTTGGAGAGCCCTTCCAGACCGTGCTTGGCCGCCACGTACGCCGACTTGTAGGCCGAGGCCCGCAACCCGTGCACGGACGAGATGTGCACGATCCGGCCCCACCCCTGCGCGTACATCCCGGGCAGCGCACCCCGGGTGGTGCGGAACGGCGCCTCCAGCATGAGGGTGAGCATCCGGCGGAACGCCTCGGGCGGGAACTCCTCGATCGGCCTCACGAGCTGCGTACCGGCCGCGTTGACGAGCACGTCGGCACCGTCCGCGGCACGCTCCGCCGCGTCCAGCCCGTCGGCGTCCGTCAGGTCGAGGGGGTGGATCTCCACGGGCGCGCCGCCTCCGGGCCCTTCTGCGGCCGCGGCGACCTCGGCCGCCAGCGACGCGAGCCCCTCCGGGTCCAGGTCCACCGCGCGCAGCCGGGCCCCCGCCGCCGCGAGCCGCAGTGCGCAGGCCCGCCCGATGCCGCTCGCCGCGCCGGTGACCAGAGCCGTCCGGCCGGTCAGGTCCAGGTGGACGGAGCGGGTCGGTACGGGCGACTGCTGCTGCGGCGACTGCTGCTGCGGAGGCACGGACTCGGGCTCAGGCGTCATGGCCGCAGCCTAGGAGTGCCCCGCGGGCCCCCGGATGTGGCGTCCCTCCGCAGTTCGTGCGGGCGGTATGTGCCTGAGCCACATGGGGGCGGTCCGACGGCGGCACACGGTTGCTGCCCCACGTGCGGCCGGGCGCCGGGCCGTCCGGCCCCGGCCCCCCGGACCGGCCGACCCCGGCCCCGCGGGCTCCGGACCGGCGGGCTCCGGACCGGCGGGCTCCGGACCGGATCCGGGGACCGCTCAGCGGCTCCGGAGCACCGCCCGCACCGCCCCCACCGCCCGACCGGGTTCAGTTCCGGCGCAGGACGACGGCCGCCGCTCCCGCCGTCACGATCGTGGCGAGCAGCCAGCCCAGCACGACCAGCGCCAGGGCTGCCCACTGGGAGAGCCCGGCGGGTCGCCAGGCCGTCTCCTGCCCGAGGTCCAGCACCGGCAGCAGGAGATCGAGGGTGTAGATGGCAGGAACCCAGTGCGGCCCCTCACCGGGCGTGTTCGCAGCCGGCGGGTTGCGGGCGAACCACACCGTCCCTCCGGACAGCAGCAGGCCGAGCCACAGGACCGCGCGTCCGGGCCGGTATCCGTAGCCGAGTACCGCGTCCTGGACATGTTCCCAGGCCCTGAACGGCAGCGGGAGCGTCCGCCGCCTCCGCCGGAGCTTGGTGAGCAGGACGGTGTGCGCGTCCGCGTCCTCGCCTCCGGCCTGGAGGCAGGCGGCGAGACGGTCGTAGGGCTCGGGAGCGAACTCCGGGGTCGCCGCCCGCACCCACGCGAGCCGACGGGCCAGCGGGAAGGGGGCTCCCGGCGCGAGCTGTTCGTAGGTGAAGCCTCGCAGCACCAGTCGGCCGTCGCTCGGCCAACTGTCCGGACGGTCGACCAGACGGCGCACGGAGGCGTCCTGGAGGACCACACGGCCGCGCTCCGGTGCCCGGGGCGTGAACCGCAGCTCCGCCGCCTGCACGGAGCGCAACGAGAACTCCTGGTCCGCTGCCAGTTCCAGGTCGGCGTCCTGGAAGTCCAACGCGCCCCCGAACGTCGAGCCGTCCAGTTGGACGCCGCCGTGCAGGCGTGCGACCCGCGGCCGACCGTCCGGCGCGGACGAGCCGCCCCCCGGACAGCGCGGAGCGGGGGCCAGCACGAGATCCTCCTCGACGGTGAGCCGGGGCGCGGTGAGCACCGGCCCGCCGTCAGGATGCCGCAGCAGGCATCCGCGCAGGCTCACCGCGCCGCCCACCCGCGCGGCCCGGAGGGTCAGCTCGCCGGTGGCCCGCAGCAGGTCGGCCGCCACGTCCCGGGTGACGTTCAGCCCGTCGGCGTCCAGCGCCCGGCCTCTCCCGACGCTGCCCAACCGCACCTCCTCCAGGGCGAGATCCGCGCCGATGCGGGCCTGCGCCAGCAGCAGACCGTGCACAAGTTCACTCCCGGTCAGCCGCAGATCGCCGGCGACGGCCAGCCGCTCCGCCTCCAGGCGCGGTATCCGGCACCGGTGCAGAATGACCGTGCCCGCTCGGCAGTCGACCAGCCGTAACGGCTCCTCCAACCGGCAGTGCCGCAGTTCGAAGGGGACGGTGATCTCCGAGTTCGACAGGTCGAGCGGCCCGGTGAGGCGGCAGCCCGCCAGCTTCAGCGCGGGCGCCCTGCCGGGCACCGGAGGCGGCCCGCCGAGGAGCAGCAGCGAGATCACCCGGGCCCGGACGGTGCGTTCGGGCCCCCAGGAGATGTCGCCGTGCGCGTCGTCCCGGGCCGGGTCCCCGACCCGCAGGTCGTACGCGTTGCCGTTCCGGTACGCGTGCCACAGTCCCGTCTCCGCTGCTGTCAGTCCCTCCGGCGGTTCCCCGCTGTCCTGTTCGGCCACTGCGTCGCCCTCCCCCTCAGGCACCGCGCGGTCTCGACGCGACCGCGCCTTCCCGGACAGCAGATGCCCAACCCGGAGGGCACCAATCGCCCCCGCGCCCGGGAACCGGTCGCGGGGACCGTCCGCCCCCGGAGCCGCCCATCGTCCGCCGCCCGGAGCCTCCGGCCGTCCGCCGCCCCGGGCCGCCGATTGACGGCAGCCGTCAATTCGCTGGCGGCGCCATGAGCGCCCTCGGTAACGTGCCCGGCGCGGTTCAGCCGCTTACGTCTTTCGCCGTATACGTCGGTCGCGGCGAGTGCGGGCACACAGGGGGAGCGGTCATGGCCGGGAACGTGTCGTTCGGCAAGGTGCGGCTGGCTGCCGCCGAGAGTGTCGGGGGGCTACCCCGCCAGTTCTGGTGGCTGTGGACGAGCACCCTCGTCAACCGGCTCGGCGCCTTCGTGGCGACGTTCCTGGCGCTGTATCTGACCCTGGACCGCGGCTACTCCGCCTCGTACGCCGGTCTCGTCGGCGCCCTATTCGGCCTGGGCGGAGTCGTCTCCTCACTCGGCGCCGGAGTACTGACCGACCGGATCGGGCGGCGTCCGACCCTGCTGGGCGCCCAGTTGGCGACCGCCGTCTCCGTCGCCGTCCTCGGCCTGGTCACGCACCCCGTGGCGATCGCGCTCGTCGCCGCGCTCGTGGGCATGTCCACCAACGCCTCCCGGCCCGCCGTGCAGGCGATGATCGCCGACATCGTCCGCCCCGAGGACCGTGTTCGGGCCTTTTCTCTGAACTACTGGGCCATCAACCTCGGCTTCGCCGTCTCCTCCACCAGCGCCGGACTCATCGCCCAGTACAGCTACCAGCTGCTGTTCTTCGGCGAGGCGGCCATGGTGCTGGCCACCGCGCTGATCACGTTCCGGAAGCTGGCCGAGTCCCAGCCCGCCGCGACCGGCTCCCCGACGCCCGCCCCCGGCACCGCCACCGAGGCGGTGCCGGACTCCCGGCCCGACGGCAGCAGCGACATCTCACTGTGGACGGTGCTGCGCGACCGGCGCTTCATGGTCGTCGTCGCCCTCAACCTGCTGCTGGCCACCCTCATCCAGCAGGCGTTCGTCTCGCTCCCCATCTCCATGGGCGAGCAGGGACTCACCAGCACCGACTTCGGCACCGTCATCGCCCTCAACGGCGTCCTGATAGTGCTCCTCCAACTCCCCCTCACCCGCTTCATCCAGCACCGCGACCCGGCCAAACTGCTGATCGTCTCCGCGCTGCTGACCGGATACGGCTTCGGCCTGAACGCCTTCGCCGCGTCCGCCGCGTTCTACGCCCTCGCCGTCGCCGTCTGGACCCTCGGCGAGATGATCAACGCCCCCACCCAGATGGGCCTGGTCGTCCAGCTCTCGCCCACCCACGGCCGAGGCCGCTACCAGGGCGTCTACGCCCTCTCCTGGTCCGTCGCCTCCCTCGGCGCACCCCTGCTGGGCGGCGCCGTCATCGACCACTTCGGCGCCGACACCCTGTGGACCGCCAGCGCCGCAGTGGGCACCCTCGCCGCCCTCGGCTACGCGCTGCTGCTCCGCAGCATGCGGGCCCACCCCGCCCCCGAGCCGGCGCACTCCCCCGCGGAGACCGCATCCGCGGGGTCCGCGTCCGCGGAGGCGCCGACGGCACCCCCGGAGCCCGCGGTCTGAGTGCGCTTCGGGGGCTGCGGCATGCGCAGCCCCCGAGAACGCAGGTACTGAAACGCCCCTGTCCCCGCCCCGGTTCCGGGAAGGGCGGGGGCCATCTGTCGTTGACCTACCGGTCGAGCTGACCGTCGACGACCGCGGAAACGAACGCGGACAGCTGATCGCGATTCACCAGCAACGCGGGCCCTTGGGGCGCCTTACTGTCCCGGATCGCGACCGTCTCGGCATCAACGATGCCGCACTCGACGCACTGCGCCCCACTGTCGCTGTACGAGGACGCCCACCAACGGGTGGGAAGAGCGGAGGCATCGTCAACATGCGTCATGTGTTCTTCCTTATCTGTGTAATCAGTTCAGCCGATGCCTCAACCGAGAGCGCTGCGGAGGTCAACCGCTGCCAAGCATCCCGGTGAGCGGCTACCTGCTCGCGTTCCTCGATGTACAGGGCCGAGGTCAAACCTTCGGTATGTACGACGTCGAGATCAGCATGAGAGCCGAACCCGAGAACGGTGAAGCTGCCCAGTTGTCCGACGTGCAGCGGCGCATCTGCGGGCAACACCTGAACGTTCACGTTCGGGCGCCTACCCATCGCGAGGAGGCGGCTCAACTGCTCGTGCATCACTCCGTCAGCCTCGGAGGTGGACCGTAGAGCCTGCTCGGCGATGATGGCCCACAGCGCGAGCGGGTCCTCGCGCGTCAGGATGGCCTGTCGGGCGAGGCGCACCTCGACAAGCGCATCGACGCGAGCCTCGACCGCCTCAGACATGGCCGTCGCACGAATGATCTCGCGGGCGTACTCGCCGGTCTGGAGCAGACCGGGAATGACTCCGAGCTGCCACGAGGACACCGATTCCGCCTCAGCTTCGAGGCTGATCAGATCCTCGTAGACGGGCGACAGGACGCCTCGGTACGAGTGCCACCAGCCGCGGCGTGCGCCCTCCCGCGTGAGTGTCAAAAGTGCGGCACACACGTCGGGGTCGGACACCTCGTACAGGTCGAGCAGCGCTCTTACATCGTCGGGGCGGACGGCTGTGCGCGCTGTCTCGATGCGGCTCAACTTCGCAGCGTTGAATCGGCCGTCGCTGCGTTCGGCGACATCGTCGAGAGTCCATTCGCGCGCCTCCCGGTACTCGCGAAGCTTCGCGCCGAGTCGTCGGCGTCGCACCGTTGGCGCGCTCATTCGCTCCCCTCCCAGGTCGGGTGTTCAGTCTGCCCGTGCGGTGTTCGCTGACGCTACCCCGGGCCGGGACCCCCGAGCAGGCATATGCAATCTTGCACGATCGAGTTGATTCTCTTGCATGAATTACTAGTCAAGGAGCACGCTATTGCGTAACGGAGTGCACCCAGACCGCAACGGTGTGCACAGTGATGCTGCCTGCTCTCAGCAGGCAGGCACCTGACTGGAGCCACGATCTATGGCCGCACAGACCTACCGCATCG
The DNA here is from genome assembly GCF_042869575.1 of Streptomyces sp. NPDC006925. Lineage (NCBI taxonomy): Bacteria > Bacillati > Actinomycetota > Actinomycetes > Kitasatosporales > Streptomycetaceae > Streptomyces > Streptomyces sp. NPDC006925. Next base: position 20,515 of record NZ_JBIAGB010000026.1, read on the forward strand.
GCGTTTACGTCATCGACCGGCGTACGAATTCGCTTGGCCGTGTCATGGGGCAGGACGGGCCCCACCTCCTACTGCGGCCCCCGCGCGGCGGTACCGAATGGGACTGCCCGCCCGCTGCGGCACGGCTCGCCACCCAGGCCGAGTGCCACGACGCAGGTATCACCGCCAACGGCACCCCGCGCGCACTCCGCCATGGCACCCGCTCGTGAGGCGCGGCACGCTCAGCGTCCAGCCCGGACGGTGCGCCTACTGCGAGACCGACCGGGACGAGACGGTTCAGGTCGCCGTCATCGAGTGCGGCTCCGGCCCCCCCCTCACGGCCTGCGCATGTGTCTCGCGCACGCAAGTCAGTACGCCGTCACCCGCCACGCCCCACCGCACCTCGCCGACGAGTTGGCGCACCTCTGGCGCACACGGGAAGAGCAGACCGAATGATCCGCAGCATCCGCCACCGCGTGATGACCACCTGCGGAATCGCCGGGCCGTTCCTGCTGCTCGCGATCGGCTTCGGCACCGGCTTCACCATCGCCGCCGCCCTCAGCAGCACCTCATGACTCCCGCCCGCGCCAAAGAGACGCCCCCGCGGCACCTCCCCGGCACCGGCGGGCCGCTCCCCGGCCGACGGCAGTTTCTGACGTACGCCGACGTCGGCCGGGGGCACACCAGCGCACCACCCATGGCGACCGACGGGTCAGGGTCGCGACACCTCTACCGGATCTACCGGAAGGCAGGAAGATGCACGCATTGCTCTCACATCCCCGGGAAGCGTTCCCGGTCGCGTCCGAACACGGGCGCATCCCGCACAGCAGTGCCCCGCCGAGCGGCGAGTACTCCCGCCCGTGGGTGCTGCGCTTCACCCGCGTCCCCGATGCCGCGCAAGCGCTCGTGCGGCCCCCGGCGGTCTACGACAACGAGTTGCAGATCTCCCGCAGCCTGTACGACGGCCCGCTCCCCTACATGCAGACCCACACCCCCACCGTCCTCGACGGCAGCCATACGAACCCGCCGCCGCTGGACGAGGGCCCGAAGGACTGATGCCCTCATGCCCGCCGTGCTCGTGATCGCAGCGCAGGACGACTGGCCCCCGGACCGCGCCGTCGACCTGGCCGACATCTCCGCCGTCTACTACCGCGCCCCGAACCCCTTCGACCTGCCTGCCATGTCCGACCCCGAGCGCAGGTTCGCCGCCGCGCAGGCCCGCGCCGGTCTCGGCGGCATCATCACCGCACTCGACTGCCGCTGGATGTCCCATCCGGCCGCCATGTCCCGCACGGAGTACAAGCCGCTCCAACTCGCCACCGCACGCACAGCCGGACTCACGGTGCCCGCAACGCTCATCACCAACAATCCGGCCGCCGTCCGCACGTTCGTCGGTGAGGTGGGAGGCCGGGCCGTCTGCAAGCCGGTGGCAACCCCCGTCTTCATCGAAGGCGATCAGCTCAAGACCGTCTACACCCGCCGTCTCTCCGCAGCGGATCTCGCCGATCTGCGGGGCATCGACACCACCGCGCACCTCTTCCAGGCATGGGTCGACAAGGCCCACGAGGTACGACTCACCGCCGTCGGCGAGCGGCTGTTCGCCGCTGAGATCCACGCCGCCGGCAGCGCTGGACACATCGACTGGCGCAGCGACTACGCCTCCCTCACCTACCAGGCCACCACGGTCCCGGATGCGACCGCCGAGGGCGTGCGACGGTATCTGCGTCGGCTCGACCTACGGTTCGCCGCCTTCGACTTCGTCGTCACCCCGGACGGCACATGGACGTTCCTGGAAGCGAACCCGTGCGGACAGTGGGACTGGATCGAGCACGCGACCGGCCTCCCCCTCGCCCAAGCCATCGCCGACGAACTGCAAGGAGCCGCATGAACGACTCCCCGGACCGCGCACGCCCGCATATGAGGGCCCTCGCCGACCAGCTCACCGCAGCGGGCGCGATCCGCACCCGCCCCTGGGTCGACGCCTTCGCCGACGTTCCCCGGCATCTGTTCGTGCCCCGCTGGTACGAGCAGGAGGCCGACGCGCGCGGCATCACCGTCTGGCGTGAGCGGCAGGCCACCGGCACGGACGCCGACCTCGCCGCCGTGTACCGCGACCAGACCCTCGTGACCGCGCTCGACCCGGCCACCGCCGAACAGGTCGACGAGACGGCATGGACCGGCATTCCCACCTCCTCCAGCACCCTGCCGAGTCTGATGGCCCGCATGCTCGAAGACCTGGCCGTCGAGGACGGACACCGTGTGCTGGAGATCGGTACCGGCACCGGCTACAACGCGGCGTTGCTCAGCCACCGGATCGGCGACCACCTCGTGCACTCCATGGACATCGACCCGGCCCTGGTCGGGACGGCCCGGCAGCGCCTCGCCGACGCCGGGTTCGTTCCGCAGCTCGCGGTCGGCGACGGCTCGCACGGACACCCTGCCGGTGGCACGTTCGACCGGATCATCGCCACCTGTTCCGTGCCGGCCGTCCCCGACGCATGGCTCGACCACAGCAAACCCGGCACACTCGTGCTCACCGACCTCAATCTCGGTATCGAGGGCGGACTTGTCACGCTCCGCGTCGACGGCAGCCGCCGGGCCGTCGGGCATTTCACTGCGACCTGCGGACGCTTCATGGCCGCCCGCACGGACGCGACCAGCTACCCGGCACCCCAGTGGCCCGACCGGTCACCGCTCGCCGACACCCGCCCGACAACGGTCACCGCGGCCGACATCCGGGCCAACTACCCTCTCGGCCTGCTCCTCGCCTTCCACCTGCCCGGCGCCCAGCTCGTCCACCACATCGACGAAGCCGGTGCCATGGCGCTCCAGCTCCAGCACCCCGACGGCTCCTGGGCTCGCGCACCCCTCGGCGACGGCCCCGCCACCGTCACCCACGGCGGGGTACGGGATCTGTGGCAGCAGGTCGAAGCGGCCTGGCAGTGGTGGAACGAGGCCGGCCGCCCCTCCCAGGACCGGTTCGGGTACGCCCGCGAAGCGGACGGAAGCGCCTACGCCTGGCACATCCCCGACGGCACCCGCTGGGACCTGCCCGCACCAGCGTGAGCGCCGAAGACGAGGACCGGGCCCCTCGCGCGGCACCCGGCCACGCCGCTCCTGCCGTGCCCGTGCGCCGCGTCCGGGTCAGGTCGCCCGGGCAGCCAGGCTGCGCAGGGTGCGCGCGTCGGGTGATCCGGGGTCGGCCGTCATCAGGACGACCTCCTGGTCGTCCTCGGGTACGAGCAGGACGTCGCAGTTCAACCGCAGCGCACCGGACTCCGGATGGTCCAGGGTCTTGGTGCGGTGCCCGGGGGCGTGGACCGGTCGCGTCTCCCAGATCTGCCGGAACTCCGCACTCCCGGCCTGGAGTTCGGCCAGCAGCGCGGCCAGTTGCGGGTCATACGGGTAGCGGTCCGCGGCCCGGCGCAGCCGGGCCACCACGATGTGTCCGAACTCCTCGGCGCTGGTGCTCTCGTACGCCGGTCCCCCGCCGAGGAAGCGGCGGCGGGCCAGGTTCGGCCTCCCGCCCCCGTAGTCGGCGCCGAGCAGTGTCCGGGCCAGCGGGTTCCAGGTGACGACGTCGTACGCCGCGTCGGTGACGACGGCGCCGGTCTCCGGCAGCCGCTCCAGCATCCGGGCCACGTGCGGTCGCACCTGCCGCACCGCGCCGGCGCCGGGAGGCGGCGCACTCAAGCCGGCCAGCCGGAACAGGTGGCTGCGCTCGGCCGGTGCGAGCCGCAGCGCGCGGGCCAGCCCGTCCAGGATCCGGGCCGACGGCCGCGGCCCGCGGGCCTGCTCCAGCCGCGTGTAGTAGTCGACCGACATGTGGGCGAGCTCCGCCACCTCTTCGCGGCGCAGACCCGGTGTGCGGCGGTCGGTGTCGGCTGTCGCCAGGCCGATCTCGTGCGGGCGCAGGGCCGCCCGGCGGTCCCGCAGATAGTGGGCGAGTTCCTGTCGGGCCATGCTGCCTCCTCCCGCTGCCTGGTACAGGCTGTCCCTGGCAGGGCGCCCGCGCCAGGAGAAGCATGGTTGCCATGAACGCACGCACAGCTCTGGTCACCGGTGCCAACAAGGGCATCGGCAAGGATATCGCCCGGCTGCTCGCCGCCGAGGGGTTCACCGTGTACGTGGGCTCCCGTGATCCGGGGCGCGGGGAGCGGGCCGCGGCGGAGATCGGCTCCGGGGCCTGCCCGCTGGTCCTCGACGTGACGGATCCGGACGGCGTCGAACGGGCCGCGGCTCGGCTGGACCGTCTGGACGTACTGGTCAACAACGCCGGCATCTCGCCGTCCCTCGCCCCGCCGGCCGAATCCCGCATCGAGGAGTACCGGCGCACATTCGAGACCAACGTGTTCGGTGTGGCGGCGGTGACCAACGCCTTCCTGCCCGCGCTGCGCCGGTCCCCGCATCCGCGCATCGTCAACGTCTCCAGCGGCACCGCGTCGCTGACCTGGAGCACCTCACCCAATCCGCAGTTCGCCCCGGGCGCCGGCGGCGCCGCCGCCTACCGGTCGTCCAAGGCGGCCCTCAACGCCCTCACCGTCCTGTACGCACAGACGCTGGCCGAGGACGGCTTCAAGGTCAACGCGCTCGCCCCCGGTCTGCGGGCCACCGACCTCAATCCGCAGGCCGCCGCTGCCGGCGGCGATCCGGCCGAGGCCGCGCAGGGCGCCCTCCACCTGGCCCTGCTGCCGGACGACGGCCCCACCGGCGGCTTCTTCTCCTGGGACGGAACACCCGTGCCCTGGTGAGTGGTTCGGACGGCGGCGATGACTCTCCCGTCCACCTCGTGGTGTTCAATGATGCGCACACACACGTCACTTGAGGCACACGGACAACGGGGAGCACACATGAGAAAACTCGGACGCGCGCTGCTGGCGGTTCCCGCCGCGCTACTCATCACCGCCGGAACGGCGACCGCGGCAGCCGCCGCGAACGGCACCCCCAGCGGGGCACCGCCGTCGAGCGCCCCGTGCGTGTCGACGTCCGGCGCGAAGGCGTGCTTCGTCGCGAACGGGGACGCGATCTACGTCAAGGACACCAAGGCCAACGGCGACTCGGTCGCGGGCACGCTCAATTCGAGGCTCCCGTCGCACTGGGACCGCCAGTGCTTCAACGCCCGTGGCGCGGCCGCCGGCTGGGTGAAGTGCAGCTTCAACGTGCCGGAGTACGAGTGGGCCGACCTGTGGGCGGTCAACAAGCCCTTCATCGGCAGCCAGGCATACACCGGGGTCTACACCAGCCCCATCATCTGAGGCGCGGCCGGTCGGTGGCCGGGCGGGGCGACTCGGCCGACCACCGACCGGGGCACAGTCGGCGCAGGGCCACCAGCACCCGCCCGCGGCTCAGACCGTGGCCTGACCGAGCGCCCACTGCACCAGCAGGAGCAGCAGGAGTATGCCCAGGCCGATGCCGGCCGCCTGTGCACCCCGCCGGACCGCGAACATGGCGACCAGCGTGCCCAGTGTCGTCAGCGGCACTCCGACGTGGTCCGTGACCATCAGCGCGGTGCCGAACCGCAGCGGGCCGCGGACGCCGTCCTGGCAATCCGAGCAGGCGATGGCCAGGAGCGGACCGAGGACGAACACCATGGCGCCGAAGATCAGGACTGCGGCGGCCAGGAGTACCAGCCCCGACCACTCGGCTGCGGTACGCGGACGCGGGCGCTCCGCGGCGGGTCCGGCGGCCGTGGAGTCGGCGGAGTCGGCGTCCCGGGGCGCGGTCTTCGCAGTGCTGTTCGGTTCCATATGAGGGAACGTACGGACCATGCGGGGGCGCGACCATCCGTCCTCGTACTCATCCGCCGATCCGAGTATTCATCTGCGGATCCGGGCACACTCCGTGACCGACGCACCCGGCAAACCCGGTATTCGGTCACGGAGCGCTACCGCATAGGCCGGGAAGGCCGGGGTACCGCCGGGGGGAGAGTGACCCGGCACCGGACGCCGAGCAGCGAAAGGCTGGTGCGCACCATGACGACGACGCATGAGGCCCCGCCCCGGAGCCACGAGGCCCCGCCCCGGACACCCGAATCCCGGCCGCGTGAGGACGCGGTCGGCGAGGAGTCGGTCGGCAGGCTGGTACAGCACGCGTCGGAGCAGATCTCCCAGCTGATGCGGCAGGAACTGCAACTGGCGCAGGCCGAGATGCGGCAGAAGGGCAAGCGCTTCGGCCTCGGCGGCGGCATGTTCGGCGGAGCGGGGGTGCTGGGCTTCGTCGCCCTCCAGGCCCTCGCGGCCACCGTCATCGTCGCCCTCGACCTGGTGCTGCCGCTGTGGCTCGCGGCCCTGGTGGTGACCGCCGCGCTGGCGGTCGTCGCTGGGACGCTGGCCGTGCTCGGCAAGGGCCAGCTCGGCAAGGCGACGCCGGTGAAGCCCGAGGGGACCGTGCAGAGCCTGAAAGCGGATGTCGCCGAGGTGAAGGAGAGGTCGCACCGATGACGCAGAGCCCCCACAGTCACGGTTCCGCACCGAGCCCGGCGGAGCTGCGGGCCCAGGTGGAGGAGACCCGCCGGGAACTCGGCGAGACCGTCGAGGCGCTGGCGGCCCGCGCGGACATCAAGCACCACGGACAGCGGAAGGCCGCCGAGCTGAAGGCGAGAGCGCGGCACGCAGGGGAGACCACCCGCGGCGGCACGGCCCTGCCGGTCACCGGTGGCGCGGCGCTGGTCGCCGTGGCCCTGTTCCTGCGGCACACCCGGCGGAAGCAGGGCGGAACGCGGTCGAGTTCGCCTGCGATCCGTCGGCATGCTGCCGGGGGCCGGGGGCGGTGCCTTGGCGGGCGTGGCCTTCGAGCAGGTCTTGATGGCCACCGACCTGGAGGAGGAAGCACCCGACGCCACCGTCCTGGCCAGCGGCCGGCCTGACGTTGCTGTTGGCGGCCCCGCACTGCAAGGCGCGCTCTTCGCCGCGGCCAGGGTCGCGATCCACTGCCGCGGTGCCACGCTGGCCGTCCACCGCCCGACCGGAGCCCGGTGGCCGAGGCCGGCCCGGGGGTTCCGGCGTAGGCTGGCCGGGTGCTGAGCCGGCGGCGTCTCGACGAAAGCGACTTTCCGCTGCTGCGGGCCTGGTTGGCGCAGCCGCATGTGGCCCGCTGGTGGCACCACGAGACCTCGCCGGAGGCGGTGGCGCGGGATTTCGGGCCCGCGGCCCGCGGTGAGGAGCCGTCCGAGGACTGGCTGGTCCTGCTCGACGGCAGGCCGCTGGGGCTGGTGCAGCGGTGCTTCCTGGCCGACTATCCGGACTGCCGGGCCGAGTTGGCGACGGTCACCGAGGTGCCCGAGCGAGCGCTGACCCTCGACTACCTGATCGGGGAGCCAGGACTGACCGGTCGCGGCCTCGGCCCCGAGCTGATCCGTTCCGCTCTCGCCCGGGCGTGGACGGACCACCCGGACGCCACCTGTGCCGTGATCCCGGTACACGCCGCCAACCGGCCGTCCTGGCGGGCCCTGGAGAAGGCGGGGCTGCATCGGGTCGCGGAGGGCGAGCTGACCCCGGACAATCCGGCCGACGACCGCCGCCACGTCATCTACCGCATCGACCGGCCGGCAGCCGGACCGGCCGGTCCCGCCTGAGCGGCCGCGCACCGACTGCGGCGCAGGTGCGGCGCGACGCGGCGCGCGCTCAGCCCTCGTGGCCGGTCAGGTGCGTGAACGCGTCCAGGTTGCGGGTGGACTCGCCGCGCGCGGTGCGCCAGGCGTACTCCTTGCGGATGGCGTCGGCGAAGCCCATCTCCAGGAGGGTGTTGAAGGAGCCGTCGGCGTTCTCCAGGACGCTGCCGAGCAGGCGGTCGACCTCCTCGCCGGTGACGGATGCCAGCGGCAACCGCCCCACGAGGTAGATGTCGCCGTGCCCGTCGATCGCGTAACCGACGCCGTACAGCTTGGTGTTGCGCTCCAGGAGCCAGCGGTGCACGGCGGCGTGGTTCTCGTCCGGGTTGCGGACGACGAAGGCGTTGACCGAGAGGGAGTGCGCGCCGACCGCCAGTGAGCACGTGGTCTGCAGCTTCCGGGTGCCCGGGAGCGTGACGACGTACGTGCCCTCCGTCGGGCTCTCCCACTCCAGCTCGGCGTCGTTCAGTGTCCGCTCGATCGCCGCACGTGCCGCGGCAGCAACGTCACCCATGCGGCGATCGTAGGCGACGGCGCCGCTCCTGCAACGCGGCGGCGTACACCTCGGCGGTGGAGCCCGCGGCGGCGGCCCAGCCGAAGCCCTGCGCGTGCCGGGCGGCGGCGGTGCCGAGCCGGTCCGGGAGGTGCGGGTCGTCGGCGAAGCGGCGCAGGGCGCGGGCGTACTCGGCGGGATCGTGCCCGGCGACCAGGTAGCCGCTGACGCCGTCCCGCACGGCGACCGGGAGCCCGCCGACGGCGGCGGCCACCACGGGGGTGCCGCACGCCTGGGCCTCGACGGCGACCAGGCCGAAGGACTCGCTGTAGGACGGCATGACCAGCACGGAGGCTGCCCGGTACCAGTCGGCGAGCTGTTCCTGGCCGACCGGCGGCCGGAAGGCGACCAGGTCGGCGATGCCCAGCCGGGCGGCGAGCTTCTGCAGCCCTTCCGGCTTGGCGAGTCCGCTGCCGCTGGGCCCGCCCACCACGGGCACCACCATCCGGCGGCGCAGCGAGGGTTCCTCGTCCACCAGCCGGGCGACCGCGCGCAGCAGCACGTCGGGGGCCTTGAGCGGCTGGATGCGGCCGGCGAAGAGGGGGATCAGCGCGTCCTGGGGCAGGCCGAGCCGGGCCCGGGCGGCGGCGCGGCCGTCCGCGGGCCGGAAGCGGTCGAGGTTGACGCCGGGGTGGACGACGGCGGTGCGATCGCGGGGTGCCTCGTAGTGGTGGACGAGGTCACCCGCCTCCTCGTCGGTGTTGGCGACCAGCCGGTCGGCGGCGCGCACGATCTGCGTCTCGCCGATGACGCGGGCGGCCGGCTCAGGGGTGTCGCCGTCGGCGAGGGCGGCGTTCTTGACCTTGGCCATGGTGTGCATGGCATGCACGAGTGGCACGCCCCAGCGCTGTGCGGCCAGCCAGCCGACGTGCCCGGACAGCCAGTAGTGGGAGTGCACCAGGTCGTAGTAGCCGGGCCGGTGGCCGGCCCACACCTGCATCACCCCGTGCGTGAAGGCGCACAGTTGTGCGGGCAGCTCCTCCTTGGAGAGGCCCTCGTAGGGGCCGGCGTCGATGTGCCGCACGAGGACGCCGGGGGCCAGCTCGACGGTGGGGGCCAGGGTGCCGGTCGTGGCGCGGGTGAAGATCTCGATCTCGGTGCCCTGTGCTGCGAGCTGCCGCGCCAGTTCGACGATGTAGACGTTCATGCCGCCCGCGTCGCCGGTGCCCGGCTGGTGGAGCGGAGAGGTGTGGACGCTGAGCATCGCCACCCGGCGGGCCCGGCGCGGGCCGGTCAGACGCAGCAGCGGCGGCCTGGACTGGTGCGGGAGGGCGGAGCGTCCGCCGCGCCGCTGACCGAGCCGGGACACGTGGTGGCTCACGGTTCCGATGCCTCCTCCGTTGCGGACGGTGCGGACCGGGACACGGTGCGGTACGAGGTCGCGGCAGCTGCGACCCGGCCACGCGCGGCCCGCGAGCGAGAACAGCGGAAAGGTTGCTCCCTCTTCCCTCTCCGCAGTCGAATTTGCCGAACTGTGACAATCGGCTCGGCTCTCCGGGGCCCGCGTATCCTCGCCCTCATGCCGCCGCGTCCCCCCGTACCGTCCCGCCCGGTCGGTACGGTCACCCGCGGGACGACCAACCCGAACCGGCTGCGCCGGATGGACCGCTGGATCGCCGCCGCGCACGGCCCCGCGCTCCGCCGCTCCCCCGCTCCGCCCGCCGCCGTCGACCTCGGCTACGGCGCGGCGCCCTGGACGGCCGTCGAGCTGCTGGAGCGGCTGCGCAGGGTGCGCGGCGACGCGCGGGTGTACGGCGTCGAGATCGACCCGGCGCGGGTCGCCGCGGCGCACCCGTACGCGCGCCCGGGCCTGGCCTTCGTCCGCGGCGGCTTCGAACTGCCCGTCGACCGGGGCCGCGGGCTGACGCTGATCCGCGCGGCGAACGTGCTGCGCCAGTACCCGGAAGCGGAGGTCCTTCCGGTGTGGCGGCGGCTGTGCGCGCGGCTGGCGCCGGAAGGACTGCTGGTGGAGGGCACCTGCGACGAGATCGGCCGCCGCCATGTGTGGGTGGCGCTCGGCCCGGAGGGCCCACGCACGGTGACCTTCGCGGCCCGCCTCGCCACCCTGGCGGCCCCTTCCGACCTGGCCGAACGGCTGCCGAAGGCGCTCATCCACCGCAATGTGCCCGGCGAAAGGGTGCACGCCTTCCTCACCGACTTCGACCGCGCCTGGGCCACCGCCGCCCCCTACGGCGCCCTCAGCGCCCGCCAGCGCTGGATCCGCGCGGTACGCGCCCTCGCCGCGGACTGGCCGCTGGCCGACGGCCCACGCCGCTGGCGCCAGGGCGAGGTGACGGTCCGCTGGAGCGCCCTCGCCCCGCACACCATGCCGGGCGCCTTCATCTGACACGTCCCGCCCCGACGGCTTGCCGCCGGGCGCCGCCCCGCCTCAGGAAAGCGCCCCGGGAAACCGCCTCAGGCAGGGGCGCCCTCCGGATGGGTGCGGGTCCAGTGGCGGCCGAAGGTGAAGCGGGCGGCCTCGACCTCGTGGCGCTGGTCGGCGTGCAGGACGCCCAGGGCGTAGGCGGTGGCGGGCGCGATGCGGGGGGTCGCGGCGGCGGAGGCAGCAGCCGCTGCGGCAGCCGCGGCCTCGTGGTGCCGCTCCAGCGCCTCGCCCGCCGGGCGGAGCCGGGGGTCGGGCACCGCGTGCGGACCCAGCACCTCCTGCGCGTAGCGGTGCACCCGCAGCAGCACCCGGACGTGGTCCCAGGCCGCGTCCTGACGCGCCTCGGTGCCCAGCGAACGGGAGAGCCCGTCGGCGTTGTACGGGGCTCCGGCGCGGCTGAGCGGAAGCGCGGCGACGGCCTCGTCGAGCCTGCGGCGCGCCTGCTCGGCCGGCTGCGCGAGCACCGCCGCGGCGGGCCTGCCGGCGTCGCCGCCCGGGCAGAGCGGTGTCTCGGAGGCCAGCAGCGCCACCGCGTCGGCGACCGCGTGGAACCGGGCCGAGCCCAGTGCCTGGAGCGCGGCCGAGTGGGCGCGGGTGCGGGCCAGGGTGAGCTGGCGCTCCAGCAGGGCCCCGGCGCGGGCCGCTCCCACCGGCAGGGCACCCCGCTCGCGGGTGGCCGCGGCGCCCCCGGCGGACCGCCGCCCGCCGCCCGCGGCGCCGGGTGTCCGGCCGCCCGCCTCCGCGGCTGCCGGGTCGGTGCCCTCGCCCCTGCCCGCCGCGCCGCTGGCCAGCCGGTGCAGGGCGCCCGACAGCCGCTCCAGCCGGTCCGCGCAGGCGTACTCACGGGCCACCACCCCGGCCAGCCAGCTCAGTTCGGTGCGCAGGTTGTCGGCCCAGACCGGGTCGAGCAGCGCACGGTAGGTGACGAGCACTCCGTTCATCCGGCGGGCGGCGGAGCGGAGGACGCCGACGGACGCGGCAGCCCGGGCGGGGTCCGCCGCACCGGCCGTCCCGCCGGGGCCGGCTCCGGTGCCTCCCGTACCGGCGCCGGTGCCCTGCGCATGGGTGCGCAGTCCGCGGAGGAACTCCGCGGCGCGCTCCTGGAGGTAGCCGCCCAGCACCTCGGCGACCGTCCCCGCGGACGCCGCAGGAGCTGCGGGTGCCGGCACCGGGCCCGCGGGCCCGGGGGCCGCCCCCGGGCCCACCTCCGCCGCCCGGTCCGCGGCCGGATCTGCCGCCGTGTCCCCGGCCGTCCCGGCCGTCCCGGCGGGCCGCGGGGGCTCCCGCGTGCCGCGCCCGGACTCGACGACCACGTCCCGGCTCCGTCCCATCACGTCCCCTTCCGCGCAGCGCGCACGTTGTCCCCACCGGCCCCATCGGCCCCACCGGTCCCACCTGCCCTACCGGTCCTACCGACGCCACCGGCCGCACCGGTCCTACCGGTCCCACCGACGCCACCGGTCCTGCCGACGCCACCGGTCGCACCGCGCGTGTGTGCCCGTGCGCACCGACGTCGCCGCATCGCCCTCAGTCCCCCAACCGCCACGCGGCGCCGCGCGTCACGTCGCGGCCGGACCGCGTTTCCGCCGCCGCCCCTCGATCAGCAGTTCCTGCACGTTCGACAACCGCTGCCCGCCTTCCTCCCCGGCGGCCCGCGCGTGCCGCGTCCACACCCCGTCCGGGCCCAGATGCCAGGAGTCCGTGGCGTCGGACATCCCGGTGACCAGCAGCCGGTCGAGCGAGGCGCGGTGCGCGGGATCGGTGACCCGCACCAGCGCCTCGATCCGCCGGTCGAGGTTGCGGTGCATCATGTCGGCGCTGCCCAGCCACACTTCCGGCTCGCCGCCGTTCCGGAACGAGAACACCCGCGAGTGCTCCAGGAACCGGCCCAGGACGCTGCGCACGCGGATGTTCTCGCTCAGCTCCGGTACGCCGGGCCGCAGCGCGCAGATGCCGCGCACCCACACGTCCACCGGCACGCCCGCGGCCGAGGCGCGGTAGAGGGCGTCGCACACCGTCTCGTCGACGATCGAGTTGACCTTGATGCGGATGGCGGCCTCGTGCCCGGCCCGGTGGTGCTCGACCTCCCGCTGGATCCGTGCGACGAGTCCGTCCCGCAGGGAGCGCGGGGCGACCAGCAGTCGGCGGTAGGTCTCCCGCCGCGAGTAGCCCGACAGCCGGTTGAACAGGTCGGACAGGTCCGCGCCCACCTCCTGGTCGGCGGTGAGCAGCCCCAGGTCCTCGTAGAGTCTGGCCGTCTTGGGGTGGTAGTTGCCGGTGCCCACGTGCGCGTACCGGCGCAGCACCTCGCCCTCCTGGCGCACCACCAGCGACAGCTTGCAGTGGGTCTTCAGCCCGACCAGCCCGTAGACGACGTGGCACCCCGCCTCCTCCAGCTTCCGGGCCCACTTGATGTTGGCCTGCTCGTCGAAGCGCGCCTTGAGCTCGACCAGGACGAGCACCTGCTTGCCGGACTCGGCGGCGTCGATGAGCGCGTCCACGATCGGCGAGTCGCCCGAGGTGCGGTACAGCGTCTGCTTGATGGCCAGCACGTCCGGATCGGCGGCGGCCTGCTCCAGGAACGCCTGCACGGAGGTGGAGAACGAGTCGTAGGGGTGGTGCAGCAGTACGTCGCGGCTGCGCAGCGCGGCGAAGACGTCGGGCGCCGAGGCGGACTCGACCTCCGCGAGGTCCCGGTGGGTGCCGGCCACGAACTTCGGATACTTCAGCTCCGGCCGGTCCATGGCGGAGACGATCCCGGACAGTCCCGTCAGGTCGAGCGGCCCGGGCAGCGGGAAGACCTCCGACTCGCCGACCTTCAGCTCCCGGATGAGCAGGTCCAGGACGTAGGGGTCGATGGACTCCTCGACCTCCAGGCGCACCGGCGGGCCGAACCGGCGCCGCATCAGCTCCTTCTCCAGGGCCTGGAGGAGGTTCTCCGCGTCGTCCTCCTCGACCTCCAGGTCCTCGTTGCGCGTGACCCGGAACATGTGGTGCGCGAGCACCTCCATCCCCGGGAACAGCTCCTCCAGGTGCGCGGCGATCACGTCCTCCAGCGGGACGTAGCGCTGCGGCGACGCCTCCAGGAACCGCGGCAGCAGCGGCGGCACCTTCACCCGCGCGAAGTGGTTGTGCCCGCTGACGGGGTTGCGGACGACCACCGCCAGGTTGAGCGACAGCCCCGAGATGTAGGGGAAGGGGTGGGCCGGGTCGACGGCCAGCGGGGTCAGCACCGGGTAGATCTGCTGCCGGAAGAGGGTCAGGAGCCGGGCCTGCTCCTTGTCCGTGAGTTCCGCCCAGCGCAGCAGGTGCAGCCCCTCGGCGGCCAGTGCCGGGGCGATGTCCTGCTGGTAGCAGGCTGCGTGCCGCTCCATGAGTTCCCGCGAGCGCTCCCAGATCCCCTCCAGCACCTCGCGCGGCTTGAGCCCCGCCGCGCTGCGGGTGGCCACGCCGGTCGCGATCCGGCGCTTGAGGCCCGCGACACGGACCATGAAGAACTCGTCCAGGTTCCCGGAGAAGATCGCCAGGAAGTTCGCCCGCTCCAGCAGCGGCGTCTCCGGGTCCTCGGCGAGTTCGAGCACCCGTTCGTTGAAGGCCAGCCAGCTGCGCTCCCGGTCCAGGAAGCGGTCGGCGGGCAGGTCGGTGGCGGACTCGTCGTCCAGCCGGCCTCCGCCGCCCGCGTACACGTCCGGGTCGGAGTCGAGGTCGGGGTCCAGGCCCAGGCCGGGCCCGGCCCCCGGGACGCTGCCGGGATCGGTGGGTGAGCTGAGGCGGTGGGCCGCGATCGAGCCGACCGGGGACTGCGGCTGCTGGGTCATACCGCCATTGTCGATGCTCTCTGCGAGGGAGGACCGGGCCATTCCGCGAGGCTCGCACGCGAGTTTGAATCATTGGTTACGCCGACATGGCATCGCGGGGTGCCGCGGATGGCCTGCCGGGGCGGGCGGCCCGCGGATTCCTCCGCTCCCGGGAGGTCCGGGAGCGGCACCGGCGGTTAGTATCCCCGCACCCCCACCCGGCCTCTCCCCCACTGCGGCACCGCCATGCTGAACCTCCGCCACCTGACCACCGGTCCCCGCCCGGTACTGCGCTTTCCGGACTCCCCCAGCCGCCCGGGCTCCTCCAGACCACCGGAACCGGCCGCCGGCACATCGGCACCAGCGACCGCGCAGCACGTGGACGACGCCGTGGCGTGCGACGCGCACTGGCGGCTACCCGCGGACGCGCCCCGGATGCGGGCCGGGCTGGCCGTCCTGCCCACCGGCCCCGAGGGGGCGGTCCCCGACTGCGCCGGTAAGGCGCTGCGGGAACTCGTCCGCGCGGGCGTGGTCGCGGTGGTGCTCGCACCCGCCGCGGCCCCCGCCGGCCGGGAGGCCGCCCGAGCGGCAGGGGTGCCGGCACTCGTCCCGGCAGCACCCCGGGACGCCGAGGAGACCCTGCGCCACGTGCTGCGGAGACAACTGACGGTCGAGCGGGAGAACGCCCGCTCCACCGCACGGGTGCTGGCCCTCTCCGCGGCCGCGCTGGAGCGGGCGGAGGGACCGGCGCGACTGCTGCGGGAGGTGGCCGCCGTCACCGGCGGCCCGGTGACCCTGGTCGAGCCGGGGCACCCCGAGTGGGACCGGCTGGCCACCGAACAGCGCCGCACACTGGAGGAGGTGCGGTGCGGACGGATCCACACGGCGGCCGTGCCGTTCGGTGACCGGGAGTTGGTGCTGCACGCGATCGGAAGCGACCGGCCGCACCAGGTGCTGGCCGCACTCCGCTCCGGTGGCTGGCCGCCGCACCTGCGGCAGTTGCTGGCCCACACGGCGGGACAGGTGGCGCTGCTGGACTGCGCGCTGCGGCACCGCCGGGACCACGAGGTGCTGCGCACCGCCCTGCGGGGCGTACGGGTGTCCGTGCTGCAGTACCTGATGCTGGGGAACTGGGAGGGCGCCGTACGGGTCGCCGAACCGCTGGCCCGGCTGGGTGCCGCCGAGTACGGCGTCGGCGAAGTGCTGGCCGCCGCACGCGGAGTGGTGGCCGTGGTGCAACGCGCGCCGCGGGAGGACCGCGAGCAGACCGCCGCGGCCTGCGAACAGGCCGTGGGCGACGGGGGGCTGGTCGTCCTGTGCCCGGCGGATCCGCGGCACGTCATCGTGGTGCTTCCGCAGGACCCGGACGACGGCACCCCGGCGGCCCTGCTGCGCCCGGTGGTGCGGAAGCGGCCCGGACGTCTCGCCGGGGTCTCGGGGCCCCGGCCCTGGTCGCAGACCGCCCTGGCCTATGAGGCCGCCGTCCGGGCGCTGACCGCCGCGCGGAACGATCCGGAGGGCATCGTCCGGGACGCCGGGGCCTCCTCCCTTCTGGCGTCGCTGTCGCCGCGGGCACGCGTGTGGGCCCACCAGGTCTGCGTCGGGCTGCGGAAGCTCACCGAGGAGCAGCGCTCCCAGGCAGTGCCGACCGCCCGCCGCGCACTGTCCTACGGGGCGCTGCGCGCGGGCAGGCTGCTCGGCGTCGACCGCACCACGGCCAACAAGCGGCTCCGGCTGGTGCTGGAGGCGATGGGGCTCGACCACCGGCAGGTCGCACACCGCGCGGTGGCCGACCTCGCCTTCCAGCTCGCCGACCTGCCGGTCCCGCCGGACCTCGCACCGCAGGCACCTCCCGGGCTGCGGGCGCTGCTGCGGGAGCCGCCGGTCGTGGACCGGGCGACGCGCGAGCTGACCGTACTGGACCAGGCGGCCGATCCCGCGCGGCTGCTGGCCACCTGGCTCGCGCACAACTGTCACGCGAGCGCGACCGCCGCGGCGCTGGACATGCACCGGAACACCCTCGCCGCCCGGCTCTCGGCACTGGGCGCGCTGCTGCGGCTGCCGCTCGGCGAGCCGGGAGCCGCCCCTCACCAGGTGCTGCTGATGATGGTGGCCGCCGGGCAGCTCCCGGTGACCGCAGTACCGGATCCGGCGGAGCCCGGCCGCTGACAGGGGTCCGGAACGGGCGCCTCACATGCACAGCCGGCCTCCTCGGATGCATACGGCGCGGTGCCGGCCGGTGTGCCTACGATCCCGGCGTCCGACCGCACCGGCGGGGGAAGCGACGAACGGGCGGACGGGTATCCGCCTCTCAGGGCGTTGCCGCGAACGAGCGGCACCTTCGGACGGTCACCGGGCGATGGGGGACCGCCACTGCGCGGACGCCCGGTGCCGAGACGGCTCGCCGCCCTGAAGCCCGTCACACCGCTTCCCGCTCCGGTCCCGCACCCAGGTGCCGGCCCGGGGCGCGGTCGGCTCGTACCAGCGAAGCCGCACCCCGTGCGGAGAACCAGGAGTCACCGAATGCGCACCCTTATGCGCCGGGCCACGGTCGCCGCGACCTGCCTCGGCACCCTCGCCGGCGCGGCCGTCGTCATGGCGCCCCCGGCGATGGCGGCGTCCTGCAACACGACCACCAAGACCGTGGACGACCGCGGCTACTCCGGTCCGTGGGCGGACAACTGGACCCTCAAGGCGACCATGTGCTCCTACCGGTCCGGCAGCTACATCTACAGCTACGCCAAGCTGAGCTGGGACGTGCCCTCCTCCTACCCGAACCCCACCCCGCGGACCTTCGACGCGGCGAAATTCCGGGTCTACCTCAAGAAGAGCGTCGCCGGCGCGCCGGACCCGATCCGCGCCCACCGCGACTTCGGCCTCGAAGGCCGGATGGAGAGCGGCGACGGCTCCTACACCACCCCGACCTTCCGGCACGCCGTCTCCCGCTACGCGCTCGGTGACGGTGCCTGGAAGCTGAACTGGAACAACGACGGCGACGGCTACGTCCACTACTCCGTCACCGCCTCACCCCGGGTCTGACGACCCCGAGCGGCTCCGCCGCGCCCCCGGTCCTCGCGGGCCGGGGCGACCCGGCCGCCGAGGCCGCTCCGCAGTCCCCCTCCCCCGCCCGCGGCGACGGTGTCTCCCCACCGCGGCGGTGCCGGGGGAGGGCCCGCAACGGGGGGAGGGCCGGAGGACGCACGTCCTCCGGCCCTCAGGGCGGGACCCGGTGCCCGGGCTCGGCGCGGAACCCGGGTACCCGGCCGTCAGGTCTCGGTGCGGTACATCAGGTCCGTCTCGTGGGTGCGGAAGCCGAGCCCCTCGTAGACCCGCACCGCGGCTCCGTTGTCGGCGTCGACGTAGAGCATGGCGGTCGGCAGGCCCCGCTCGTCGGCCAGATACCGCAGGCCGATGGTGGTGAGGGCCTTGCCGAGGCCGCCGCCCTGCTCGCCGGGGTCGACACCGAGGACGTAGACCTCGCCCAGTTCCTCCGCCGAGTGCACCTTCGTCCAGTGGAATCCGACCGGCTTCCCGTCCCGCTCGGCGAGGAAGAAGCCGACCGGGTCGAACCAGGGCTCGGCCTTCCGGTCGTCGAGATCGCGCTGGGTGAGGGTGCCCTGCTCGGGGTGGTGCGCGAAAGCGGCGGCGTTCAGCGCCAGCCAGGCCGTGTCGTCCTCGCCGGGCCGGAAGGCCCGCACGGTCACCCCCTCCGGCAGCACCGGATCGGGCAGCTCCAGTCCGGCCAGCGGGCGCCTCAGTTGACGCAGCTCGCGGAAGAGGGTCATCCCCAGGCTCTGCGCCAGGTGCCGCGCCGCGGGATGGCCGCCGTGCGCCCAGACCCGCAGCCGCCGCCCGGACTGGTCCAGCAGGGCCTGCCCCAGCCTGCGGCCGTAGCCGTTGCCGCGGCGCGTGGGTGCGACGACGAACTCCCCGGCCGGAGCCTCCACCGGGTCGGTGTCCTCCAACTGCGCGTAGCCGGACAGCACGCCGTCGCCGCCGCGCAGCAGCAGGTGGCGCACGCCCGGGCGGGAGCCGCCGCGCAACTGCAGCCTGCCCTGTTCGGAGACGGCGGGCTGGCCGTCCTCCCGCGCCGCGGCGTCGATCAGCGCCTGGACCTCCCGTACATCGTCCGCGGACACCTCGTCCACAACATCCACGTCACTCATGGGGACGACCCTACGGCGGAACGCACGGGAGTGGACCGCCCGTCGCTCCGCCGACCGCGGACACGCTCAGCGGGGCGGCTCGGACGGCGGCGGGGTGGGGGCACCGGGCAGCCGCAGGACCGCCTCTGTTCCCGGGCCGCCGTCCGCGGGGCGCCGGAGCCGCACGTCGCCGCCGCTCTGCCGCACCGTGCGGGCCACGATCGACAGCCCGAGGCCGGAACCGGGCAGGCTGCGCGCCGAGGGGGAGCGCCAGAAGCGGTCGAAGACGTGCGGGATCTCGTCGGCCGGTACGCCGGGACCCTGGTCGCGGACGGTCAGCACCCCGTCCCGCAGCACGACGTGCACGCTGCCGCCCTCCGGGCTGAACTTCAGCGCGTTGTCCAGCAGATTGACCACCGAACGCTCCAGCGCCGCCGCGTCGGCCCGTACGTACCAGGGGGCGAGGTCGGTCGTCAGCGTCAGCCGCGGCCCTCGCGGCCGGGCCCGCTCCACGGCGCGCTCCACGACCTCGTGCAGTCCGACCACCGCGGCCCGGGGCGGGGCGGCGGAACCGCCCGGCCCGCCGGGGGCGTCGGCGCCGCCCGGATCGGCGCCCGCTCCCGCCGCGGCGTGCGGCACCGCCTGCGGGCGGGAGAGCTCCTGCAGGTCGCCGATCAGCTCGGCCAGCTCGGCCATCTGCGCCTGTACCGAGGAGAGCAGTTCCCTGCGGTCCTCCTCGGGGAGTGCCCGCCCGGTCTCCTCGCTGCGGACCAGCAGGTCGATGTTGGTGCGCAGCGAGGTGAGCGGGGTGCGCAGTTCGTGCCCGGCGTCGGCGATGAGCTGCTGCTGGAGCTCGCGTGAGGAGGCCAGCGCCTCGGTCATGGCGTTGAAGGAGCGGGACAGCCGGGCGATCTCGTCGTGCCCGTCGACCGGGATGCGCACCGCCAGGTCCTCGGTGCGGGCGATGTGCTCCACGGCCCCGGTGAGCCGGTCCACGGGCCGCAGCCCGGCGCGGGCCAGCGCGACACCGGCGCCGGCCGCACCCAGTACGCCCGCACCGCCCACCAGGGTGAGGATCAGCGCGAGCTTGCGCAGCGACTCCTGGAGCTCGGCCATCGGCCGCGCCACCGACACCGCCAGCCCGGTGCCGGCGACCGGCGTGGTGCGGACCCGGTACTCGGTGCCGTCCGAGGCGCGCGCCGTGTGCAGGGTCTCGCCGTGCCGCCGCTCGGCCACCCGCACATCGGCGTCGGTGACGTCCAGCTTCCTGCCGACGATGACGCAGTTGCCGCCGGAGGGGTCGACGACCTGCACGGTGGCGCCGAAGGGGTTGGGCGCCGGCTGGTCGGGCGGGGTGCACTGGCCGGACTGCACCCGGTCGACGACGGCGCCGGGTGCCACGGAGTTGTCCCGCAGCGAATCGTCCAGCGAGTTGAGCAACTGGGCGCGGACGAGGAACCAGCAGGCCAGCGCGCACGCGGCGACCGCCAGCGCCACCGTCGTCGCGGCCAGCAGCGCCAGCCGGCCCCGCAGCGGCATCGAGACGGCGCGGGCGCCGCCGCGCCGCAGCCGGAAGAGGGCGGTGCGCAGGCCGCGCCCCGTGTGGTCGGAGCCGAGGCTCACGTGTCGTCCCGCAGCACGTAGCCCACGCCGCGCACCGTGTGCACCAGCCGCGGTTCGCCGCCCGCCTCGGTCTTGCGCCGCAGATACATCACGTACACGTCCAGCGAGTTGGACGAGGGCTCGAAGTCGAAGCCCCAGACGGCCTTGAGGATCTGCTCCCGGGTGAGCACCTGCCGCGGGTGGGCGAGGAACATCTCCAGCAGCGTGTACTCGGTGCGGGTCAGCTCCACCGGCCGCCCGCCCCGGGTCACCTCGCGGGTGAGCAGGTCCATCCGCAGATCGGCGAAGGCCAGGGTCTCCGGCTCCTCGGCGGCCTCGGCCTGCGCCTGGGCGCGCGCGTAGGAGCTGCGCCGCAGCAGCGCCCGGACGCGGGCGAGGAGTTCGTCCAGTTCGAAGGGTTTGACGAGGTAGTCGTCGGCGCCCGCGTCCAGCCCGGTGACGCGGTCGCCGACGGTGTCGCGCGCGGTCAGCATCAGCACCGGCACCCGCTGCCCGGCGGCCCGCAGCCGGCGCGCGGCGGTGAGCCCGTCCATGCGGGGCATCAGCACGTCGAGGACGACGAGGTCCGGCTGGTGCTCGGCCACCTTCTCCAGGGCCTCGGCACCGTCGGCGGCGAGCTGGGTCGCGTACCCCTCGAAGCTCAGGCTGCGGCGGAGTGCGTCCCGGACCGCGGGCTCGTCGTCGACGACGAGGACGGTCTGCTTCCCGGCGGCGTTCCCGGTGCCGTTCCCGGACGCGGGGGCCGACGGAGCGGGCTCCGGCCCCGAGGACGGCTGAGGCGACTGAGGCGACCGGGACCGCTGGGGTGGCGGAGGCGTGGTGTCGGAGGGCATGGCTCCCAGCTTGGCACCGTCCCGGCCGCCCAGCAGGTCACGCAGCGCCCTCACGCACCCCCCTGCCGCAGCGCGTCCAGGTCCTTCTTCACGTCGTCGACCGGGATGGCGAAGCCCAGGCCGACGCTGCCGGCACTGGCCTGGGAGGTCTGCCCCTGCCCCGAACCGGACGAGAAGATGGCCGAGTTGATGCCGATGACCTGCCCGGCCATGTTGAACAGCGGACCGCCGGAGTTGCCCGGGTTGAGGGACGCGTCGGTCTGGATGGCCTTGTAGGTGGTCGTCTCACCCTGGACGCCGCCGTTGTACTGGCCGCCGTCGAACTCGAACGGCCACTCCTGGCCGCCGCTGCCGCCGCTGCCCCCGCTGCCGCCGCCGTTCCGTCCCGGCAGCCGCTGCTGTCCGCCGTCCTCCTTGGGGACCTTCACCTCGCGGTCCTTGGCGGAGACGATGCCGCTGGTCACCGTGCCGGACAGGCCCTCGGGAGAGCCGATGGCGACGACCTGGTCGCCGACGCCGACCGCCCCGGAGTCGCCGAGCTGAGCCGCCTGGAGGTCGTCCTGCCCGTCCACCTTCAGCAGCGCCAGGTCCTTGTCCGCGTCGGTCCCCACCACCTCGGCGTCCGCCGTTCTGCCGCTGCTGAAGGAGACCTTCACGGTGTCGGCGCCGGAGACGACGTGGTTGTTGGTGATGATCTGACCGTCCTCGGTGATGACGACACCGGAACCGGTCGACTCCCCCGAACCGCTGGTCGCCTTGATCTCCACCACGCTGTCCTGGACGCTGCGCACCACGTCGGAGACCGCGCCCTTCGCCGTCGCGTTGCTGCCGCCGACAGCGGGCGCCGCGGAACTCGTCCCGCCGTGCCCGCCGAGCAGCCGCTCCATGCCGAAGGCGGTCCCTCCGCCGATCACGGCAGCCGCCACGGCGACCGCCGTCAGCAGCGCCGCGGGCTGCCGCATCCGGCGGCGGTGCGGACGCCCATGCCCGGCGTCGGAAGCCGCGCCGGAGGCACCGGTCTCCGCCGGGTCACCCGCCGCGCCAGGAGCGCCGGACTCCGCAGCGAAGGCGGCGTGGGGCGGCCCGGCCGGGGGCGGGGGCGGCGGTACGGCTCCGAAGGGCGCCGGCGACTGCTGCTCGGGCCGCTGCGGATACGGCAGGTGCGGGCCCTGCGTGCCGTGCGCGTCGGATGCGCCCTGCGGGGGCCGCGTGCCGTGCGGGGGCTCGCCGCCCTGCGGGCCGTGGGTGCCGTGCGGGGTCTGCCGCTCGAAGTTGTCCATGCCCATGAGCGTGCTCCGGCAAGATGAGAGCTCTCTGAGGAGGCGGTGAGAAACCTCCGAGTTCTCGCCCTGCGGGGGCCGTTCGGCCTTCGGGGGCCGTTCGGCGTTCGGGGCCGCGGCTCAGGCCGGATCGCAGCCGCAGGAGCGGCGGATCACCAGTCCGGACGGGAACTGCCGGACGCGGCCCTTGCTGCCGGGGACGCCGCCGTTGCGCGTCCCGGGAATCCGCAGCGAGTCGTCCAGCACCAGGTCGACGGCGGCCTTCGCCATCGCCTCGCGGTCCGAGCCGACGGTGGTCAGCGGCGGATCGGTCAGGGCCGCCTCCTTCACGTCGTCGAACCCCGCGACGGCCAGCTCGCCGGGCACGTCGATGCCCAGCTCGCGTGCCGCCCGCAGCACCCCGATGGCCTGGTCGTCGGTGGCGCAGAACAGCGCCGTCGGCCGGTCGGGGCCGCTCAGCAGCTCCAGGGAGCGCTGATAGGTGTCGTACCGGTTGTACGGGGACTGGAAGAGCTGCCCCTCGGTGGACTTGCCCGCCTCCCGCATGGCCCGCTCCCACCCCACGACGTGGTCGGTGACCGGGTCGCCGAGCACCGGGGTCTCCTCCACGCCGCCGAGGCAGGCCACCGTGTCGTGGCCGTGCTCCAGCAGGTGCCGGACGGCCAACTGGGCGCCGCCCACGTCGTCGAGGACGACGGCGACGTCGTCGATGGCCTCGGGCCGCCGATGCATCAGCACGACGCGCGAGTCCCACGCGTCGATCTCCGCGGCCGCGTGCTCGCTGGGACCGGAGCTGATGAGGATGAGGCCGGAGACCCGCATGCCGAGGAAGGCGCGCAGATAGTGCACCTCGCGCTCGTCCAGATAGTCCGAGTTGCCGACCAGGACCATCTTTCCGCGCTCGGCCGCCGCGCGTTCGACGGCGTGCGACATCTCCGCGAAGAACGGCTGGCGGGCGTCCGGGACGACCAGCCCTATGAGGTCCGTCCGCCGCGACGCCATGGCCTGGGCCACGCGGTCGGGCCGGTACCCCAGCTCCTTGATGGCGGCGAGCACCCGCTCCCGGGTCGCCGGGGCGACCGGCCGGGGACCGTTGTTGATCACATAGCTGACAACGGCTGTCGAGGTCCCCGCCACCCTCGCCACGTCGTCCCGCGTCACCTTGGCCACGCCGAGAGTCTACGCGGGATGAGTCGCCCCGCTCCGCCCCCGTCTCCACCCTTCGCGCCGGGCGGCGGCGGAGGACTCCCGGCGCCACGGCCGGCGGCGTGGGAAGCGGGCCCCGGGCCCGGCCGGAGAGCGCCGTACCGGCCCCTCCGGCCGGGGTGACCGCTCCGGCCGGAGGGGTCACCCGGCCGGAGCGGTCCCCGTCCCTCTTGCGGTCAGTCGCCGCTGCGCCCGGACGAGGACGCCGCCTCGCGGGTCACGCGCTCCGCCGCGTCCGCGACGGAGCCGGCGCCGGAGGCGGGCTCCGCGGCGGGCGGGCCCTCCGTCTTCTCCGGCGAGACGAAGCGGTACCCGACGTTGCGGACCGTCCCGATCAGGGCCTCGTGCTCCGGCCCCAGCTTGGCGCGCAGCCGCCGGACATGGACGTCGACGGTGCGGGTGCCGCCGAAGTAGTCGTAGCCCCACACCTCCTGGAGGAGCTGGGCGCGGGTGAACACCCGTCCCGGATGCTGGGCGAGGAACTTCAGCAGCTCGAACTCCTTGAAGGTCAGGTCCAGGACCCGGCCCTTCAGCTTCGCGCTGTAGGTCGCCTCGTCGACCGACAGGTCCCCGTTGCGGATCTCCATCGGGCTGTCGTCCGCGGTGAGCTGGCGGCGGCCGGTCGCCAACCGCAGCCGGGCCTCCACCTCGGCGGGTCCCGCGGTCTCCAGCAGGACGTCGTCCACACCCCACTCGGCCGTGACGGCGGCGAGCCCGCCCTCCGTCACGATCAGCATCAGCGGGCAGCCGGGTCCGGTGGAGCGCAGGAGCTGGCACAGGGAGCGCACCTGCGGCAGGTCGCGCCGGCCGTCGACGAGGATCACGTCGGCGGACGGCGCGTCCACCAGCGCGGGCCCCTCGGCGGGGGCGACGCGCACGTTGTGCAGGAGGAGCCCCAGCGCGGGCAGCACCTCCGAAGAGGGCTGGAGCGCGTTGGTGAGGAGCAGCAGTGAACTCATGCGGTGACACCCTCCCTCGGCGAGAGGGCCCACGTCGGACGTGGTCGGTGCGCTTTCGAACGGCCTCGGTTCCGGTCTCGGTTCTGCACGGTTCGCTTGCCCATGACGTCGATTTCCCTCCTGGCGCCCTGCGCCGGGGGCGCCACCCGGGCCGGTGCCCGGGGGAATATGGCGGCACTGCTTCGTACGGCACTGCCCGAGGGCCGGGCCGCGGGCCTGTTCCACCGGCCACGACCCCCAGAAAGCACAAAAGGACCCGGGGGCGACGCTGCCCGGATCCTGCTTGCCAGCAGAATACCCGCATGAGAGTCGGAGCGGCATGTGACATCGCTCGCGCCCCCCGCCAGGGTGTTACGCAGCGTACTGACACGACGGCGGTACGGAAGGACCTGCGGACCGCCGACGGGGTCCGGATCGAGGCCCGGTACGAGCCGTACACGGGCCCGGCCGACGGCTCCGGAACCGCCCGGGACCCGGGCGCGATCGTGCTGGCGCACGGCTTCACCGGCGCCCTGGACCGGCCGGCGGTGCGCCGCGCGGCGGCCGCGTTCACCGCACACGCGACCGTGGTGACCTTCTCCTTCCGGGGGCACGGCCGGTCGGGCGGGCGCTCGACCGTGGGGGACCGGGAAGTGCTGGACCTGGCCGCCGCGGTGGCGTGGGCGCGCGCGCAGGGGCACCGCACGGTGGCGACCGTCGGCTTCTCGATGGGCGGTTCGGTCGTCCTGCGGCACGCGGCCCTGTACCGCGCGGAGTACGGCCAGGATCACGCAGAGTCAACTTTCGATTCTGTGATGCACAGGGGGCGCACAGACGGGCGCACGGCTGACCCGGCGGGCCCGCGGGGTGCCGTCGGCGCCGCGGCAGCCGCCCCCGCTTCCGGCCCCGGCCCCGGTCCCGCTCCCGCTCCCGCCCGCGCCTCCGGTCCCGCTCCCGCCCACGCGGACGCCGTGGTGGCCGTCAGCGCGCCCGCCCGCTGGTACTACCGGGGCACGGCACCGATGCGGCGGCTGCACTGGGCGATCCAGCACCCCCTCGGCCGGCTCGTCTCCCGCTACGGGCTCCGCACCCGCGTCCACCACCGGGACTGGGACCCCGTTCCGCTCCCGCCCGTCGCCGCCGTCCCGCGCATCGCCCCGGTCCCGCTGCTGGTCGTGCACGGCGACCAGGACCCGTACTTCCCCGTCGACCATCCGCTCTCGCTCGCCGAGGCGGCGGACCCGGAAGCCTGCGAACTGTGGCTGCGGCCCGGTTTCGGACACGCCGAGAACGCCGCGGACGCCGCACTGTTGGACCGGATCGGCAGCTGGGCGGCCACCCGGCTACAAGCACCCGCCGCGAGGCCGCATCATGGGAGCCGCGACCCACACGCCCCGCGGGCCGCCGGAAGCACGCCGGGACACGCCCCGGGACCGGCACCGGACGCCACCGAGGGCACGGACGGCTGAGAGGGACCCCAACCATGGCCAGCGGCACGATCCGCTACTGGGCGGCGGCGAAGGCCGCGGCAGGCACCGCCGAGGAACCGTACGAGGCCGGCACCCTCGCGGACGCGCTCCGGAGCGCCCGCGAGACGCACGCCGGGCGGCCCGAGTTCGCCCGCGTCCTGCTGCGCTGCTCCTTCCTGGTCGACGGCGACCCGGTCGGCACCCGCACCCATGACGCCGTCCAACTCAGCGAAGGCGGCACCGTCGAGGTCCTCCCCCCGTTCGCGGGAGGCGCCCGATGAGCGACGGCCGCCCCGAGGAGCCCTACGGCGGTCCGTACGACGCGTACGGCCGACCCGTGCCGCCCGACCCGTCCCACCCGCTGCCCCCGCACACGCCCCAGCCGGACGCCGCACCGCCGGACGCCGCCGAGTCCGGGTACGCCGGGCCCGCACCGTACGCCCACGACCCGTACGCCCACGACCCGTACACCCGGGACCCGTACGGGACAGGGGCGAACGGGACGGATCCGTACGCCTCGGGGCCGTACGGTCCGGACGCGTACGCCCAAGAGCGGTCCTCCCGAGACCCGTACGGCCAGCAGGCCGAGCACGGGCAGCAGTACGGGTACGGGCAGCAGGCCGAGTACGGCCAGCAGTACGGCGGGGGCGGTGGCGGCCAGGGCGCCGCCGGCCCGTATCCGCACGGCCCCGCGGCGGGCCGGCTGCCCGACCACGGCGGGCAGCCCTCGTACGGGGCGACGCACCCGGCCCCGTACGAGCAGGCGTACGGGCAGCCGTACGGACCGGCGTACGACGATGTCTCCTACGACGTGACCTACGAGGTGACCCGGATCGACGGGCCGCGGCCCGGCGGCGCTGCGGCCTCCGCCCGGCCCGGGTCCCCTTCGACGGGGGCACCCGGGCACACGGGGGCGCTCCCGCACGGGACCCCGTCGGCCCACCAGCCCCTGCCCGCCTCCACGGGACCGCTCCGGCCCGGAGGGGCCGGGCAGCCCCTGCCACCGGAAAGCCGCACAGAGCACCAGCCGATGCCACAGCACCAGTCCCAGCCCGGACCACAGCCGGCCCCACAGCCCGGACCGCAGCCGGCCCCACAGCCCGGACCGCAGCCGGGAGCACAGCCCGGACCGCAGCCGGGGGCGCACCCCGGTCCGCCCTCGCACGCCACCCGGACCGCCCCGCAGCCGCCCCCGGCCCGACAGGCCCCGGCGGACCCGCGGACCGCGGCGGCCACGGCAGCCCCCGCGGGCACCGGTGGCGCACGGCAGCGGACCGGCTCCCCGATCATCGCGCCGGGGATCAGGCCCGCCGCCGTCACCGCGGTCCTCGCGGCGCTGCTGGCGGCGACCGCGCCGCTGGGGCACGGGGCGCTCGCGGGCGCACTCGTGCTGCTGCAGGCGCTGACGGCGGCCGGCTGGTACCGGCTCAACGGGATGTGGCCCGCCCGGCAGGGCATCGCGCTGGCGTTCGTGGCCGGGTTGACGGCAGACGCCGGGCTGCTGCTGACCGACGGCGGAGAGGCCCCGACGGTGCTGCTCGGTGCGGCGGGCGTGTGGTGCGTCCTGTCCCTGGTGCTGCAGTTGCGCAACAACTCCAGCCCCGACGAGCGCCTCTACGCGCTCACCGCGGGCTTCGCCGCCATCGGCCTGACGGTGCTGGCCGCCGGGCTGCTCCCGGCCGAGGCCGACGCGGTGACAGTGGGAGCTGCCGCGGTCGCGGTGGCGGCGCTGGCCCGGGCCGTACCGCTGCCCGGCCCGGTGTCGGTGCCGCTCGCGCTGGCGGCTGCGGCGGCCGCCGGGGCCGCGGCAGGCAGGCTGACCGGCGTGGATCCGGTCCCGGCCGCGCTCATCGGCCTGGGCGCGGGAGTGTGCGCGGTGCTGGGGCTGCGGGTGGCCAGCTACGACTGGCCGTCCCGGTTCGTCCACATGACCGCGGGCGTCGCCCTCCCGCTGACCCTGGCCGCGCCCGCCGTCCAGCTGCTGGGCCGCACTCTGCTCTGACGATGCCCCGACGACGGATACCCGCGCAACGGGAACCTCACTGTCCCCCTGCGTCCCCGTCGTCTCCCCGTCCACAGCGACACGAAGCGGGTTACGCTCGCAGCCAGCACGCCGACTCATGGGGGGATACGGACACGATGCGCGCACTCCGCACAGGGCTGGTGATCCTGGTGATACTCGCCGGGCTCTTCGTGGCGGCCGACCGCGTGGCGGTGAACCTCGCCGAGGACAAGGTGGCCGAGAAACTGAAGGGCCAGCTCGGCTCCGCGTCGTCCGGCGACCCCTCCGTCTCCATCGAGGGCTTCCCCTTTCTGACCCAGGTCGCCGGCAAGCAACTGGACAAGGTGAAGGTCGACGTCGAGGGCGTCACCGCCACGGCGAACGACCGCCAGGTGCGGCTGAGCAAGATCACCATGGAAGCCCTCGACGTGAAGCTGTCGAACAACTTCGGTACGGCGGTCGCCGACCGGGCCACCGGCACCGTGCACCTGTCCTACGCGGATCTGTCCAAGGCGGCGGACGACGGGGTACGCGTCAGCTACGGCGGCAAGAGCACCTCCGGCAAGGACCAGGTCAAGGTCACCGCCGGCATCGTCCTCCCGGTCGTGGGCCGCAGCATCGAACGCAGCGTCTACAGCACCGTCAGCGTGACCGGCGGCGACACGGTGCGGCTGCACGCCGACGAGGTGCCCGGCTCCAAGGTGCCCGGCGTCGAGGACGCGATCCGCAAGAAGATCGACTTCGACCGCAAGATCGACCGCCTCCCCGACGGCCTCCGGCTGGAGAAGGTCGAGGCGACCAAGAGCGGCGTGGACGTCTCCATGGCGGGCACCGACGTCCGGCTGGCCGGCTGACCCCCGGGAGCCCGCGCCTGGACCCCGTCCCGGGGCGCTCGGTCGCGGACCGCTGGGCACGGACCTGACTCCGGTACGTCGGGCCCGGCCCCCTCGTGCGACCCCGCTCCTCCCGACGGCCCCGCCCCGCCTGGGGGCCGGCCGGGCCCCGCCCCGGGCGCAGCCCTCGGCCCGAGGCGCAGGGCCCGGATTCCGGGCGGGCCGCAGCATCCGACGGTGTCGTCGCCGTGTGCGGAGCCCGGCACCGGACCGCCTCGGCGTCCGGCTGCCGTTGAAGGCGAGATCATCAATCCCGCCATCCGAGACGACCCGGTGCGCGCGCCCCGCACCCACCCGCCCGGCGCCGCCTCCCCGCCCTGCCCGTGGGGGCACTCATCCCGTAATACGGACAAAAATATCTCACGATGCGGATCGGCGGTGACACAGACCCGTCGTCGTCCTTACGATCGAGCGCATGAAGCGACAGGCGGACCTCACGAAGCGCCGGGCAGTGGACCTGTGCCGCATCGCCGCCATGCTCTGTCGCGGCTCCCGCTGACCCGCTGACCGTCCGCACGTCCCGCCGGGACCGAGGCGCCCCGCCCGCTCGGCGTCTCGCCGCCTACCCGCACACGTGCCGCAGCGCAGTCCCGCGTACGTCCCACCGCGCACCGTCGCGCACGACCGCACCCCGCCGTGCACCCAACCGTGTCCGCGAGCCGCCGCGTACGCGCACCTGTTCGCACCCTCCGCCGCATCCACCCACCTCACGAGGAGAGACAGCATGAGCCGCAGCGACGTTCTGGTCGACGCCGACTGGGTAGAGGCCCACATCGACGACCCGAAGGTGGTGCTCGTCGAGGTCGACGAGGACACCTCGGCCTACGACAAGAACCACATCAGGAACGCGATCCGCATCGACTGGAAGCAGGACCTCCAGGACCCGGTGCGCCGCGACTTCGTCGACCAGGAGGGCTTCGAGAAGCTCCTGTCCGCCAAGGGCATCGCGAACGACGACACCGTCGTGCTCTACGGCGGCAACAACAACTGGTTCGCCTCCTACGCCTACTGGTACTTCAAGCTCTACGGCCACCAGGACGTCAAGCTCCTCGACGGCGGCCGCAAGAAGTGGGAGCTGGACTCCCGCGACCTGGTCGCCGAGGTGCCCGAGCGTCCGGCCACCGACTACACGGCCCAGCCGCAGGACACCGCCATCCGCGCCTTCCGCGACGAGGTCGTCGAGGCGATCGGCACCAAGAACCTGGTGGACGTGCGCTCCCCCGACGAGTTCAGCGGCAAGCTGCTCGCCCCCGCGCACCTGCCGCAGGAGCAGTCCCAGCGCCCCGGCCACGTGCCCAGCGCCCGCAACATCCCCTGGTCGAAGTCGGCCAACGACGACGGCACCTTCAAGTCCGACGAGCAGCTCAAGGAGCTCTACGAGGCCGAGGGCGTCGACCTGGGCAAGGACACCATCGCCTACTGCCGCATCGGTGAGCGCTCCGCGCACACCTGGTTCGTCCTGCACGAGCTGCTGGGCCAGCAGAACGTCAAGAACTACGACGGCTCCTGGACCGAGTACGGCTCGCTCGTCGGCGTGCCCGTCGAACTCGGCTCCAACTGACCCGACCCCTCGAAAGGACGGAACACCCTCATGTGCGGAGCACAGGCAGGCGGGCCCGACGCCGCCACCATCAAGCCCGGCGAGACGACGATCCAGGGCAGCGTGACCCGCGGCGGCGAGCCCGTCACCGGGTACGTGCGGCTGCTGGACGCCACCGGCGAGTTCACCGCGGAGGTCCCCACCTCCGCCACCGGCCAGTTCCGCTTCTACGCCGCGGAAGGCACCTGGACGCTCCGCGCACTGGTGCCCGGCGGCACCGCGGACCGCACGGTGGTCGCCCAGGACGGCGGCCTGGCCGAGGTCACCATCGCGGTCTGAGCCACGTAGGGGCTCCGCCAGGTCCGGCGGCGGCGTGCCGAGCCTCCGGCCCCGGCACGGTGCCGGGGCCGGGACCGGGCGGAGCCCCCATATGCTGGCCGTATGGCACACCGGAAGCTCGTCATCAAGGTCACCGCGGGCGCTGACGCGCCCGAGCGGTGCTCGCAGGCGTTCACCGTCGCCTCCGTCGCGGCGGCGAGCGGCACCGAGGTCAGCCTCTGGCTGACCGGCGAATCGGCTTGGTTCGCCCTCCCGGGCCGCGCAGCGGAGTTCGAGCTTCCGCACGCGGCACCGCTGCCCGACCTCATCGCCGCGATCCAGGCGAGCGGCAGGATCACGCTGTGCACCCAGTGCGCGGCCCGCCGTGACATCGAGGAGAAGGACGTCCTCGAAGGCGTCCGCATCGCGGGCGCACAGCTCTTCGTGAGCGAGATCATGGCCGAGGACGTCCGGGCCCTCGTCTACTGAGCGCGCCTCCTCGTCCACAGAGCGCCCCCGCGTCCGCCGGGCAGCCCCTCGGGAGGCCCGCCCCCGCCGCGGCGATTAGACTCGGGGGGTCACCGAACACCGCGCAAGGAGAGCCACCCGTGCTTGAGGCATTCTTCACCGCCCTGATGGTCCTGGTCTGCGTCGGCACCGTGGCCTTCGCCGGGCTGACCTTCAAGAAGCTCTACCAGGGCCAGCGCTGACCGCTCGCACGCCCGCCACTCTTAGGGATCGACCAGTTCCATGATCGAGATTCCGTCCGACCTCCACCCGGACCTCGTGCCCCTCGCCTTCCTGCTCGGCAATTGGACCGGTGCCGGTGTGGCCGCCCTCGACGCCCAGGAGGGCGAGGAGGAGCAGAAGTGCAACTTCGGGCAGGAAGTCACCTTCACCCACGACGGCCGTGACTTCCTGGAGTACGTCTCGCACTCCTGGGAGCTCGACGCGGAGGGCCGGAAGGTCCGCCCGCTGGAGACCGAGACGGGCTACTGGCGCATCGACGCGGACCGCAAGGTCGAGGTCGTCATGATCCGCGACCAGGGCATCGCCGAGGTCTGGTACGGCGAACTGGCCGAGAAGAAGCCGCAGATCGACCTGGCGACCGACGCGGTGGCCCGCACGGCGGCCGCCGGCGAGTACAGCGGCGGCAAGCGGCTGTACGGCTACGTCAACAGCGATCTGATGTGGGTGGGCGAGAAGGCCACGCCCGAGGTGCCGCTGCGGCCCTACATGTCCGCGCACCTGAAGAAGGTCGTGGACCCCAAGGAATGGGCCAAGGACGTCGTGGACCTGCCCGACGACGGCATCGCCTTCTTCCGCTGAGGACCTGACTCCCCCGACCTGGCTCCCCGCTTCCGCCGGGGACGCTCACACTCCGGGCACTCCGCCGGGGACGCTCACTCCGCCGAGGAGCGTCCCCGCTCGCCGTTTCGGACCGTCCCGCCCCCCGCGGTGCGGCGCCGCCACTCCCGCCGGGCGCCACCACTCCCCTGCCGAGGGCCGCTCCCCTCCTCCCCGGGCGCCGTCCCCCTCCCCCGTCGAGGGCCGTTCCCCTTCCGTTCGACGGCTGTTGCCGCCGCGTTCGGCGGCAGCGGCGGCCTGCCCGCGGCGCACGTCTCGGAGATGTCACGATTGTGAAAGCTGTGGAATAGCGCGATTCCGCCCGCCAGTTCGGGAACCCTCCCCCGGCACCCCGGTCGAGGCGAATCCACAGGTCACGGCGAGACCCCTACAGCACGAGTCGCCGAAATCACTCCCGGTAGGCAATCTAATGCGTGCCCTTGAGTGATAAGAATGGCGTTAATCCATTCACCGGCACGAGCGCCGGTGGGGCCCCTGCGGCGCGCTCTCGTGCCCTCTTGCCCCGGCGCTCGACCGCCCAACGGGGAAAAGGCTCTTCTGTGAATCGTTCTCGCATAACCTCCGCCGCCGCCACCGTCGCGCTGCTCGGCGGCCTGGCCACCACTCAGCTGGCCACCGCGGCGAGCGCCTTCGCGTACGACAGCGGCGCCGAGCTGAACGTCGGCCTGACGTCCGGGATTCTCTACGACAAGAACTCCGGCAAGGTGATGGGCGACGGCATCGGCGGCAACTTCGGCAACCACGGCCCCGAGGCCACCAAGGCCACCGTCACGGTGACCGCCGTCAAGAACGTCACCTTCACCGGCAAGCCGAAGGTGGACAAGGGCACCGTGAAGTCCTGGAGCGCCAAGAAGGTCGTCATCGTGGCCAACCTGGCCGCGGACGGCGACGCGCTGGAGAACATGGACCTTCCCGCCACCCTCTCCGGCAAGAAGCAGACGCTGCGCGCCGAGATCAAGGGTGACAAGCCCGACCCGGACACCAGCAACAACCGCCTCACGCGCTCCTACAGCGTGGACGCCACCAAGCCCAAGCCGACCGACAAGCCCACGGACAAGCCCACCGAGAAGCCGACCGAGAAGCCCACCGAGAAGCCCTCGGACAAGCCGACCGAGAAGCCCAGCGACAAGCCCAGCGAGAAGCCGAGCGACAACGCCTCGGACGCCAACACCCCGGCGCCCGCGGGCGGCTCCGACAAGGGCAACGGCGGCGAGGGCGACCTCGCCGAGACCGGCAGCAGCTCCAACACTCCGCTGCTCGTCGGCGGTGCGGGCGCCCTCGTCGTGATCGGCGGCGCGGCGGTCTTCCTGGCCAAGCGCAAGAAGGCCGGCCAGAACTGATCGTCTCCCCCTTCCGGTGACGCGGGTCCGGGTGCCACGGGGGCACCCGGGCCCGTACCGCTTCTACACTGGACCCCGTGGCTACCACCGACTGGCAGAGCGACCTCCGAGCGCGCGGATACCGGCTCACTCCGCAGCGTCAGCTCGTGCTGGAGGCCGTGGACAAGCTGGAGCACTCCACGCCGGACGACATCCTCGCCGAGGTCCGCCGCACGGCCGGCAGCGTCAACATCTCGACGGTCTACCGCACGCTGGAGCTCCTGGAGGAGCTGGGTCTGGTCTCCCACGCCCACCTCGGCCACGGCGCGCCCACCTACCACCTCGCCGACCGGCACCACCACATGCACCTGGTCTGCCGGGACTGCACCGAGGTGATCGAGGCCGACCTGTCCGTCGCCGAGGCGTTCGCCACCGCGCTGCGGGAGCGGTTCGGCTTCGAGACGGACATGAAGCACTTCGCGATCTTCGGGCAGTGCGCGGAGTGCGGCGAGAGCGCCGACACCGACCGAGCCGACAGCACGGGCAACGCCTGAGCGCCCGACGCAGCCCGTCGTAGGCTGGGCGTATGTCCTCCAGCAGTTCACGCGCCAGCGCCGCAGCTCCCACTCCCAGCCCGCTGCTGAACCTGCCCGGCGGGGTCGCGGCCGAAGCCCCCGACGAGGGAGTCGCCGCCCACTACGGCGACCTGTTCAAGGAGCAGCGTGCTCTCGCCGACGGCACCGGATTCGTGGATCTCTCGCACCGCGGCGTGGTCACCGTCTCCGGTGCGGACCGGCTCTCCTGGCTGCACCTGCTGCTCACCCAGCACGTGGAACAGCTCCCGCCCGGCCGGGCGACCGAAGCGCTGATCCTCTCCGCCAACGGCCACATCGAACAGGCGCTTGAGCTGGTCGACGACGGGACGACGGTGTGGATGCACACCGAACCGGGCAAACAGGGCGAACTGCTGAGCTATCTGGAGAGCATGCGGTTCTTCTACCGCGTCGAGATCGCCGACCGCACCCCCGAGGTCGCCCTCGTCCACCTGCCCGCGGGCTCCATCGCCGACGTGCCCGACAGCGCCCTTGCCGTCCGGGAGACGCCGCACGGGCGGGACCTGTTCCTGCCCCGCGGCGAGCTGACCGGCTTCGCCGCCACGCACGGGCCGGCCGTCGGGGTGCTGGCCCACGAGGCGCTGCGGGTCGAGGCGCGGCGGCCCCGCCTCGGCATGGAGACCGACCACCGCACCATCCCGCACGAGGTGGGCTGGATCGGCTCGGCGGTGCATCTGGAGAAGGGGTGCTACCGCGGGCAGGAGACCGTCGCCCGCGTCCACAACCTGGGGAAGCCGCCGCGGCGCCTGGTCTTCCTGCACCTGGACGGCAGCGAGGTGCGGCTGCCGGCGCACGGCGACGCCGTCCGGCTCGCCGCCGAGGGCCTGGAGGGGCGGCAGATCGGGTTCGTCACCACCTCGGCGCGCCACCACGAGCTGGGGCCGATCGCGCTCGCCCTCGTCAAGCGCAACGCCTCTCCCGACGCCGAGCTCGTCGTCGGCCCCGACGCCACCGCCGCCGCACAGGAAGTCGTCGTCGCCCCGTAGGGCGTCGGCCGGCAGGTCCCCGGCCGGGCGGCGGCGGGCCCCCGGCCAGGCTGATCCCCGCCTCAGCCCTCCGGGAGGTGCACCGGCCTCAGACCTCCAGGAGCAGGGTGAAGGGGCCGTCGTTGGTCAATGAGACCTTCATATCGGCTCCGAAGACACCCGTGGCGACGGTGGCGCCCAGCGCCCGCAGCCGGTCGACCACCTCGGCGACCAGGGGTTCGGCGACGTCTCCGGGCGCCGCCGCGTTCCACGTCGGCCGCCTCCCTTTCCGCGCGTCACCGTGGAGAGTGAACTGGCTGATCACCAGCAGCGGCGCTCCGGTGTCCGAACACGACCTCTCCTCGTCCAGAATCCGCACGGTCCACAGTTTCCGCGCGAGCTGGGCCGCCTTCTCCGAGGTGTCGTCGTGCGTGACTCCCACCAGCACGCACAGGCCCTCACCCGCTATCTCCCCGACCGTCGCGCCGTCCACGGCGACGCTCGCACCGTCCACCCGCTGCACCACTGCTCGCATGCCGCCATGATGCCGTGCCGCCGTCCGGCCCGGGCACGCGGCCGCAAGCCGCCGGGGGAGATCGGTGCGAACAGGGGACACGGAGTGGCACGATGCGCACACGCGGTGCGTTCACCGGTACCGCGCGATGGGGATGAGGGGACACAAGCCCATGAGCACAACCGGAGCGGGCCCGTCCAGGACACCGCGGCGGCCCGGGGCCCTGGAGGCGCTGCGCGAGCCGGAGCGACCGGATCTGAACGCGCTCTCCTTGCGCGAACTGCGGATCCTGCGGCGCTCGGCACAGCAGGACGAGGCGGACCTGAGCTATGTGCGCAGACTGCTGCAGGGGCGGATCGACATCCTCGGCGCCGAACTGGCCCGCCGCACCTCCGCCGGCTCGCCGCTGCTGGACCTGCTGCCGCAGATCCTCGCGGACGGTCCGTCCAGCCACCGCTCCTCCGCCCGGCATGTGACTCTCGCCGCACCGCGCAGCGAGGAGTACCGGGCGCTGGCCGAGGAGATGCTGGCCGAGGTGGAGCTGAGCGACCTGAAGGCGCGCACCGACGGCGAGCTGCACGACGCGACGGCACGGCTGATCCGCTACGAGCAACAGGTCTCCGGGCGCCGCCAGTCGCTGCAGCAGACGGCCGACGAATGCAGCACCGAGATCGCCCGACGCTACCGGGAAGGGGAAGCGCAGGTGGACGACCTGCTGCCGTAGCGCGGGGCGGGAGCCGGGACGGGGCCGGGACGGGAGGGGCCAGGGGTGTCTGTTCTGCGGCACCGCGCATCCGGTTACGGTGAAGGGCCACATATCCGTCTGCTCCGCACGCCGCCGTAGGGCGTGCACCACCGGAAGGTCCCGAGATGCCCGAGATACTCCCCGTGCTCGCCGAGGTCGTCAGGTCCGGCTTCACCGAGGGGCGGCACCGGGGCTCGCTGGTGGTCCTGGCGGCCGACGGGAGCGTCACCTTCGCGCTGGGCGACCCGGAGGCGCCGGTCTTCCCCCGCTCCGCGAACAAGCCGTTCCAGGCGGCCGCGGTGCTGCGCTCGGGGCTGGAGCTGTCCGGCGAGCGGCTGGCGCTGGCCGCGGCGAGCCACTCGGCCGAGGGCTTCCACCTCGACCTGGTCCGCACGATGCTGGCCGAGCACGGGCTGAGCACCGCGGACCTGCAGTGCCCCGCCTCCCTCCCGCTGGACCCGGAGGAGGCCGAGGCGTTCCTGGCGGCGGGCAACACCCGCACCCCGCTGGCCATGGACTGCTCGGGCAAGCACACGGCCATGCTCGCCGCCTGCCAAGCCAACGGCTGGCCGCTGGACAGCTACCTCGACCCCGACCACCCGCTGCAGAAGCT
This sequence comes from Streptomyces sp. NPDC006925, assembly GCF_042869575.1. Taxonomy (NCBI): domain Bacteria; kingdom Bacillati; phylum Actinomycetota; class Actinomycetes; order Kitasatosporales; family Streptomycetaceae; genus Streptomyces; species Streptomyces sp. NPDC006925. The sequence continues at coordinate 57,224 of NZ_JBIAGB010000026.1, forward strand.
GGTCCGCGAGACGCTGGAGGAGGCCACCGGCGACCCGGTGGCGCACACCGGTGTGGACGGTTGCGGTGCGCCGCTGATGGCCGTCTCACTGACCGGGCTGGCGCGCGGATACCGCGCCCTGGCGCTGGCTTCCGCGCAGAGCCCCGAGGGCCGGGTCGTCGAGGCGATGCGCGCCCACCCCGCCCACGTGGGCGGCACCCGGCGGCACGACACCTGGCTGATGCGGGAACTGCCCGGGGCGGTCAGCAAGATGGGCGCCGAGGCCGTGCAGGGGATCGCGCTGCCGGACGGGAGCGCCCTCGCGCTCAAGGTGGAGGACGGCGCGGAGCGCGCCCTGGGGCCGGTGGTGGCCCGGGCCCTCTCCACTCGTATGGGAGTCAGCTCCGCGGTGCTGGACCGGCTCGCGACGGTACCGATCCTGGGCGGCGGCGCCCGGGTCGGCGAGGTCCGCGCGGCGTTCTGAGCCCGCGGGGCGAGGCCGCGCACCCGGGGCGAAATCCAGGTGCGAGCCGGGTGGGCACGGCCTAGCGTGAGCCCATGCCGACCCCCCTCGACGTCCGCACCCTGGCCGGTCCCGACGCGTATCCGGAGTGGCTGCGCGCCGTCTCCACCGGCTTCTTCCGCGGCCCCGGCGCCGTCGGCGAGCAGGAGGTGGCGGTCCGCGCGCTGGACACGGACCTCGACCGGATCCAGGGCGCTTACGACGGCGGGCGCTGCGTGGGCACCTTCCGCACGCTGCCGCAGTCGCTGACCGTGCCGGGCGGCGCGCTCCTGCCCGCGTGCGCGGTCTCCAGCGTCACCGTCTCGCCCACGCACCGGCGGCGCGGGCTGCTGAGCAGGATGACGGCGAACGCGCTGGATGCGGCCAAGGAGCGCGGCGAGGTGTGCGCGACCCTGGTCGCGGCCGAGTACCCGATCTACGGGCGGTACGGCTTCGGCCCCGCGACCTGGACCACCGACCGGGAGGTCCTCGTCGCCCGCACGGGCCTGGACCGGCGCTACGCCGGACCGGCCGACCTCGGGGACGGCGGCCGGGTGGACCTGGTGGACGCCGCGGAGTTCCGGGCCCTGATGCCTGCCGTCCACGAGCGGTTCCGCACCGGCCGGCACCGGCAGGGTGCCATCGACCGCCGCGCGAAGTGGTGGCGCACGGCGACCGGCGCGCTGCGCTTCCCGGACGACGGATTCACCCCCGCGTTCCACGCCGTCTACCGCGACGCGGACGGGCAGCCGCAAGGCGGGGTGTCCTACACCTCCGACGATGTCTGGCAGGCCAAGCAGCCCGAACAGACCCTCACCGTGCGCGACCTGTTCGCCACCACGACCGCCGGGGAAACGGCGCTGTGGCGGTTCGTCCTGGCCGTCGACTGGGTGCTGCGGGTACGGACCGGCTGCCGCGCCCCGGACGACATCCTGCCGATGCTGCTGCCGGACCCGCGCGCCGCGCGCACCGTCACCCACGCCGACTGGCTGTGGCTGCGGCCGCTGGACGTGCCGCGGATGCTGGCGGCCCGCGACTACGCGGCCGCGGACACGCTGGTGCTGGAGGTGCGCGACAAGGACGGCTACGCGAACGGGCGCTTCGCGCTGGAGACCGGCGGGCCACGGGGCGGGGCCCGCTGCGCGGCCACCCGGGAGGATCCGGAGGTGTCGCTGGACGTCAGCGAGCTGGGCACCCTCTTCCTGGGTGACGAGTCGGCCGTGCGGTTGGCGGCGCTGGGACGGCTGGCCGAGCACCGCGAGGGGGCGGCGGAGCGGGCGGAGGCGCTGTTCCGTACGGCGCGGCGGCCGTGGTGCCAGGACATGTTCTAGGCGGCCGGGTCCGGGCGGCCGGGTCCGGGCGGCGGCTGCCGGGCGATTCCCCACCGGACTCCGGGGCCCGGAGCCCGGGATGCCGTCGTCAAGCCGCCTTCCCCGTGGCGTGGGTTGATGGGTGGGGAAGGCGGCATGACGGCGGTCGCCGCGCGGCGCTGTGCGCACGGTCCGGACGACCCCCCGCCGGTCGTCCGGAGTTCAGGGATGCAGCAGCAGCGTGGCGAGTACGAGGGCCCCGGCGGTGCTGCATCCGGTGTGCCGGGCTTTGAGGCCGATGCTCAGCAGCAGGAAGCCCACGAGGCCGAGGACCCCGTAGCGCACTTGGACCAACTGCTCGAAGGCGACGACGGCGATGGCTACGGCGAGCGCGAAGAACGGCATGGCGGTCCCTCCTTCTCGGGCGCGAGAGGAACGGCTGTGCTGGGAGTACCGGGTGCCCGCACGGCGTCGGACGGGCTGATGGCTCGGGGCCGACCTGGAGAAAGAACCGGCAAGGTTGTCTGCCAGATCTGAAAGTTGGCGACCAACTCACTCACTGTCTTCCCAGTTGTCCACCATCTGGAAACATCTCCTGGACAACTGACGGCTTGTGGAGCGAAGTTGTATGGTCATCGCGTGACCAGGAAGCCGACGTCCGCAAGCGGCCGCCGCCCGCGCGATGTGGTCGCCGACACCCTCCGCGAGCAGATCCGGACCGGAAGACTCCAGGCCGGCACCCGCCTCCCCACCCAGCGAGAGCTGGAAGCGGAGTTCTCCGTGGGCCGCAGCGCCGTCCGCGAAGCCCTGGCGGCCCTCGCCCAGGAAGGGTTCCTGGAGAACGTGGGACGCGGCGCCTCCCCCACCGTCGCCGAACCCACGTACCACGCGGAGGCCCCACGCAGTGCGGGAGTGGAGCTGGCCGACCGGCTGCACGAGGCGTTCCAGGCCGAGCACCTCACCATCGACGCGTTCTCCCTCACCACCGAGACCCTCAACAACGCGCTGGCCTGGCCCGTCCGCCAGGTCATGGACCACCAGCTCACCCCCCGCTCGGTCACCGCGCGCGTCCTCGTACCCAGCCTCCAGGCCAGGCTGGCCCTCCCGCGGCTCATCGACGACCCGGATGACCCCAAACCCCGCGAACGGCTGCACCGGATGCAGACCACCTACATCGACGCGCTCAGCAACTCCCTGCACTCCCTGGCCCCGTTCGGCACCGCGGTGACGCTGACGGTCCGCGCCGTACCGCTCACCCCCACCCACAAGCTCTACCTCCTCAACGGGGACGAGGCACTCATCGGCTACTACCAGGTCGTCAAGAACGAGGAGGCCGCCTTCCGAGGCGAGCAGCTCGCCCTCTACGACGTCCTCGGCCTCACCGCCAAGCTCTTCCGCTCGGCGCGGGGCCCGGAGGCGCGGGACGAGCAGGAAGCCAGCTTCGTGGCGGAGTCGCAGCAGTTCTTCGACTCCCTGTGGGACACCATCGCCACCCCCTTCGGGTGACCGGCGAGGACGCCGCGAGAACCGGATCGGCAGCGCCCGGTAAAGTTCCGGCACCCCGGTGATCTCCGAGGCCGGACCCACCGCCCCGAGGACAGCTCCCCGATGACCTCTCCCGCCCTCCAGCAGGCCGAAGCGATCGGCTCCGTGGACGGCCCCCTGGCGGGGTACCACCGCGAGTGGTACGTGGTGCGGCCCCAGGGCGAGCTGACCGGACTGGGCCGGGTCAAGATCGGCGAACCGCGGGAGAACGCCCTGTGGTTCGACCGGCGGTCCTTCGCCTCGGAGGACGAGGTACTGCTCGACCTGGCCCGACTCGGCGTACCCCGAGTACCCCCCGTCCACCGGGTCCGCCGGTCGGGCACGGTCTTCCACGGATTCGTCGAGGGCCGGACCCTGGCGTCCCTCAGCCCGCGCGGCCACCCGGTCGCCCCCGGCCACCTGCGGCAGATCATCGAACGGTTCGCCTCCCTGAGCCGGCTGCGCCCCGGGGACCTGCACGCCCGCCGGCTCCGGGACTCCCCCGGCAGGACGCCGGAGCGCGACGGCGCCCCCCTCGCCCCCGCCGCGGAGGACACCCCCGCCCAGCCCGGCCGCGCGCCGCGGGTACCCGCGGCGCGCGGAACAGACCCCGGCCGGAGCGAGTCGTCCCGGGAGCACGGGAAGGACGAGAGCCGCGGAGAGGACGGGCGGCACGCGGACGAGGAACACGATCCGAGCGGGAGCAGTGCGGGCTTCCTCCGCGAACTCCTCGCCTTCACCAGGGAGCACGCACACCGCGCCCGCCTGCCGCAGTTCGGCCCGCTCTTCGCCCGCCTCGGCATCCCGCCGGACGTGCTGGGACCGCACTCCCGGCTGGCGGCCGAGGCCGCACGGCTGACCGACCGACCGAGCTGTCTGCTCCACGGTGACCTGCACCGGGCCAACTTCATCGTCGACCCGGCCGACACGCTGTGGACCATCGACTGGGAGCTGGCCGCGTTCGGTGACCCGCTCTACGACCTGGCGACACACCTCTACCTGATGGACTACCCGCCCCGGCAGCGCGCCCGGGTCGTCGCGGAGTGGCGGCAGGCCGTCACCGCGGTGCTGCCCGGAGCCGACGCCGGACTCGCGGACGACCTCCCCCGCTACCTCGCCTACAAGCGGGCCCAGTCCGTCTTCGCCGACGTGGTCCGGCAGGCCGTCGCGATCGACACCGCCCACGGCACCCCGGCGCGGGCCGAGCAGCTCGGCCGTACCGCCAAGCTCGTGCACGACGTCCTCGTCCGCGCCGCCGAACCGCTGGAGCTGGCCGACGTGCCCAGCCCGGGCGTGATCGAGCTGGCATACGCCGAACTGTGCACGGCAGCGCGGCTCCGCTGACCGGGAGCAGCGGCCGCTGCCCACCCCCCGGACACGCCTGCGACAATCACTGCCTGCCCGGCCGACGGCGCTGCCCCGGCAACGGGGCGGCCGAGGCCCACGAACGGGGACACGGAGGATGGTGGCGGCAGTGCAGCCTCAGAACAACGCGGCTCAGAACAACGCGGCTCAGATCAGCTCGGCTCGGATCAGCTCGGCTCAGATCAGCTCGGCTCGGATCAGCTCGGCAGAGAGCGTGATATTCGACTTCGACGGCCCGTTGTGCCACCTCTTCGCCCGGCGCACCGCCGCCTCAGTGGCCGACACGCTGCGCGCGACCTACGCCGACGGCCCCGACGGCCCGGCCACCGGATGGCCGGAGACCTCCGATCCGCTGCGGCTGCTGACCGCCGCCTTCGACGACGGCACGCTGCTGCCGCCGGAAAGCGCGCGGCGGATGGAGCAGTCCCTGTCGAGCGAAGAGGTCGCCGCCGCGGCGGTCGCCTTCCCCACCGGATACGCGGACGCCCTCGTGCGCACCCTGCACGCCACGGGCCGCACGGTGGCCGTCGCCACCGACAACTCCGCCGAGGCGGTGCGGCGTTACCTCGCCGGACGCAATCTGCTGGAGCCCTTCGGCGAACGGCTGTGCGGGCGGGTGTGCAACGGCACCGGCCTGCGGCTGAAGCCCGACCCGGACTGCGTGCTGCGTGCCCTGGAGTCGACCGGCGCGGACGCGGCCGTCACGACGATGATCGGGGACTCCGCGCAGGACGCGGCAGCCGCCCGAGCCGCCGGGGTCGGCTTCGTGGGCTATGCACGCAACGAGCGCAAGGCGCGGGAGCTGCGCGCGGCCGGTGCCGAGTGGGTCGTCGGCTCACTGCGCGAGATCCTGCTCACGGTCGACCCCCTGGCGCACGTCTGAGGGAACGGCCGCGGGGAGATCTGCGGGAACGGCCGCGGAGACGTCTGCGGGACCGCCGGAGGAGGGCGGACGGCCCCGGCAATCCGTCCGGTCAGCGCGGCGGTCCGTACGCTGGCCCCATGAGTGACGCACCCACCCCCGCGAGCGAAGAACCGGCACACGACCCCGAGGTCCTCGAACTGGCGCAGCGGATCTTCGACCTGGCCCGGCACGGCGACACCGACACCGTCGCCGCCTACGTCAAGGCGGGCGTCCCGGCGAACCTGACCAACGACAAGGGCGACAGCCTGCTGATGCTGGCCGCCTACCACGGTCACCCCGAGACCGTGCGCGCCCTCGTGGCGCAGGGCGCCGACCCCGACCGCACCAACGACCGGGGGCAGTCCCCGCTCGCGGGCGCGGTCTTCAAGGGCGAGGACGCGGTGGTGCGGGTCCTCGTCGAGGCGGGCGCCGATCCGCGCGCGGGGACGCCGTCCGCCATGGAGACCGCCCGGATGTTCGAGAAGCGGGAGCTGCTGGAACTCTTCGGCGAGCAGTAGTCCCCGGCCGGTCCCGGCCCACGGGTGCGGGTCGCACCGCGCGACCGGCCCCCTCCACGGGCCCGCCGCGGGGCCATTCGCTCACGGCGTTCGCGATCGGGGCGGCCGGACGGCCACGGCCTGCCCGCCATCCGACCATCCGGTCAGGCGGTCAGGCGGTCAGGCGGTCAGGCGGTCAGGCGGTCAGGCGGTCAGGCGGTCAGGCGGTCAGGCGGTCAGGCGGTCAGGCGGTCAGGATGACTCACCGGCTCCGCCTACGGACTTGCGGGCCTCGACGAGGAAGCGCGCCGAGTGGGCGACGAACGGCCCCTCGCGCTCTATCCGGTCGTGCAGCTCCCGCAGCCGTTCGCGGTAGCGCTCCACGCTGAAGTCATGAACCATCCACACGACCTTGCGCAGGAAGTAGACCACCGCTCCGACGTCGAAGAACTCCATACGGAGCCGCTCGGACCGCAGGTCCACCACCGCCAGCCCCGCCGCCTCGGCCGCCGCCCGCTCGTCCTCGGGCCGCCGCAGCCGCCGAGCCTCGGGCTGGGGGCCGAGGAAATACTCCACCAGTTCGAACACGGACGCCGGGCCCACATGCTGAGCCAGGTAACTGCCGCCCGGCTCCAGCACCCGGGCGATTTCCGACCACCGGGCCCGCACCGGATGCCGACTGACCACGAGGTCGAACGCACCGTCGGCGAACGGCAGCGGAGCCTCGTCCCTATCAGCGACGACGACCACGCCACGCGGGCGCAGCAGCGCGGTCGCCCTGGCCACGTTCGGCGGCCATGACTCGGTGGCGGCCATCACCGGCGGCAGCAGCTCCGCCCCCGCGAGCACCTCACCGCCGCCGGTCTGGATGTCGAGCGCGGCGGAGGCGGTGCCGAGCCGGGCACTCATCTGCCGCTGATACCCCCAGGAGGGCCGCGCCTCGGTCGCCCTGCCGTCCAGCCAGGAGAAGTCCCAGCCCTCGACGGAGACGGAAGCGGCCTCCGCCACCAGTTCATCGAACGAGCGCGCCATTCCGTCATCCTCGTGGTTCGGCCGCGCCACCGCCAACCGGTTTCCCCCGGCTCCGGTCCTGGCCCCCGCTGTGCCTCCGGCTGTTCGCGCCGCCTTGGCCCGGCCCCGGCCCCGGCCCCGGCCGGTGAGCGTCTCGGGAGGCGGCGGGGGCAGTTGGCGCTGTCGGCCGGTTCGAACCCGAGCGCGAACACCCCGGTCCTACCGAACGCCCGGGTCCTGCCGAACACCCCGGTCCTGCCGAACGCCCGGGTCCTCCCGCAGTGCGGCGGCGACCAAGCCGTCCAGGGCGTCGCGCCGTACTTCGCCACCGCTGACGAGGTGATCGAAGACCAGCCCGTCGATGCAGGTCAACAGGGTATGCGTGCGGCTCTCGACGTCCGGCACACCGCGCGTGGCGAGGAACGACCGGACGGCCTCGCGCCCGGCGTTGTCGCGGGGTACGAGGATCTCGCGGAGCTCCGGGTCGCGCACGCTCTCGACGGCGCAGGCGTAGCGGGCGAGGGAGCGGCGGCGGCCCTCGCCGGTGAGGCGCTGCCCGATGAGCAGCGCCATGCCGTTCACCAGTTCCTCGGCGGTGCGCAGAGGTGGCAGCGCCTCGGCCGCGGCCTGCAGTTCGGCTTGGTCGAGGTGGACCAGGCGGGTGACGAGAGCGCTGAGCAACGCGGCACGCGTACGGAAGTAGGCCGAGGTGGTCCCGGTCGGCAGGGCCGCCCTGCGGTCGACCGCGCGGTGGGTCAGGCCGCGGATCCCTTCCTCGGCGAGTACGTCGATCGCCGTGTCCGCCAGGAGAGTGCGCCGGTCCGAAGCCATACCTCCTTTCTACACCTGTAGAGCACCGGATAGGATCGCTTTCTACGCCTGTAGAAGACTGGATCGAGGTTCGGCATGGGCAGCACAGCAGTGGTGGTCGGAGGGGGTATCGGCGGACTCGCCGCAGCGATCGGCCTGCACCGCAGCGGATGGGAAGTGACGGTCCTCGAGCGCGCACCCGTGCTCGACGACGCGGGGGCAGGTATCTCGCTGGCCGCCAACGGCCTGCGGGCACTGGACGAACTCGGCGTCGGCGAGGCGGTACGGGCCGCTTCGCGAGGCCAGTACCTCGGCGGCACCCGTACACCGCGCGGCGGTCGGCTGGCCCGGATGGACGGTGCGGCGCTGGAGAGAGCGGTGGGCACCCCGATCACGGGAATCCCCCGCTCCACCCTGCACCGGCTGCTCCGCGACTCCCTGCCCGCCGACTCCCTGCTGATCGGCTCCGAAGCGGCCGGCGTCGTGCAGACCGGCCCCGCGACGGTGCACGTCGACTGCGGTGAAGCGGCCCTGGAGGCCGACCTGGTCGTCGCGGCCGACGGCATCGGCAGCACGATCCGCGGAAGCCTCTTCCCGGACCATCCCGGCCCGGTCCACAGCGGTTCGACGGTCCTGCGCGCCATCACCGAGCACCCGGTCGACCTGCCCACCGACTTCGAACTGACCTGGGGGCAGGGCATGGAGTTCGGGCACATCGCCTTCAGAGACGGGCGAGCCGAGTGGCACGCCGTGCTCAGCACCCCCGCCGGAACGCGGTACGCCGACCCGCTGGCCGAACTGCGCCACCGGTTCGGCACCTGGCACGATCCGATACCCGCCCTGCTGGAGGCGACCCGAGCGGAGGATGTGCTGCACCACGACGTCCACGAACTCCGCACGCCGCTCCCCTCGTACACCGTCGGCCGAGTCGCGCTCCTCGGCGACGCGGCGCACGCGATGACCCCCAATCTCGGACAGGGTGCTTGCCAGGCGCTGGAGGACGCGGTCGTGCTGGCCGCCTCGCTCGGCACCGAGCCCACCACCGAGTCCGCACTCGCCCGCTACGACGCCGAGCGCCGACCGCGCGCTCAGGCCGTCGCCGGAGCCGCCCGGCAGGCCGGACGGATGGGCCAGCAGCTCTGCCATCCCCTGGCCGTCGCCCTCCGGAACACGGCGATGCGGCTGACCCCCTCCCGGATCACGACCCGCATGGTCCTCCGCCACCACGCCTGGATCCCACCCCGGCTGACCTGACCCACCCGGGGCTGCACCTTCCCCGGTGGCCCCCGCGGGCCCCGCCGCAGGTCCCCGCCCCTGCCCGCGGACCCGAGCCGGCACCAGGACCGGGCGCTCGACCCGGCCTCCGGCGCCGGGCCCCGAGTCGGAGGCCGATGCCGGACCGCGGGCCGATGCCGGACCGCGGGGGCTGAGGAGGCCGGTCCCGAGGCTCGGCACCGGTACCAGTGCGGGGACCGAACCGGCGCCGACACCCCGTACTGGGGCCGGCGCCCGTGGCAGGTGCTGGTACCGGCGCCGGAGTCAATGCCGAAGGCCCGGGCTGGAGACCGGGGCCGGGGCTCCGGGTCGGTCTCCAGCAGATCGGGCCGGGGCTCCGGGCCGGAGCCGTGCTGGTACCGGCGTCGGCGCCGATGCCAGTACCACCGTTTGGCGCCGACACCGGTATCGGTGCAGGTACCAGTGCCGGGGCGCAGGTCAGGGAGGGTCGGCTGCCCGAAACGGCCAGGCCCGCTCCGACTGCTCCGGACACGGTCAGAGCAGGGCAGGGTCGATCAAGGGACGGTCGCGGGACAGGGCCGTCAGGGCCGCAATGTGCTGATCCGCACCACCTCTCCCCGCTCCAGGGCAACATGGAGGGCGCCGTCCGGGCCGAGGGTCAGGCCGTGCGGTTCCGATCCTGGTGTGGGCAGCGGATGCTCCACGATATGACCCGAAGGGGCCCGGGAGGCCACGCGGTTGCCGGCCCACTCGGTGACCCAGCAGGTGTCGTCCGGGCCGACGGCCACCGCGTGCGGCCTCGACTGCCGGTCGGGCAGCGGGAATTCCTGGACCCGGCCGTCCATGTCGATCCGTCCGAGCTGACCGGCGCCGATCTCCGCGAACCACAGCGCGTCCGCCCCGGCTGCGATACCCACCGGTGCCGCTCCCGCGCTGGGCAGCTCGTACAACGTGACGCTGCCCTCGAGCGTGATCCGGGCGATCGCATCCGCCTGGTTCAACGTGCACCACAGGGCCCCGTCCGGGCCGGCCACCAGCGCGGAGGGAAAACAGCCGTCGACCGGCAGGGGGAACTCGGTGACCTCGCCGTCCGTGGTGATCCGGCCGAGGCGATGGGCGCTGGTCTCCGTGAACCAGAGCGCCCCGTCCGCGGCCGCCGCGATGCCGTACGGGCCGCACTCCGGTGTCGGGAGGGCGAAGGAAGCGGTCTCCCCGTCGACGGTGATCCGGCCGATGCGATGGTCCCTGGTGCGAGTGAACCACAGGGCTCCGTCGGGCCCTGGCGTGATCGCTGTCGGGCCCGAATCCGCCGCGTCCAGCGGCCAGGTCGTCACCCGGCCTTCCGGCGTGACGCGGGCCACGGCGCCCGCTGTCACGAGGGTGACCCACAGTCCCCCGTCGGGGCCGGTGGCGATGCCGTAGGGGCCCGTTCCGGGGCCGAAGGCCGCCGTGGTGGCCACGGCCACCGGCGGCGCCGACGAGGTCGGCTCCCTCCCGTGGTCGGACATGGAATGCGGTGCGTGCGCGGTGCCCGCCGGGTCCTGACTCATCGACAGCTCCTGTTTCCCGGCGCTTCCTCGGGGAGCGCCGCGTTCGGTTCCTCCAGTGCAAGCCGCGCACCCCGCCAGCGCTGCCGCAGCCTGCGGTCGTGGCTCACCACGACCAACGCCCCCTCGTAGGCGTGCAAGGCCTCCTCCAACTCCTCGACCAGCGCGGGAGACAGGTGGTTGGTCGGCTCGTCCAGCAGCAGGATGTCGGCCGGCGTGGTCACCAGCCGGGCCAGGGCCAGGCGCTGCCGCTGGCCGGTGGAGAGCCGGGCGACGGGCACCTCCAGCCGCTCCGAGGCGAACAGACCCAGCGCCAGCAGCCGCCGGGTGTGCTCGGCAAGCGGCCCGGGACGGCCGTGCGCGTACGCCTCCAGCAGGGTCTGCTCCGATCCGCCGGGGATCTCGGGCTCCTGGGGCAGGTGGCCGATCGTGCCCCGGTGCGCGACCCGGCCGGCGTCCGGTACCGGCTTCCCGGCGAGGGCGTTCAGCAGTGTGCTCTTCCCCGCGCCGTTCGGCCCCGTCACCAGCAGCCGCTCGCCCGCCGCGAGCGCCAGGTCGGTCCGCGGCAACCTGCCCCGGACCGCGACTCCTTCGGCCGTCAGCACCGTGCCGCGCAGTCCCCCGGCGCGTAGCTCCGGCGCAAAGCGCAGCGGCACCGGCGGAGGCGGCACAGGGTCCGCCAGCAGTCGGCGCAGCCGTTCCTCGGCATTGCGGACCCGTCCGGCCAGCGAATGCTGGACGCGCCCGGCGGCCCGGTCGTAGGCCATCTTGTTGCCGTCCTTCATCGCCCTACCGGGCGCCACCCTGCGGGCCGTCGTGGCGGCGGCCTCCCGGAGCCGTTCCGCCTCGGCCCGCCAGCGCTCGTACGCCTCGGCCCAGCGGCGGCGGGCTGCGGCCTGCTCCGCCAGATAGCCCGCATAGCCGTTGCCATAGCGGACGACTGTGCGGCGATCGCCGTCCACCTCGAGCAGTGTCGTCGCGACCCGTTCCAGAAAGGTGCGGTCGTGCGAGACGGCGAGGGTGGTGCCGCGGCGTGTCCGCAGATGCTCCTCCAGCCAGCGAAGCGCGGCGTCGTCCAGGTGGTTGGTGGGCTCGTCCAGCAGCAGCACCTCGGGGCTCGCGGCCAGCAGCGCGGCCATCCGGAGCCGCACCCGTTCGCCACCGGAGAGGCCGCCGACGGTGCGGCCGCGGGGCAGGAGCCCCAGCCCGAGACCGTGCAGCGCGCGCTCGACGCGGGCCTCGGCGTCGTATCCGCCCCGCAGTTCGAACGCGGTCAGCAGGTCCCCGTACTCGGAGAGGACCGACTTCTCGCCCTCCGCCATCGCCGCTTCCAGCGTGCGCAGGCGTCGCTCCATGGCGCGCAGCTCGCCCAGCGCGCCGTCGATGACCTGCTGGGCTGTCAGCTCCGCAGGCAGCGGCGCATCCTGAGCGAGGTAGCCCACACCTCCCTCGGTGTGCAGAACGACCTCTCCCACGTCCGGCTTCTCGTGGCCCGCGAGCAGACGGAGCAGGGTCGTCTTGCCGGAACCGTTCTCCCCGACGATTCCCGCTCGTTCACCCGCCGAGAGGGAGCAGCTCGCTCCGTCCAGAACCGTGCGGCCGTCGTACGACTTGGTGACGGCCGAAGCCGTGATCCGGGTAGCCATGCGTGTTCTCCAAAGCGATCAGGAAGGAAGCGGCCAAGGGGGACCGCGGGACCGGGTGAACGCTCTGGTCGAGCATCGGCAACTCCTCATCCGTGTCGCGGCGTGCGCGACGGGTGACGGTTCGGGATGCGATCGGCGGGCTTTTATCGCGACGCCTGTCGCGATAAGATGTTGGCACGGCGACCGCGGTCACGGCAAGGCGGAAAAGAGGGAAATCGCGGGAGCCGGACGGACCCGGGTCACGGACACGGGTCGCCGGAGCCGAGGCGAGGGGAAGCGGGATGAGCGTGACGTGACAGCGGAGGAGCGCGGGCCGGGGAAGCCGGCCCGGCACACACGGAAGCCGGGCGGCACGGACGGCGAAGCGGGGCCGGACCGCACGGGCGGGGACAGTCGGGACAGCCGGGGCACGGCCGCTGCCGCGGAAGCGGACAGGGACGGCGGGCCGCCCAGGGACATCGGGGCGGCCCGGGGCGCCGCCGGTGCCCGGCGGCCGGGCGGACGCACGGCGCGCGTGCGCGAGAAGGTACTGGAGGCCGTCGGTCCGCTGCTGGTCGAGTACGGCTTCGACGGACTGACCGTGGACGCCGTCGCGGCCCGCTCGGGCGTGCACCGCGCCACGGTCTACCGGCGCTGGCGGGACGTGGGCGGCTTGCTGGCGGACGCACTCGACGCGGCGGGCGACGACGACTGGCGTCCGCCCGACACCGGCTCCCTGGAGGGCGACCTGCGGGCGCTGAACGACGAGGTACAGGAAGCGTTGGCCGAGGAGCCCTCGGTCGCACTGGCCATGATCGCCGCTTCCTTCCGCTCGGCGGAAGCGGCGCGGTCGCTGCGGCGGTTCTGCGAGGAGCGCTACGACCGCTGCATCGTGGTCGTGGACCGGGCCGTGGCGCGGGGAGAGCTGGAACCGCCCGTCGAAGCGCGGAAGCTGGTGGTGAGTTCCACCTCCCCCGTCTACCACCACCGGGTACTGCTGCACGCCCCGCCCGACCCGGCACTGCCCGCAGAGGCGGCCCGCGCAGCGGTACTCGCCGCGCGGGCCGGGGCGTTCCGCAGCCCGCCACGCGGCTCCTCCGGACGCCGGGCGACGGATCAGGCCGCGGCGAAGGCCGAGCCCAGGACGGGGGCCGGGACCGAGCCCGGAACTTGACCGGACGGGGACCGGGGCCCGGGCCGGACCGGGGCCGGACCGGGGACTTGACCGGACCGGGGCCGGGGACTTGACCGGACCGGGGCCGAGGACTTGACCGGACCGGGGCCGGGGCCGGAGTCCCGGCCGACCCGACCGCCCCCCCGTCGGCCCCAAGCCGGTGATGCGCTCCGCACCCTCGGAGGCGGGAAGAGCAAGAGGGCGACCGCCAAGGCCGAACCGGCCGGGAGCTGCACGGTCACCTTCTGGTGCCTACGGCACCGAGAAGTGCGTTCTTCCACGTCAGACATCACTCTCTTATGGTTCCTGAGTATCCGTAGGAGACCGCCCATGGTCTGACCGCGCGGACCCCGGACCCGCGCACAAGGAGGCACACAGCATGCCCGTCACTCTCGTGAACCCCGCCGGACTCCCCGCGATCGACGTCTACCGGCAGGTGTCGATCTCATCCGGATCGCGACTTGTCTTCGTCGCCGGACAGGTCTCCTGGGACGCCGAAGGGACCACCCTCGGCCAGGGCGACCTCGCCGCTCAGGTCGAGCAGTGCTACCGCAACATCGGAACGGCGCTCGCCGAGGTAGGCGGCGTCTTCGAGAACGTGGCGAAGCTGACCTTCTATGTCGTCGACTGGACGCCCGACAAGATGCCCCAGCTCATGGAGGGGATCTCGAGGGGCGCGGCGGCAACCGGAGCGGCTTCCGCCCCGCCCGCCACGCTGCTGGGCGTCGCGGCGCTGGACGTCCCCGAACACCTCGTGGAAATCGAGGCCACCGCGGTCCTGGACTGACAGGCCGCCTGCGCGGGGTGGCGGACACGTCGCCTTCGTTCCGCGGTCACGCACGTTCCCCGGGCCGGAGCGGTTGCCGAACCGGAGCCTCGCCGACATCCCGTCGGGCGCCGCACCGACATCCCGTCAGGCGCCCGGTCGGAAGCGGCCGGAGAAGGGAGAACGGAAGCCGAGGGAGGTGTTCACCAGGCGGCCCGGAACGGTGCCGCACGGTGGGGGACGACGCATCGGACAGCGCCGGGACCGCAGTTCGGAGGAGGCTGCACACTCCCCGCCACTCTCAACGTATAGCGCAGTGGGGGCCTTGCGGCAAGGCCCCGGTGATGCCCCAGAATCACGTCCCGAGACCAGAACCCGGGTAAATCAGGGATTCGCGCAGTACGTGTGCTTATGGGGTGTGCTCGCGAGCTGGTCGCCGGGCGGGTCGCGCAGGGCGAGCCGTCGGTGCGCCCCACAGCGGGACGCGGGACACGAAAGGCCGTCGCCGAGGCGGGCGTCCGGCACGGAGGTGCCGCAGCGGGTCGCGTCGCGCTCCGGGAACAGAGGAGCGGCTGGCCGGAAGGCAGCCAGGGAAGTGGGGGATTCGATGATCGACGTGATCGTGGCCGGTGGCGGACCGACCGGACTGATGCTGGCCGCGGAGTTGCGGCTGCACGGGGTGCGTGTGGTCGTACTGGAGAAGGAGGCGGAGCCGACCACGGTGGTCCGCGCGCTCGGCATGCACGTGCGCAGTATCGAGATGATGGACCAGCGCGGTCTGCTGGAGCGCTTTCTCACACTGGGCAAGCAGTACCCGCTGAACGGATTCTTCGCCGGCATCAGCAAACCGCACCAGGTGCGCCTGGACTCCGCGCACGCGTACGTCCTCAGCATCCCGCAGCCCCGCACCGAACAGCTGCTGACGGAACACGCGGTCGAGCTCGGCGCCGAGCTGCGGCGCGGCTGCGAGGTGGTCGGACTGGACCAGGACGCGCACGGGGTGACGGCGGAGCTGGCCGACGGCACCCGGCTGCGCTCGCGCTATCTGGTCGGCTGCGACGGCGGCCGCAGCAGGGTGCGCAAGCTGCTCGGCGTCGGCTTCCCCGGCGAGCCCAGCCGGGTCGACACGCTGCTGGGCGAGATGGAGGTGGGTGTCCCGGCGGAGACGCTGGACAGCGTGATGACGGAGGTCCGCAAGACGCAGCGCCTGTTCGGTGCCATGCCTCTCGCCGACGGGGTGTACCGCGTCGTCGTGCCCGCCGCCGGAGTGGCCGAGGACCGCACGGTCCCGCCGTCCCTCGAGGAGTTCCAGCAGCAGCTCCGGGTGCATGCGGGAACCGACCTCGGTGTGCACTCGCCGCGCTGGCTCTCCCGCTTCGGCGACGCCACGCGGCAGGCCGAGCGCTACCGGACCGGCCGGGTCCTGCTGGCGGGCGACGCGGCGCACATCCACCCGCCGACCGGTGGGCAGGGACTCAATCTCGGTGTCCAGGACGCATTCAACCTCGGCTGGAAACTGGCGGCCGAGGTCAACGGCTGGGCGCCGGAGGGCCTGCTGGACAGCTACCACGCAGAGCGGCACCCGGTGGCCGCCGAGGTACTGGTCAACGCCCGTGCGCAGATGGTGTTGCTGTCGACCGAACCAGGGCCGCTGGCGGTGCGCCAACTGGTCTCGGAACTGATGGACTTCGAGGAGGTGCACCGGTACCTGAACGAGAAGCTCACCGCCATCGGGGTCCGGTACGACTTCGGCGAGGACGGTCACGCACTCCTCGGCCGGCGGCTGCGGGACGTGGAGCTGAAGCAGGGGCGGCTCTACTCGCTGCTGCACGGTGGCCGCGGGCTGCTGCTCGACCAGACCGGCCGCCTCTCGGTCAAGGGGTGGGCCGACCGGGTCGACCACGTCGTGGATGTCGCCGAGGAACTGGACGCACCCGCCGTCCTGCTGCGGCCGGACGGGCATGTGGCCTGGGCCGGCGAGGACCAGGCGGAGCTGCTCGACCGCCTGCCGCGCTGGTTCGGCGCCCCGGTCGGCTGACCCTCGCACGGGCGACCGACCGGACCGACGCGGACCGCCACGCATCCGGCGCCCGCCGGGACGCCGCCCGCCGACGGGGTCACGCCGACGGGCGGCGCCCGGACGCGGGCACGACGGAGTTCCGCGGTACGTCCCGCTCACGCCCGGGTACAGGCGGTCGTTCCTGCGCGGCTGCTCAGGTGTCCGCAGACGGGCGTCGCGGGGTGCCGCGGATCGGGTGTCGGCAGACGGGCGTCGCGGGGCGCCGCTACGTCGCCATGGAGGCGTACGGGCTCCTCACCGGTGTTCACGACTGCGACGACGCCTTCTGTCAAGCCGTCGAAGCCGAGCGGGACGATGCGGGGCGTAGCCGAGGACCGCTCGGCGAGCAGTGGGAGGTGCGGAGCGAAGCCGAGGCGGCGCGCAAACTGCCTCGGCTGAGCGCGGTGTTTCCCCTGGGGCCGCTGGCCCGGTAGGGGCACCGGCGCGAGGAATCAGGTCAGCGTTTCGGCAAGGGTGTCGACGGACAGGCGATGCCATTCGTGGCTGCAACCGTCGGCGCAAGAGCGCTCCCGTCGACGCCCGTCGGCGACGGCCAGCACCGCGATCAGTAGCCGGAATGACTTGAGGCGCTCGTCGTGCGGGGTGAGGCTGACGATCTTCCCGAGTTGCTGGTCGATCCGCCCTCGTGCGATCAGAACTGCCGGTGTGTGCGTGGCGCGAAGTCCGGAACGGCGAATACTCTCCGGGCCGTCCTCGGTGGTGGCGCGAGCCTGAATGCAGAAATGTGACAGGAGGCGCAGGGTGTTGGACTGCTCTTCAGCGGAGAGGCTCTCGAACCACTCGATGCCCTGCGACATCGGCCGAAGCTCCTGGGCGAGCTCGTTGAGCGTGATGTACGGATCAGCCATTCGCATGCCCCCGTTGCGCCCGGATCGCCGTTGTCCATGGTGCTGCGATGTGGGAAGCCCCGAACCCGCCCTCACCGCTTCGGATCTGCACGTGGTGATGTGCTGTGCGATGTGCACCTTTACCTGTACGCCGTGCTGAGCTGCACTGTTGACGGGGAATCGAACCCCTGCGTTGCTCTTCACGCGCCAGGAGTGGGCCGGAAACCGCCGGCCCTCGGTGTGTGCACGCCTCCGAAGCTGCTACCTGCTCCACATCGTCCCCGCCTGCTGGACTACTCAGTCCAGCAGATCCACCTCCCAGTTCGTACGCTGGATCCGCACATCGACCTCGCGGATCTCCCGCGCGAGAACATCCGCCTGACCTCGCAGTTCCGCGACCGGAAGCGCGGAAAGCATCATCAGCTCGGACCGGAGTTGCCGGCCGTACCCCCGCGCGCCGCTACCCGCCGCCGCGTCCGCCGCCGCGGTGACCACAGAGTGGCGCAACCGCAGGACATCCCGGCGTGCGAGGGCATCGGTGAGCGTGCCGTCGGGACCCATCTCCACGGTGGCATTGGTCCGATTGATCCGCCGGATCAACGTTTCCAGAGCGCTCAGCACCTCACCGGCCTCAGCCAACAACTGGGCAGCATCCTCGGCAGGCGCCTCCCCTTCCTGGTACCGCGCACTGCTGACGACGCGCGCTCGCAACTGTTCTACCCGGCGCGTCGCCTCCGCACGTTCTGCCAGTGCCTCAGCAAGCTTCACTGTCTCCACCTCCCCCTCCATGAACTCGCACGAGTATACGAGTGCGAACCAGCTCAACACTTGGATTTTGATCCACAGGAGGCCCCTGGCCAGCCACTGGAGCGAGAGCGGACAGCCGCTCAGAGCGCTACGAAAGAGCATCCGACAGCACGACTGAGAACGAGTGGGATCCGCCGGTTTCGGCGAGGCAGGACAACAGGCCGGCCAGCTTCGCCGGGACTCCGCCACGTCGTTCGCCAGAAGTGCTGGGACTCGCCCCGTCTACTGAGAACGGACACCTGTCTCACCCGGTCACAGCGCAGCAGCCCGCGAAGATCGTGGCACACACTTGCAAGCAAGGTGCTTGCAATAGTTAGCGATCGGGTGCATGCTGTGTGCATGGCCTCGCTCAACGTCGGGAACCTCGGCGAGTTCCTGCGGGAACAACGGCGGACCGCGAAGCTGTCGCTGCGGCAGCTCGCGGAGGCCGCCGGTGTCTCGAACCCGTATCTGAGCCAGATCGAGCGCGGCCTGCGCAAGCCCAGCGCGGAGATCCTGCAGCAACTGGCCAGGGCGCTGCGGATCTCGGCGGAGTCGCTGTACGTGCAGGCCGGAATCCTCGACGAGCGGGACCGGGAGGACCTGCTGCAGGTTCCGGCCGCGATCCTCGCGGACTCCACGATCAACGAGCAGCAGAAGCAGGCGCTGCTCCAGATCTACGAGTCCTTCCGCAAGGAGAACGCGCAGCAGCGGGCAGCCGCTCCCGACGCGGCGGACCCGCCCGCGGCAGCGCAGGCACCCGCGACGGAGCCCCGGCAGGCGGAGTAAGCACAACAAGCTGAGCAAGGACAGCGAGGGGCCGCGACGGTGCGGGCCACCGGCACCGGACCGCGGGCGTCGGCCCCCTCGCGACGGACGGCCTCATCAGGCGAGTTGAGCCACGAAAGGCGAACCCTCATGCCCATCGCGAACGACCTGCGCAAGACCCTCACCGACCCGACCCCCCTCTACGTCGCCGCGGGCGTCGTCGACAAGCTCCGCGAAGAGGCGCCGCAGGCCCTCGCCGCGGTCCGGGAGACGGACCCCAAGGAGGTGCAGGCGCGGCTCACCCAGCAGGCCAAGGAGACCCAGGTCAAGGTGAGCGAGACCCTCGGCGGGCTGGACACCGACATCAAGAAGCTCCGCGAGCAGGCCCAGCACCTGGCGCTGCAGGGGGTCGGCGTCGCCGCGGAGTACGCGGTCAAGGCGCGGGAGACGTACGACGAGCTGGCCGTGCGCGGCCGCGAGGCCGTCAAGAACTGGCGCGGCGAGAGCGAGGGCGACACCCCCGAGGTGACCGTCGAGCGCGAGCCGGCCCAGTCCGTCAAGATCGCCGAGCCGCCGGCCGAGGAGACCGCGGGAACCTCCGGAGCCGACCCCCGCGGCACCTCCGCCGGGTCCGCCGACGGCACCCGCGGCAGCGCCGACTCCGCCTCCTCCGGCAAGAGCGCGAGCAAGAGCACGACCGCGAAGAGCACCGGGACCGCGGGCGCGAAGAGCACCGCGGGCGGCGGCACCAAGTCCGCGGCCGGCTCCACCGCATCCTCCGGCGCCAAGAAGACGGGCGCGGCCCGCTCCACCGGCTCCGGCACCCGGAAGTCGGCTCCGAAGTCCGATTCCTGAGCCGAGCCGCACCCGGGACGGAACGGGCCGGGCACCCTACGCGGTCCCGGCCCGTTCCGCGAGCGCTGCGGTACGGTTGCGGCAAGCCCCTTCGAGTCCTCCGCCATCCCTCCGAGCTACGTGACCGCCGCGACGACGACTGCGACCGAGGCGACCGAGCAAGGCACCGACACCGACCGGGAGTGTGAGCACCATGCTGTTGGCGGGCTTTCAGGCCACTGTCTTCGGGCTGATCAGCATTGCGCTGCTCGCCCTGGCGGTGTTCACGTTCGTGGACGCCGCCTTCCGGCGCGAGGACGCCTTCCGGGCCGCGGACAAGCAGAACAAGCAGTTCTGGCTGATCATCCTGGGGATCGCCGTCCTGGTGAACCTCGTGGTGCAGATGTTCCTGCTGCAGATCATCGGGCTGATCGCCACGATCATCTACATCGTCGACGCCCGTCCGGCGCTCAAGCAGGTCATGGGCAACGGCCGGGACCGCCGCCCGCGCGGCGGCAGCAGCAGCGACGGTCCGTACGGACCGTTCAACGGCAGGTGACTTCCCGGGGGCAGGTGACCTCCCGCGGACAGGTGACCGCTCGTGGCCCGGTCTCCGGCGACGGCCGCCGACGCGGCCGTCCGGTGCCGTGCAAGATCCATGGGGAATCCTGAGCACGATCGGCGGAAGCCCCGGGAAACGCGCGCGGCGGGAGCCGGACGGGGCGCCGGAGCACGATCCGGCCGCGGGCCCGGGCCGCCAGGCCTGACGGCCTCGGGACGCCAGGCGTGACGGGCCCGGGACGCCAGGCGTGACGGGCCCGGGAACTAGGTATGACGGCCCCGGTCCAGCAGCAGGACGGCAACGTCGTCGGTCAGCTCGCCACCGTTGAGCCGGCGCACCTCGTCCATCGTCCCGTCGAGCAGCCGCTCGCCCTGCGCGCCCTCGGCCATCCGCCGGGCCACGATGTCGAGCATCCCCTGCTGGCCGAGCCGCTCCCGGCTCGGCCCGGTGCCCTCGGCGGAGCCCGCCCCGGCGCGGGACTCCTCGGCGCGGCCGCCGTGCACCCGGCCCTCGATCAGCCCGTCCGTGTACATCATCAGACTCCAGGAGCGGTCCAGCCGGACCTGGCGGCGGGGCCAGCGGGCCTGCGGCAGCAGTCCGAGCGCCGGGCCGTTCTCCCCTTCGGGCAGCAGCCGGGGCGCCGCACTCGCGTCGGCCCCGGCGAACAGCGGCGAAGGGTGCCCGGCCAGGCAGACGCCCGCGCTGCGGCCGTCGGCTGCGATGTCGACGGTGCACAGCGTCGCGAAGATCTCCTCGCTGCTCCGCTCGTTCTCCAGCACTTTCTGCAGCGTGCTCAGCAGCGCGTCCCCGCACAGTCCGGCGAAGGTCAGGGCACGCCATGCGATCCGCAGCTCGACGCCGAGCGCCGCCTCGTCCGGTCCGTGGCCGCACACGTCGCCGATCATCGCGTGGACGACGCCGTCCGGGGTGCGGACGGTGTCGTAGAAGTCGCCCCCCAGCAGCGCACGGGAGCGGCCGGGCCGGTACCTGGCGGCGAACCGCAGGTCGCTGCCCTCCAGCAGCGGCCGGGGCAGCAGGCCGCGCTCCAGCCGGGCGTTCTCCTGGGCCCGCAGCCGACTCTCGGTGAGCTGGCGCTGGGCCAGGTCGGCCCGCTTGCGCTCCACGGCGTAGCGGACGGCGCGCATCAGCAGTCTGCCGTCCAGTTCGTCGCGGAAGAGATAGTCCTGGGCACCGACCCGGACGGCCTCTGCGGCCCGTTCCGCGTCACTGCCGTCGGTGAGCGCCAGGACGGCGTGCCGCGGCGCCATCCGCAGGACGCGGTGCAGGATGTGCAGCTCGTCGGAGTCCGGAGCCGGTCCGGAACCGGGAAGGGGCGAAGCTCCGGAACCCTGGGATGCTGATGCGGATGCGGGTGCGGGTGCGCCGGATGCGGCACCGGCCCCCGCCGCGGCACCGGACCCGGCCTCAGCGGCGGCGGCGCCCGCTCCCGCGTCTCCGGGGGTGCCGGGCTCGGGCACGGGCGCGGTCTGCGCCGTCTCGACTGCGGGACCCTCGAACGGGGCCTCCTCCGCCTGCCCGCGAAGCTCGCACGGCAGTGCGAGGTCCAGCAGGATGCAGTGGACGTCGTCGGTGAGCAGCCGTGCGGCCTCGGTGAGGTTGCGGGCGGTACGGACCCGCACGGGCCGACCGTACGCGTCGAGCATGCGGGGCACGCTCAGCGCACCGGCCGGATCGTCCTCGACGACCAGCAGGGTCAGGCTGCTGCCGGGTCCCTGCGCGGCCTGCCGGGCCGACGCGTCGGCGGCCTGTGCCACCGCCCCGGCCTGGGGCGCGCTTACGGGCATGCTGAAAACCTCTCCCTCCCCCGAGGGCGTGGTGTGCGCGCCGAACGGCGGCCACCATGGGTGAGCCCGGAACGGCGCGCGGTGGTGGGCGCTCGTCATCCCGGGCTGTCGGACAGGACCTTAGCGTCCGCCTGCGGATGGACGGAATGGCCGACGATAATCCGTCACTGTCATATGCCCACGCCTCGACGGGAATTCACGCCGCTATGGACCCGTTTTCCCCGCCCCCACATGACCAAGCTCACGCGCTGGAAAACGGGCCGACCGCGCCGGCCCCACACCTCGCCCGGCATGTGCCCGCCCGTCCTGCTTTTCGCGGTGAACACCCTTCCGTCCGCGCAAAGAGCGCCTTATGACTGCCGAGCGGCCTGCGAAATCCGGACAAGGCGCCCTTTCGTCGGGCGAGGAGAGGCCCGGCCCGATCGGACGGATGTGGAACTACTTGTCCGGACGGACGACGCCCAGGATCGGCATGCTCCCCGCACCCTCGACGGTGATCTGCCGACCGGTGCGCGGGGCGTGCAGCAACGCGCCGTCACCGACGTAGATCCCCACGTGACTGGCGTCCTTCTTATAAATGATCAGATCACCGGGGCGCATCTTCCGGACCGGGACGTGCGGCAACTGCTTCCACTGCTCCTGCGAGGTGCGCGGGATCCGCACCCCCGCCGCCTCCCAGGCCCGCATGGTCAGTCCGGAGCAGTCGAAGGTGTCCGGGCCCTCGGCACCCCAGACGTAGTCCTTGCCGAGCTGCTTGGTGGCCCATTCGACGGCGCGCCGCCCGGCCGGGGACGCCTTGCCGTCGAGGCCCTTCAGCACTCCCGACCCGATCCACTCGGCCTGTCGCGCCCTGGCGGCCTCGTCCTGCAGCTCACGCAGCCGCTCCCGCTCCTCCTTCTTCAGGCCTGACTCGATCTTCTCGGCCTGCTTCAACTGCGCGGTGATCTTCTTCTTGGCCGCGGCCTTCTTCCTGCGGTTCCGCTCCAGCTTCTCCCACTCGTCGGTGGCGTCCGCCGAGTACCCGCGGAGCCGGGCGCGGGTCCTGGTCAGGGAGCCGAGGAGCCCGCGTGTGGCGTGCTGCCCCTTGCGGGCCAGGGAGACGCCCTGCAGGAACTTCTCCGGATCGTCGCCGAGCATCAGCGTGGCGGCGTCCGGCATGCCGCCGTTGCGGTACTGCGCCCGGGCCATGGCACCGGCCGACTTATTGAGTTCGTCCAGTTCGCCCTGGGTGGACTCGATGCGCTTGGCCAGCTTGACGATGTGCTTCTGCTGCTTGTCGACGGCGGCCTCGGCCGCGTTGTAGGCGTCCGTCGCCGAACCGGCCTTGTCGTGCAGCTTCTCGATCTGCTTGCGGATCTGCTCGAGGGTCGGCTTGCCGGTGCCGCCCGGCTCGTCGGCCTCGGCCCCGGAACCGGGCCGGGTGCCGCCGGGATCCGGCTTCCCCGGCGCGGCGTACGCGGTGCCCGGTCCGAGTCCGGCCAGCAGCGCCATGGTGCAGGCCGCCACGAGCCCGTACCGGACGGACGGGAGGGTCGAGCTGGTCTGCGGCCGTATCACCCGGGCCACCCCCTGAATGTGGTCAACTTTGGCCGACGCAGCGTGATAGTGCCATGCCCGGCCGGAAGAGAACAGAGGAATGTACTGACGAGTATCCACAGGCGCCGCCACGGAGCGGCCCCCTCGGAGGGGCACCGGGCTGACCGCCGAGGTTCACTCGGCGTTCACTCAGCTCCGTCAGCCGCTTCACCTGATCTGTCTAATTTCGGCCTTACCAAGCGCGCGGCACAGCCTGGTTCAGGAACCGCGCCCCGTAGCCAGAGAACCCGACGGCCGGCCGGCCGTCGCTCCCGGGCCCAGGAAGGAACTGAACGAAAGTGAAGCTTCAGCGCACACTCCGGCTCCGCACCGCCGCCGTCGGCGCCCTCACGGTCTGTGGCGCCCTGGCCCTGAGCGCCTGCGGCTCGGACGACAACTCCGGCGGCTCCGGCAGCGACACGACGAAGGCGGCCAGCAAGATCAAGTGCGAGGGCGAGGGCAACCTCCTCGCCTCCGGTTCCAGCGCCCAGAAGAACGCCATGGACATCTGGACGCAGACCTACCAGTCCGCCTGCGGCAACACCCAGATCAACTACAAGCCCACCGGCTCGGGCGCGGGCATCCAGGAGTTCCTGCAGGGCAAGACCGCCTTCGCGGGCTCCGACTCGGCGCTCAAGCCGGACGAGGTCGCCAAGTCCAAGAAGGTCTGCAAGGGCGGCCAGGGCATCGACCTGCCGATGGTCGGCGGCCCGATCGCGGTCACCTACCACCTGGAGGGCGTCGACGGGCTGGTGCTGGACGCGGACACGCTGGCCAAGATCTTCGACTCGAAGATCACCAAGTGGAACGACCCCGCGATCAAGAAGCTCAACCCGGACGCGAAGCTCCCCGGCAAGAAGATCCAGGCGTTCCACCGGTCCGACGAGTCGGGCACCACGGACAACTTCACCAAGTACCTCAACACCGCCGCGCCCTCCTCCTGGAAGCACGAGCCGGAGAAGGCCTGGGCGGGCAAGGGCGGCCAGGGCGCCGACGGCTCCTCCGGCATCGCCACCAACGTCAAGCAGAACGACGGCTCCATCGGCTACGCGGAGCTCTCCTACGCCACCGGCAACGACCTGGACACGGTCAAGCTGGACACCGGTGCCGAGGAGCCCGTCGACGCCACCGCCGACAACGCCTCCAAGGCCATCGCGGACGCCAAGGTCGTGGGCCAGGGCAAGGACCTCTCCCTGGAGCTGAACTACAAGACCGAGTCCGAGGGCGCCTACCCGATCGTCCTGGTGACGTACGAGATCGCCTGCGACAAGGGCAACAAGAAGGAGTCGCTGGACGCGACGAAGTCCTTCCTCAAGTACACCGCGAGCGAGGACGGCCAGAAGGCCCTCAAGGAGAAGGGCTACGCCCCCATCCCCGACGAGATCGTCACCAAGGTCCGCTCGACCATCGACGGCCTGAGCTGAGCAGACCCCGCCGCCACGGCGGGACCCCGACGGTGTGGACCGGCGGTGCCCCGCGCACCGCCGTCCACTCCCCCACGCAAACCCGCGCCCTGAATATCACGAAAGTCCCGATACTCGGGGTGCGAACGATCCGGTGCACCGCCAAGGGGCCGTGCCGCGCAGCCACACCGCGCACAACGGCCCGCACCGTCAGACCGGAGAGACCATGGCTACCGAAACCCCTCCCGCGACAGCGGCCTCCGCGAAGGGCGCCACACGCAAGGGTGACCGAATATTCCTCGGGCTCTCCCGGGGATCCGGAATCACCCTCCTGGCGATCATGGCAGCGATCGCCGTCTTCCTGACCTGGCGGGCAGCCCTCGCCATCGGCGCCGACGAGGCCAACTTCCTCACCAGCTTCGAATGGGACGCCAACGCGGACCCGCCCCGCTTCGGCATCGCCGTCCTCGCCTTCGGCACCGTCGCCAGCTCCCTCCTCGCGATGGTGCTCGCGGTGCCGGTCGCCGTCGGCATCGCCCTGTTCATCTCGCACTACGCGCCACGCAAGCTGGCGACGCCGCTCGGCTACGTCATCGACCTGCTGGCCGCCGTTCCCTCGATCGTGTACGGCCTGTGGGGTGCGCTCTTCCTCGTCCCGCACCTGACCGGCCTCTACACCTGGCTGGACACCTACCTCGGCTGGACGGGGCTCTTCACCTACCACGGCGGCGCCGCGCGCTCGCTCTTCACGGTCGGCATCCTGCTCGCGATCATGATTCTGCCGATCGTCACCAACGTCTCCCGCGAGGTCTTCCGGCAGTCGCCGAAGATGCAGGAGGAGGCGGCCCTCGCACTGGGTGCCACCCGGTGGGAGGTCATCCGCATGTCGGTGCTGCCCTTCGGCCGCTCCGGCGTCATCAGCGCCTCCATGCTGGGCCTGGGCCGCGCGCTGGGCGAGACGATGGCCGTCGCCACGGTCCTCTCCCCCAGCTTCCTGATCAAGGCCAGCCTGCTGGAGCCCGGCGGCGGCACCTTCGCGCAGAACATCGCCGCCGGCTTCAAGGAGGCCGGTTCCACCGGCCGGGACGCACTGATCGCCTCCGGCCTGGTCCTCTTCGTCATCACCCTGCTGGTCAACGGTGCGGCCCGGCTGATCATCGCGCGCCGCAAGGAGTACTCGGGAGCGAACGCATGAGCCGGACCGCTGTGGCCGACGCCCCCGTCGACAGGGCGGCACCGCCGGTGAGCACCCTGCGGCAGCCGCGGCTGCCGCGCTGGGCCCCGCTCGGCCTGGCCGCCGTCGCCGCCGTGCTCGGCATCGGAATCGGACTGGTGGGCGGGCTGGACAGCCGCCTGCAGTGGGGACTGATCGCCGCCGTCCTCTACCTCGGCCTCACCGCGGTGCTCGCGGGCACCGTCGAGGGGACCCGGCAGGCCAAGGACCGGCTGGCGACCAGCGTCATCTGGGTCTGCTTCCTGCTGGCCGTCGTCCCGCTGGCCTCGCTGCTGTGGGAGACGCTCGTCCGCGGCGCGAAGGTCCTGGACGGCTACTTCCTGACCCACTCCATGAGCGGCGTGATCACGCTGGAGCCGGGCGGCGGCATCTACCACGCCCTGATCGGCACCCTGGAGCAGGTCGGTCTGGCCACTCTGATCGCGGCGCCCCTCGGGCTGCTGACCGCGGTCTACCTGGTCGAGTACGGCACCGGCCGACTGGCCAAGGCCATCACCTTCTTCGTGGACGTCATGACCGGCATCCCCTCGATCGTCGCCGGTCTGTTCATCCTCTCGTTCTGGATCATCATTCTCGACTTCGGCTACTCCGGCTTCGCGGGCGCCATGGCGCTGGCGATCCTGATGATGCCGATCGTCGTGCGCTCGACGGAGGAGATGCTCAAGCTCGTCCCCAACGAGCTGCGCGAGGCGTCGCTGGCGCTGGGCGTACCGAAGTGGAAGACGATCATCAAGGTCGTGCTGCCGACCGCGGTCGGCGGCATCACCACCGGCATCATGCTCGCCGTCGCGCGCATCGCCGGTGAGTCGGCCCCGATCCTGCTGCTGGTCTTCGGCTCCGCCGAGATCAACAACAACCCCTTCGACGGCGCGCAGTCCTCGCTCCCGTACTTCATCTACGAGCAGTGGGCCCTCGGCAACGAGGCGTCCTACGACCGCGCCTGGGCAGCCGCCCTCGTCCTGATCGCCTTCGTGATGATCCTCAACCTGGTCGCCCGCGGCATCGCCCGCTGGAAGGCCCCCAAGCACTAAGAGAGTGATTCCCATGGCCAAGCGCATCGACGTCAGCGGCCTCTCCGCCTACTACGGCAGCTTCCGCGCCATCGACGACATATCCATGACCGTGGAGCCCCGCTCCGTGACGGCCTTCATCGGCCCCTCCGGCTGCGGCAAATCCACCTTCCTGCGCACCCTCAACCGCATGCACGAGGTCAACAACGGCGGCCGCGTCGAGGGCAAGGTGATGCTGGACGACGAGGACCTGTACGGGCCGGGCGTCGACCCCGTCTCCGTGCGCCGCACCGTCGGCATGGTCTTCCAGCGGCCCAACCCCTTCCCGACCATGTCGATCTACGAGAACGTCGCGGCGGGCCTGCGGCTCAACGGCGACCACCGGAAGAAGGACCTCGACAAGGTCGTCGAGCGCTCCCTCAAGGGCGCCAACCTGTGGAACGAGGTCAAGGACCGGCTGAACCGGCCCGGTTCGGGCCTCTCCGGCGGGCAGCAGCAGCGGCTGTGCATCGCCCGGGCCATCGCCGTCGAACCGCAGGTGCTGCTGATGGACGAGCCCTGCTCGGCGCTCGACCCGATCTCCACCCTCGCGATCGAGGACCTGATCGGCGAGCTGAAGTCGCGCTTCACCATCGTGATCGTGACGCACAACATGCAGCAGGCGGCGCGCGTTTCCGACCGCACCGCCTTCTTCAACCTCGCCGAGGTGGGCGCCCCCGGGAAGCTCGTCGAGATCGACGACACGGAACGCATCTTCTCCAACCCGACCGTCCAGGCGACCGAGGACTACATCTCCGGCCGCTTCGGCTGATCCGGCCGGCCGGGCTCCGGCTGGTGCCTTCCGGCCGGTTCCGCCCGTCGCTCCCGGCTGCTGCGGCTGGTCGATCCGGCCGCTGCGGCTGATCCCACCCGGCCCTGCCGGGCCCGGGTGGGTCACCGACCGCCCGCGGTGCTGCATGGCGGTGCCACCGCGGGCCCTCCGCCCCCGCCCCGTCCCTTCCCGCGCTGCGGGGAGACGCGGGGCGGGGGCGGCGCATTGCTGAAGGCCTGCGCCAGGCCAGGACCGGACCGGGGCGGGTCGGGGCGGGTCGGGGCGGGGGCCTCCGGGCGGGTTCCGGGGCCGGCGCCTGGGTGCCTGGGGCTGGCTGCCTGGGGCTGGGTGCTGGTCGGGGCCCGTGGGGCACGTGGGGCACGGCATGGCGGGCGGTCGGGCGGCGCGGCCGCCAAGCGGGCCGGCGGTCGAGCCGACCGCGGTCGGCGGCACACCGCGCCCCGTCGGCCACCGGGCCAGGCCCGCCGTCAGCCGTCAGCCGTCAGCCGTCAGCCGAAGACGAGTTTGATCGCCCAGTAGATCACCGCCGCCGAGAAGGCGGCGGCCGGCATGGTGATGAACCAGCCGAGGATGATGTTCTTCGCGACTCCCCAGCGCACCGCGCTGACCCGCTTGGTGGCGCCGACACCCATGATCGCCGAAGTGATCACGTGGGTGGTCGAGATGGGCGCGTGGAACATGAAGGACGCGGAGTACATCACGGAGGCCGCGGTGGTCTCGGCCGCGAAACCCTGCGGCGGGTCGAGTTCGATGATCCGCCGGCCCAGGGTCCGCATGATGCGCCACCCGCCCGCGTAGGTGCCCAGCGACAGCATGGCGGCGCTGGCGAACTTGACCCAGATCGGGATCTCGTTGTGCTGCTGCACATCGGCGATGGTGAGCGCCATGACGACCACGCCCATGGTCTTCTGCGCGTCCTGGAGGCCGTGTCCGAGCGCCATTCCGGCCGCCGAGACGGTCTGCGCGATGCGGAATCCCCGCTTGGCACGGTGCGGGTTCGCCTTGCGGAACATCCACATGATGGCGCACATCACCAGATAGCCGACGAGCAGACCGACCAGCGGCGAGAGGAACATCGGGACGACGATCTTCCCGAAGACCCCCCACCAGTGCACCGCGATGCTGCCGGCCAGCGCCGCGCCCACCAGACCGCCGAAGAGAGCGTGGCTGGAGGACGAGGGCAGTCCGTAATACCAGGTGATGAGGTTCCAGACGATGGCACCGACCAGGCCGGCGAACAGGATGGCCATGCCGCTGTCGCCGTGCGGGGTCTCGATCAGCCCCTCGCTCACGGTCTTGGCGACGCCGCTGCCGAGGAAGGCGCCCGCGAGGTTCATCACCGCAGCCATGGCCAGGGCAGCCCGCGGGGTCAGCGCCCGAGTGGAGACCGACGTCGCGATGGCGTTCGCGGAGTCATGGAAGCCGTTCGTATACGTGAAAAAGAGCGCGACACCGACGGTCACGATCAGCGCGAAGGTGTCCACGGAACGTCAGGACTCCTTGACCGTGATGGTCTCGACGGTGTTGGCCACGTGCTCGAAGGCGTCGGCGGCCTCCTCCAGCACGTCCACGACCTGCTTGAGCTTCATGACCTCGATGGCGTCGTACTTGCCGTTGAACAGATGGGCCAGCAGCTTGCGGTGGATCTGGTCGGCCTGGTTCTCCAGCCGGTTGACCTCGATCCAGTACTCGGTGAGGTTGTCCATCGTCCGCAGGTTCGGCATCGCTTCCGCGGTCAGCTCGGCGGCCCGGGACAGCACCTCGATCTGCTGCTCGACCCCCTTGGGGAGCTCTTCGATCTGGTAGAGGACGACGAGGTCGACGGCCTCCTCCATGAAGTCCATGATGTCGTCGAGGGAGGACGCCAGGTTGTAGATGTCCTCGCGGTCGAACGGCGTGATGAAGGAGGAGTTGAGCTGGTGGAAGATCGCGTGCGTCGCGTCGTCCCCCGCGTGCTCCGCCGCGCGCATCCGTTCAGCGATCTCGGTGCGCGCGGAGGATTCAGCGCCGAGCAGTTCCATGAGGAGCTTGGAGCCGGTCACGATGTTGTCCGCGGAGGCCGCGAACATGTCGTAGAAGCTCGTCTCCCTGGGGGTCAGACGAAAGCGCACTGGGGGTCCTCGGGGTGCATCGATGACGGTCTCGTTGATGCTAGGCGCATCATCCGGCCACGGCGAACCGGCGTCCCCAGTGTCACCCATGGAGACTCGCGCTCCGAACCGGGCTCCGAGAAGTCCGGTATCATATACCCGTCAGGGGTATCAAGCCCTCGGTGTCAGGGCCCGACCGCCCCGCACCACCCACCCGGGAGGACCGCATGACGTCGCCGCAGACCACACCGGACACGCCGGAGACCGTGACGCCGGACACGGACCCGACCGGCCCGGCGGGCTCCGACGCCGCGACGACGGACCCCGGGACCGTGGCCCAGGCCACCTCGCAGTGCTGCTCGGCCCACGCGGCCACCGGCGAGCACGGCTACACCAAGCACAAGGAAGCTCACGTCAAGCGACTGCGCCGCATCGAGGGCCAGATCCGCGGCCTGCAGCGCATGGTGGACGAGGACGTCTACTGCATCGACATACTCACCCAGGTCTCCGCGTCCACCAAGGCCCTGCAGTCCTTCGCACTCCAGCTCCTCGAGGAGCACCTGCGGCACTGCGTGGCCCACGCCGCGCTGGACGGCGGCGCCGAGATGGACGCCAAGGTCGAGGAGGCCACCGCCGCCATCGCCCGCCTGCTGCGCACCTGAGCAACCGCCGTCCCCGCCCCTGCGCCCGCGCCGAGCCGACGGGAACCACCAGGGGACGGGAACCGGTGAGCCGGGCCCGGAGAAGCCGGAACCCGAACGCTGCGGGCGGGGGGACCGGGACGCCCGGACGTCCCCGTCAGCGGGCGGACGTCCCCGGTAGCTGGCGGACGCCTTCGTCAGCAGGCGGACGAGCGGGGCAGTTCGTCGAACCCGTCCGCCGCGCGCCGCAGCACCTCGTCGATCCGGGCCGCGCTCAGCGGCCCCTCGGCGGCGGACGCGGCGATCATCAGCTCGCCGCACAGCTCGATCTCGGCGAGAGCGACGTGGTCCTGCATCAGCGAACGCCGTCGGCAGCGGCCCCCACGGCCGTCGCCCCTGCCGTCACGCTTCGGTACGGGCACACGTATCACCTCCCGTGCTGCACGGATCCACCGGGCGGAGCGCCGCGGCCGGGCCTCGGCCCAGCCCCCCAGCCTAGGGAGGCGGCCGCCCGGGCGCATGGCACTTCCGAATCATTTACCGGTACGGCATCGCATGCGCCCCGCCCGCCGACCGCTACGGCGCGGCGATCCGGCCCGTCCAGATGTCGCCGGGTTCCGGCATCCTGATCCGCACCCGCGTACCGAAGTCGTGGAGTTCCGTCGTCGAGGTGACCGTGTAGTCCGCGTCCGGAGGACTGTCCGGATCCGCGGCGAAGTCGAAGCGGTGCTGCACCTTCCGCAGTCGCGACTGCGCGTCCAGATAGGCGTCGAACGGCACCGTGTGGCCGGAGAACCCTTTCTCCGCCGCCCGCAGCTGGCGCCGCGCCCGCGGTGGTGCCCCCGCCGCCGCCCGCTCGATGTCGACCAGGCCGCTGTAGTGCCACACCCGGGTGCCGCCCAGTTCGGTGACCCCCTCGTAGGCCACCCGGCGCGCGCCCCGCAGCAGTTGTGCGGCGGTGACCGGATCGGTCGCACCGCCCGTCACCAAATTCCCGTCCGGCAGTCCGGTGGTGTCCACCCGCACCCACTTGTCGGCCGGCACCCCCGCGCGGTTGCGCATGTAGAGCGCGCCCGGCGCGATCAGCTCACGCACCCGCCTGCGCTCCCCCGGCAGCGCCCCGTCCGTACCGGACGGCAGCGTGACCCGGAGCCGCCCGGTACGGGCCGCCAGATCGAACGCGCCGCTGCCCTCGATGGTGACCCGGGTGTGGCCGCTGACCATCTCCATCGCCGTCCGCACCCGCGCCGTCCCCGCGCGGGCCAACTCGTCGGCCGCCGCCACCACAGCGGCACGGCCGGGCCGCGCGGGCCCGGCAGCGGGCGGCCCCGCGGTCAGCACCGCGCCCTCGCCCGAGCACCCCACCGGCGAGAGCAGCATCGCCCCGAGCGCCACCACCGCGAGCGGGGCGGGCACCCTGCCCCCTCGGATGTGCCGACGCACTGCCATCTAGCCGACCCCTCGCTCCCGGTCGCCGCCGTACCGGTTTCGCGGGCCGGTCCGGATCCGACCGTTCAACGAGCCCCCTGGGAAGCCCGTCACGGTCCGCGTACGGTGGTCACGTGCGAGAGCTAGCTCCCGAACACCAGCCGGACCCGGCACATCCGCCGACCGCCGCGGCGCCGCACGGCACGTCGCTGACGGAACGGGGCTCCTTCTGCGCCGCCGCGTGCGCCTGCGGCTGGCGCGGTCCCGCCCGCCGGGCCCGCGACCGCGCCCGGGAGGACAGCCACGCGCATCTGCGGGACCACGGCGCCGCCGACACGCCGGCGCCCCCGCCGGACGGTGCGGCGGGGGCGCTGTAGAAGCTTCGCTTCGGGGACCGGTCCACGGCGGTGCGGTCGACCCGGACGGCTCAGGACCGCTGCGGGCCGCAGGGCACCTCGGGCCGGGCCGCAGGTCCGGCTCAGGCCGCCAGGTCGCGGTCCTTGGTGCGGCGCGGCTCCTCCCGGCTCCGGCGGTCCACCGCCCGGCTGCCCGCGGCACCGACGGCGGCGGCAGCGGCGCCCGCCCACAGCAGTGTCTCCAGGCGGGAGTTCCGGGCCGCGCCCCGCACCACCGGGGTCAGGGCCCACATCGCGACCGGAGCCAGCAGCAGCGCCACGGCGGTACCCAGGGCGAGTCCGCCGATGACGTCCGTGGGGTAGTGCACTCCCATGTAGACGCGGCAGAAGCCCTCCAGGAGGGCCAGCGCGATCGCGACGAGACCGGGCTTGCGCTGGACCATGAAGATGCCGACGGCGATGGCCATGGTGAGCGTGGCGTGGTCGCTCACGAAGGAGAAGTCCGTCTTGCCCGCGACGAGCGGCTCCACGCTCTTGTGCTCCAGGAAGGGTCTCGGCCGCTCCACGAGGCCGCGGATGGGGATGTTGACCGCGAGCGCGATCAGCGCCGCCACCGGGGCCCAGATCAGTCCGGCGAAGCCGCCGAGGGCCTCCTCCCGACTCTCCCGCTTGCGCGTGACGCCCCACCAGGCCCACAGGGCCAGGACGACGAGTCCAGCGGCGATGCCGTACTCCCCGATGTACTCCATGACCCGGTCGGCCCAGGTGGGTGCGTCCTTGGCCAGCCCGTTGATCTCGTAGAGCAGTTCGACATCAGGGTTGTCCCAGAGTGCCATCGTGGTGCGGCCCCTCACTTCGGCTGTGTGCTCGTCGCTGGATCTGCGCTGACGACCCCCCGTGGTCGCGGTGCGGAAGTCCCATTCCGTGGAGAAAAACGCGCTGCGTCAGGTGAACCGTTCCGTTCTTACCGAAAGATCACCAGGACGTTACCCAAGGGTGACCCGTATACGCAGCTCAGGGCCTGTGCCTCACGGATTGTTGACGTAATCCGTGCACTGCGCACACAAGCGCCCGCCGAGCCGTGCACACACGTGCACCGGGACCGCGCCCACTCCGGGTCACCCGGCGCCCGGCCGGGTCGCCCCGAAGTAGTCAGGAGTGTCGATGGGGTCGTAGCGAATCTTGGCCCCCGTGTAGGGAGCGTTGATCATCTTGCCACCCCCGACATAGATGCCCACATGGTGGATGGAGCGCGAGCTGGTCAGGTCGGAGGCGAAGAACACCAGGTCCCCGGGGAGGAGTTCACCGCGCTTGGGGTGCGGACCGGAGTCGTACTGGTCGTTGGCCACCCGCGGCAGTTCGACGCCCACCTTCGCGTACGCCGCCTTCGTCAGACCGGAGCAGTCGAACCGGCCGCCCTGCGCCGCCGTACCGTTGCCGCCCCACAGATACGGGGTGCCCAGCTTGCTCTGGGCGAAGCTGATCGCTCCCGCACCCTGCTTGGTGGGGCTGAGCCGGCCGGTGGGCGCGGCGAAGCTCTGCTCCATCCTGCGGATGGTGGCCACGTAATTCTTCGTCTCGCTGTAGGGCGGCACCCCGCCGTACTTGATCACCGCATACGGACCCGCGTTGTACGCGGCCAGCATGTTGTCCGAGGCGTTGCCCGGCACATGCTTGACGTTCGCGGCCAGCTTGCAGTCGTAGCTCGCCGCCGACGGAATGGCGTCCTCCGGGTCGTGCACGTCCCGCTTGCCGTCCCCGTTGGCGTCCAGCCCGTGCGTCGCCCAGGTACCCGGGATGAACTGGGCTATGCCCTGCGCCTTCGCCGGGCTCTGGGCATCCGGATCGAACCCGCTCTCCTGCTTGAGCTGCGCGGCCAGCAACGCCGGGTTGAGCGCCGGGCACTTGTTGCCCCACTTGTCGATGAGCTGCGCGTAGGCGGCCGGCACGGCCCCCTTGGCGAGGGAGACGGCGCCGCCCCCGGCCAGCAGACTGGCCGAGGCCGCGTACGTACCCACCACCAGCAGCGCGACGAACAGGGACAGCAGCCCCCCTCCGCCACCGACCGCCAGCAGCAGTGCTCTTCTACGGCGCACTCCCCAAACCTCCCCCACAGGCAACCAGTTCGTCCACGCCGACCATCCGTCACCATCATTCCAGGCCGATCCCCCGAGCGGAACGGCGGACAGCGGGCGCGGAGCTGGACCCCGGCCACCGCCCCACCCCGTCCTCGGCCCAATAGGGGCGCACAGAGGCACACCTGTGCGCCCGCAGTCCGTGGAACAGCGCCTCGGAACCCGGAACAGCCCGCGCCGCTCCACCGAGCGCGCGGAGCGGCCCGATCCGGGACCACTTCGGGCAAGCGGGACGCTCCGGCTGTCACCGGGCCGTGGCACAATCCGTCAGAGACAAACCTTGAAACTAGGCGGTGAGTTCACCATGTTCCTGGCGGCTGACAAAGGCGATATCACCACCATCATCGGCGGGATCGCCCCGGACTGGGGCCCGTTCGGCTCGCTGGGCCACGAAGCCAGGGTGATGATCGAAGTCATCATGGCGGTGGCCATCCTGCTCTGCCTCGGCATCGCCATCTGGGGCGCGGCCAAGCAGCGGATCGGCGCCACGGCGCTCCGCGACACCTTCAGCGCCGAACAGGGCAAGGGCCTGATCGTCGCCGGCCTCACCGGCGTCTTCATCATCGGCTCGCTCGGCACCCTGTTCACCATCGTCTACGGCATGGCGGTCTGAGGGCCGACCACCGCGGAGCGCTCCGGAAGCCGCTCCGCACCCGACACACAGGCGCCCCGTGCGCCCGCACACCCGCGCCCGCACACGAGGAGCCCCATGGACATCGTGAACCCCGCCCTCGACGACTACCTGCTGGCCCACTGCACGCCGGCCGACGACATCCTGCGCGACCTCGTCGAGGAGACCCACGCGCGGGTGCCCGATTACCCCACCATGCAGATCACGCACGACGAGGGCGAGTTCCTCACCATGCTCGTGCGGCTCACGGGCGCCAGGACCGCGGTCGAGATCGGCGTGTTCACCGGGTACTCCTCCCTCTGCATCGCCCGCGGCCTGCCCGCCGACGGCCGGCTGATCGCCTGCGACGTCTCCGAGGAGTGGACGTCCATCGCCCGCCGCTACTGGGAACGCGCCGGCCTCTCCGACCGCATCGAACTGCACCTCGCGCCCGCCGTCGACACCCTGGCCGGGCTGCCCCAGGAGCCGTTCGTGGACTTCGCGTTCATCGACGCGGACAAGGTCGGATACCCGGCGTACTACGAGGCGCTGGTGCCCGTGCTGCGCCCCGGCGGGCTGATCGTGCTGGACAACGTGCTGCGCGGCGGCAGGGTCGTGGACCCCGCCGCCCAGGACGACGCGGACCTGGCCATCCGCCGGATCAACGACACCATCACCGCGGACGCCCGCATGGAGTCCGTCATGCTCCCCCTCCGCGACGGCGTCACCCTCGCCCGCAAGCGCGGCTAGCGGCACCAGGACGGCAGCGGCCGGTACGGCGGGCCGACGCGGCGGCCACGCAGCGGCCTGCGCACCGGGGGCGCACCGACGCGCGGACCTTCCACATCCCGCGCCCGGAACCGCCCCGTGAGCGGCCCGGTCCCGGGCGGCGCACCGGTGCGGCGTTCGAAATGCTGCCATCCACCTGGCTTGCAGACGGCACATGCGCGGCGCGACCCCGCTACCGTCATCTGAGGAGACAATGCAGTGACGGCAGTTGAGCGACAGAGGTCGAGGGGGCCAGGCCGGCATGAACATCGGCGGCGGCGAGTACGACGCACGTACCCGCACCAGCGAAGGCGTGCCCGGCGCCCGTGAAGGCGCACGGACAACGACTCGAACACGCCTGCCCGGCGGCGACGGCGGCGGTAACCGCCCGTCCAACCGCCCCGGCCGGAGCCTGGTGACGGTCGTCGCGGTAGTCGTCCTGCTCATCGCCGCCATCGCCTTCGCCAACCGCGGTGGCGGCGGCGAGGGCGGAGGCGGCGGAGGCGGTACCGCCTCCGACAACAAGAACGACACCGCCGCCGGCACCCGCCCCACGGCCCCCTCAGGTGAAAAACCTGTGAAGAATTCCCCCGGCGCCCTCGCCTCCGGCTTCGCCCACGACGAGCAGGGAGCGCAGAGCGCCGCGGCGAACTACGCGGTGGCGTTGGGCGGGGACGGGATGTACACCCCTGACCGTCGCCGCGACATTGTGCAGGCCCTCGCTGCCCCGTCGGCGGAGGACAAGCTCCAGTCGCGCTTCGATTCCTACTTCACCGCCAAGCTGAACAAGAACATCGGTCTCTCCGAAGAAGGAAAAGCACCTTCCAAGGCGACCTTCGTCAGCAGATCCATTCCGGTAGGCACCACGACTCGGGACTACAAATCGCGAAAGGCAACGGTGGCCGTCTGGTGCACCAGCCTGTTCGGGTTGGCCTCCGAAGACTCGACGAAGCCGGTCAAGACGACATGGTTCACCATGACGCTCGAGCTGAGCTGGCAGGACGGGGACTGGAAAGTCATCGAGATGAAGCAGAAGGACGGCCCTACGCCCGTCAACGGGGACGACGTCATCTCCGGTGCCGACGAGATCGGCGACGCAGCGGAAAAGTTCGGAGGCTTCACCTATGCGCGCTAGCCATCAGCGGCACGCCGTCCGACTCATCACTCTGCTCAGCGGTGTGCCCACGGCAATGCTGTTCGTCGCCGCAAAGGCGACAGCGGAGCCCAAGGACGACTGTGCTGATGTCGCGGGCCCCTCCAGGCGATTCTGTGACTCCGACACCGACACCCCGAGCAACCCCCTGGACGACCCCACAGCCGCTGCCGATCCCCTCTCCTCCCTCGCCAAAGGCTGCGCGGAGGCCGCGGCGTGGACGGTCGACAAGCTGGCGAAGCTCGTCGACTCGACGACGAAGGTGGACTTCACGAACACGGAGTTCCTGAGGCAGTACGCCGTGGTGTTCGCCGCGTCCACGATCCTGACGCTGACCCTGTGGCTGCTGGCGGTCGCCAAGCGGGCGGTGCGCGGGGTGCCGTTCACCGAGGCGTTCACCGAGGCGATCGGATTCCTCTGGTTGACGGTGCTGGCCTCCGCCTTCACTCCGCTGATCCTCTACACGGTGGTCTCGGCGACCGACTCGGTCACCGAGGTCATCGCCTCCGGCACCTCCGACAAGACCGACGCGTTCTTCGGCACCTTCTCCAAGGCGCTCAAGAAGGGCGACGACATCGGCGGCGGGCCGATCATGCTGATCGTCGTCTCCCTGGTGTCGGTGCTGGCGGCGGGTGTGCTGTATCTGGAGCTGGTGGTGCGCGCCGCCCTGCTGTATGTCGGCGCGCTGCTGGGCACCGCGGTCTATGCGGGGCTGGTCGACAAGAACCTGTGGGGCCACGTCCGCCGCTGGGCGGGCATCATGATCGCCGTCATCCTCGTGAAGCCCGTGATCGTGATCGTGCTCGGTCTCGCGGGCGCGCTGGCCGGCGGCGACGGGCCCGATTCGGTCTCGGCGATCGTGTCGGGGCTGGCCATCATCCTGCTGGCCATTTTCGCCAGTGGGATGATCTACCGCTTCGTCCCGGGCTTCGGCGACGACATCGCCGCCCACCGCAATGCCGTGCGCGCCTCCTCCCGGTCCGCCGCCGCCGTGGTGGCCTCGCCCGCCGCGCTCGTCCGGCAGGGCATCAACACCCACGGCGGCCGGGGTGGCGGCCAGAGCGCCCCCGCGACCGCCAACGCGTCCTCCGGCGGGGGCGGCGGCGCCTCCGGCTCCAACGTGTCCGGCGGTGTGGCCGCCCACAGTTCCCGCTCGGGCGGCGAGGAGTCGGCGCCGCGGCAGCAGCCGCCCGCACCGGCCGCCACCACCCCGCACTCGGCCCGGCCGCCCCGGCAGGGCTCCTCGGAGGCGGGCCGGTCGCCGTCCGGCCCGCCGCACAGCTCGGGAGGTGACCGCTGATGACGACCCCGTCCCACACGGCAGGCTCCGGCCCGGGCACACCGCGCCGCACCTACATGATCGGCCGCGCCAGGCCCAACGCCATCGTCGGCAAGAACCGCGAAACGGGCGAGATCGGCGTGATCGTCGTCGGTGCCTTCCTCGGCATGATGTGCGGCCTGCTCATCCCCGTCCTCTCGTTCCGTATCCCCGCCCTGGTCGGCTTTCCGGCGCTCGCGCTGGCGGCTGTCTACGTGCCGTACAAGGGCCGTACGTTCTACAGGTGGTTCGAGATCAACCGCTCCTACAAGCGGCTGCTGCGCCGCGGTACGACGTTCCGTTCCGACGCCGCCGAGGCGGGCACGACGCTCGACGGCCGTGAGGTGGAGATCGGCTCGCCCCCGGGGGTGGGCCGTATCAACTGGCTGTCGGCGCCCTTCGGTCCCGACGAGATCGCCGTGCTGCTGCATGCCGACCGGCGTACGGTGACCGCGGCCATCGAGATCGAGGGCCCGGGCGTCGGGCTGCGCGACAGCGAGGACCAGGAGGCCCTGGTCGAGCGGTTCGGCACCCTGCTGAAGCATGTGGCCAACGGCGACGGCTATGTGACGCGGCTCCAGATGCTGGCCCGGACACTCCCTGCCGACCCGGACGCGCACGCCAAGGACGTGACCCAGCGCGGCAACGAGCGGGCCGCCGGATGGCTACGCACCTCCTACGACCAGCTGCAGTCCATGGTGTCCACCTCCAGTGAGCAGCACCGCGCCTATCTGATCGCGTGCATGCCCTACGGGCGGGAGTTGGCGACCGAGGGCGCCACCATCGCGAAGGCCGCCCGGCGCACCGCGGGCCGCAAGTTGACCAAGGACGAGGGGCTGGCCATCGTGATGGCCCGCGAGCTCACGGACATCTGCGCCCGGCTCGCCGAGGCGGACATCCGGGTGCGGCAGCCGCTCGGGCAGGCCCGGCTCGCCTCGCTGATCCACTCGATGTACGACCCGGATCACCCCATCGACCACATCCAGGCCATGTCCAAGCGCAACGCCTGGCCGGCCGAGCTGGACGCTGTCGCACCGACGTATCTGCAGGCCAAGACCCGCGAGTCGAGCACCCGCGAGCCCTGGTGCCACGCCACCGCTTGGGTCAAGGAGTGGCCGATGACGCCGGTGGGGGTCAACTTCCTGGCTCCGCTGCTGGTGCACACCCCGGATGTGA
Source organism: Streptomyces sp. NPDC006925 (assembly GCF_042869575.1). Taxonomy (NCBI): domain Bacteria; kingdom Bacillati; phylum Actinomycetota; class Actinomycetes; order Kitasatosporales; family Streptomycetaceae; genus Streptomyces; species Streptomyces sp. NPDC006925. Next base: position 96,865 of record NZ_JBIAGB010000026.1, read on the forward strand.
TCCGCACGGTCGCCGTCGTGATGGATCTGGAGCCTACCGAACTGGCCATCGAGCGGATGCTGACGGAGAAGACGAACGACGACGCGGAGGCCAGCCGCTCGGCGAAGATGAACCGCACGGTCGACCCGCGCGACATCGCCGCGCACGGCCGCGTCGACCAGCGCGGTGAGGACCTGGCCTCGGGTGCGGCGGGGGTCAACCTGGTCGGCTATCTGACCGTCTCCTCCCGTTCGCCGGAGGCGCTGGCGCGGGACAAGCGCACGATCCGCGCCTCAGCGGGCAAGAGCTACCTGAAGCTGGAATGGTGCGACAGGGAACACCACCGTGCCTTCGTCAACACCCTTCCCTTCGCCACCGGCATCCGGCGCTGAGGAGGGTTCCGTGCTTCCCGTCCGCCGCCGCGCCGCCGCCCCACGGCTCCACCGCTCCCGCACCGCCGTCCGACCGCTCCACCTCCGCACCACCGTCCGACCGCTCCGCCCCCGCACCGTCGACCGACCGCTCCACCCCCGCACCGCCGCTCCAGGCCGGAGGTAGCCAGCATGGCCGCGCTCGATCCCCTGTCCGCCCTCACCGAAGCGTTCACCAGCTTCCTGTTCGGCAAGACGGAGACGACCCGCCTGCCCGTCCGTACGTCCACGGGCCAGGCGCAGGCCGTCTACCTGCCGACGGCCGCACCGGGGCTGGGCGACTCCGGCGTCATCATCGGCCGCGAGGTCTACAGCGGGAAGGGCTACATCTACGACCCGTTCCAGCTCTACGGGCAGCAGCTGCCCGCACCGCACTGGCTGGTGCTGGGCGAGTCCGGGAACGGCAAGTCGGCGCTCGAGAAGACCTACGTGCTGCGCCAGTTGCGTTTCCGCGACCGTCAGGTCGTCGTCCTGGACGCGCAGGGTGAGGACGGCGTCGGCGAGTGGAACCTGATCGCCGAGGAGATGGGCATAACCCCGATCCGCCTCGACCCCACGGCGGCGCTCGACCAGGGCATCCGGCTCAACCCGCTGGACCCGGCCATCACCACCACCGGCCAGCTCGCGCTGCTGCGCACCATCATCGAGGTCGCGCTGGGGCGCGGTCTCGACGAGCGTTCCGGGTTCGCGCTGAAGGTCGCGCACTCCTACGTCAACTCCACCATCACCGACCGGCAGCCGCAGCTCACCGACATCGTCGAGCAACTGCGCCACCCCAAGCCGGAGTCGGCGGAGGCGATGAACGTCGCCCTGGACGACGTCCGCGACTGGGGTCTGGACGTCGCGCTCGTCCTCGACCGGCTGGTCGACGGCGACCTGCGGGGGATGTTCGACGGTCCTACGACGGTCGGCATCGACCTGGACGCGCCGCTGATCGTCTTCGACCTCTCGCACATCGACCGCAACTCCATCGCCATGCCCATCCTGATGGCCATCGTCGGAGTCTGGCTCGAACACACCTGGATCCGCCCCGACCGGCGCAAGCGGATCTTCCTGGTGGAAGAGGCCTGGCACATCATCAACAGCCCGTTCGTCGCCCAGCTCTTCCAGCGCCTGCTGAAGTTCGGCCGCCGGCTGGGCCTCTCCTTCGTCGCCGTCGTCCACCATCTGTCGGACGTGGTCGACGGCGCGGCCGCCCGGGAGGCGGCCGCCATCCTCAAGATGGCCTCCACCAGGACGATCTACGCCCAGAAGGCCGACGAGGCCCGGGCCACCGGCAAGGTCCTGGGCCTCCCCCGCTGGGCGGTGGAGATCATCCCCACCCTGTCGCCCGGCATCGCCGTCTGGGACGTCAACGGCAACGTCCAGGTCGTCAAGCATCTGGTGACCGAGGCGGAACGCCCACTCGTCTTCACCGACCGCGCCATGACGGAGAGCGCCGTGGAGGCCGGACTGGTGGAGGGGCCCTCGTTCGAGACCGGGCTGGACGCCGACCTGGAGGCGGAGACCGAGGCCCGGGCCCTGGCCATGGAACGCGCCCCCTCCGGGCGGGCGGCACCCGGCTCGGGAGTCGCCTGACCGGTGCCCGCGGGTGCCGCGCGCACCCGACCGGAGGACACCGCCCGGTGGAACCCCCGCACGGTGCCACCGCGCAGGGGATCTTGCCGCAACCGACCGGCCCCGCTTGAATATCGGTACCGATGCCATACGACGACGCTCACGAACGTCACCGCCGCTTCCCGGACGGCCACCCGGACGCGGACCCGGACTACCCACCCCACCGACCGCGCCGCGCGCCCGGTGGGGGCGGCGGCATCCCCGACGGCCTCCTGGTGGGCGTCCTCGCCTTCCTGCTGGGCCTCACCGTGTTCGTGTGGACGGCGACGGGACTCGCCGGGCTGCTCGCCCACGGCGCCTGGCCGGACGGCGTCACGTTCGCCAGGACGCCGCTGGCCGTACGGCAGCTGGTCACCGAGCCGCACGACATCGAGGGCGCCTGGCCCGCGACCCCGGGCAGCCAGCTCTCCGGCTACGGCTTGTTCTGGGGCCTCTTCATCAGCCAGATCCTGGTGCTGATGGTGCTCACCGTCTTCGTCATGGGCACCGTCGCCCGGGCCCGCGCCGTGCGGAGAGCCCGGCGCATCCGGGACGAGCGCCGTCGTACCGCAGCCGAGGCAGCCGTGTCGCCCGAGGTCCCGGCATCGCCCGAGGCACCTGAGCGAAGGCTTCCCGAGGGGGCTGCGCGGCATCCAGAAACCGCGGCATCCAGGCCGCGGACTCCGGAGCACCTGGAGCACCCGGCCCCGGCTCCCCGGCCGCAGGCTTCCGGCCCGGGCCAGGACCCCGAGCCCGCGACGCTCCTCGCACCGTCGGATACCAACCCCCGGCCTGGAGAACCCGCGGCACCGATCGACCGTGCGCCGCCCTCCGCAGAACCGCCCACCCCCGCGGTCCTCTCCGCCCCCGCGGTGCCAGGAGTCCCCTCACAAGGGTCCCGCCAGGGCCCGGGAAGCCCCGAAAGCGCATTCCCGGGCCTCGGCGGCACGGCAGCCGACCACGATCCGGTGGCGCGGATCCTGGAGGCCCCCGGCGCCGTGCTCGTCAGCGCGGGTACACCCGAGCTGTGGAACGCCACCAGAACGGCACGCGCCAAACTCGGCCCCGTCCACGTCTTCGACCCGACGCACGCGTGCGACACACCCGACCGCCTGCGCTGGTCCCCGCACCACGGCTGCGCCGACCGGACCACAGCCGCGTCCCGTGCCACCGCGCTGCTGGCTCCGCTGCGGTCGCCGCGCCCGATCGACGCCACGATCCACGCGACCGCGGAGACCCTGCTGCGCTGCTGGCTGCACGCCGCGGCTCTGGAGAAGCGCTCCTTCCGCGAAGTACACCGCTGGGCACTTGCGACCGGACAGACCGCGGACGCCGTACGCATTCTGCGCTCCCACCCCCGCGCCGCCTCGGGCACCGCGGGCGAGTTGGAGTCCGCGCTCGCCGGCCATCCGCAGCTGCGCGCCGACGCGCTCGCCCTGATCCGCCGTTCGCTGTCACCGCTCGGGCAGTTGCATGTCCGCAACGCTTGCTCGGCGGAGCGAGCCGATCGCCTCGCGTTGGAATCCTTCGTCGCCGAAGCGGGCACGCTGTATGTAGTGGGCGAGGACCCGGACGTCCTTCCGATCCTCAACGCGCTCACCCAGAGCGTGGTCGAGCACGGCCGCCGCATGGCCGCACGGTCATCTGACGGTCGGCTCGACCCACCACTGACGTCGATCCTGGATCTGCCGGCGACGCTCTCCTGACGGCCTGACGGCCTGACGGCCTGACGGCCTGAGGAGCCGGAGAGGGCCTGGACGGCCTCGGTCGGCCTGGAGCCCGGCACTCCACTGTCGGCGTTGGCTCTGCTGTCCAGGTTGGGGCTGCGCGGGTGGCCCGGTGGCACAGCCTCAGCAGCATTCGTCGCCCCCATCGCCCTTGCCCACCATGGGCGACACAGCGCGGTCCCGACGAAGAGTTCTGAACGTGAGAAAGCCCCGTCGGATACATCCGACGGGGCTTTCCCCACAAGGAGTTCGGCGGCGTCCTACTCTCCCACACGCTCCCGCATGCAGTACCATCGGCGCTGAAAGGCTTAGCTTCCGGGTTCGAAATGTGACCGGGCGTTT
>NZ_JBIAGB010000027.1:0-790 GCF_042869575.1 Streptomyces sp. NPDC006925
TGAGATCACCACGCCAACGACGAGGGGCTCTGCCGCGTCACCACCCTCGCTGACCAGCCCATTTCACCTCTACAGCACAGGATGAAAGAGGTTCAGTTGCATGCCCTGTCACCGCGCTCCCCAGGGCTTGAGGACATCCCAACCGGGACCCGGAGACTCTCCAACGCCCACATTGCGGAAATCCCGGAGTTCGCCGACCGGGATTTTGCGATCTGGCTGACGGGTTGGCTCGACCGGGTCCAGTCTGTCGAAGCGGAGCGTGAGCGCCGCAGCACGGTGGTGCATGGTGACCTCTTCGCGGACAACGTCGTCGTACGTCAGGACGGTCACCTGTCGGTACTGGACTGGGAGACGATCTCGCTTGACGACCCCCTCCTCGACCTCGGAATGGCAGCCGTAGGGCTTGCCCAGGAGGCCGGGATCCTGGTCCCAGCGCGGCTGGATGCCCTTCTCTCCGGATACCAGGACATCGCACCGCTGTCCGGGGAGGATGCCGCAGCGCTGCCGACGGAGATCGTGCACGCGGCGTTGATCATCGCCTTCCACCGCTACTACCGGCACAACATCCGCTTCCCCGACCCGGCCAAGAGCTCCATCCACAACGAGATGATCCAGTTCGTGGATTCGGTGGAGAAAGCGACCTCGTTGCGAGGCTGAGACGGCTTGGGGCGCTGCTCTCCTCTACGCAGATCGGCTGAGTACAGAGGGAAGCGGCTCCAGCGGCCTACTGCGCTGGAGCCGCTTCCCTGTCCTTGCTGTCGCTCAGGCGCGCAGGTCGCCGGCCTTGACG
>NZ_JBIAGB010000027.1:800-98969 GCF_042869575.1 Streptomyces sp. NPDC006925
GGGGGGGGGGGGGCCGGCCCGCGCGCCCGGCCCCCCGCCCCCCCGCGCGCGGCCCCCCCCCCCCCCCCCCCCCCCCCCCCCCCCCCCCCCCCCCCCCCCGCTTCCCTGTCCTTGCTGTCGCTCAGGCGCGCAGGTCGCCGGCCTTGACGGCCGACACGAACGACGACCAGCCGTCCGCCGGGAACGTCAGTACCGGCCCGTGGGGCGCCTTGCTGTCGCGGACGGGGACAAGGGTGGCGAAGTCGTCGGAGACCTCAACGCACGCGCCACCATCAGAGTTGCTGTAGGAGCTTTTGCGCCAGGTGACGGCGCTCAATTCGTGGGATCGCAAGGCACTTCCTCCAACATGCGCAGGACGAACTTCCGTGACTCGGCCGGGGGTAGGGCCAGGTCACGCACCGCATCGTATGCACGTTGGAGGCGTTCTACAGTCCTGTCTTCCTCGATGAGTTCCCCACGGTAGGCGTTCTCGGAGTAAGCAACAGGATGTCCGCCGGGCAGGCGGAGGAACCACACGTCAGTCCCATCCAGCCCGTAAGGGCCCGCCCGGAACGGCAGCACCTGCACTGTCACGTTCCCCCTGTCCGCCGCCCCCATCAGGTACTCCAACTGCTTGCGCCACTCCCGCGCGTCCCGCAGCGGCGTGCGCAGCACCGCCTCGGACAGGATGGTGCGGAAGGGCGGTGCGTCGTCGCCCTCAAGCAGCGAGCGCCGACTCATTCGGGCCTGCACCTGCTGTTCCAGGTCCAGGCCCTTCGAGCCACCAGCCGCGAGCACCTCACCCGCGTACCCCGGGGTCTGCAACAACCCCGGCAGGACGCTGACCGCGAAGTGCCACAAGCTCGTGGCCTTGGCTTCCAGTTCCATGTAGCGGCGGTAGCGCTCGCGGAACTGGGTCTGGTCGTTGATGGCCAGCTCCCACAGGGCCAGGAGCAGCCCTGGGGTGCCGTAGTGCTGGTCGAGGGCCTCGACGACTTCGGGCCCGCCCAGGGTCTCGCCGCTCTCCATCTTGCCGAACAGGGACCAGTCCCAGCCCAGTCGGTCGCCGAGCTGGCGAAGGCTCTCTCCGCGCTGCGCCCGCAGGCGTCGAAGTTCTTCCGCGAACCGGGCGCGTGGTTCGCGGCTGCGGCCGGTGACCGCTCGCCTCGTCGGCATGGTGTGCCTCCGTGGAAGGTGTGGAACATGCGCTGGTCTGCCGGGGAAGCACAACCGGTCTGCGGTGTGCGCAGCTCAGCCAGGACGCATTCTCGTAATGCGCCCCTCACGCACGGTAGTTCAGCCAGTGCGCGCCGGGCGGCGAAATATCAGAACAAACCATGAAAAGTTCAGGAGCACTTCCCATGGCGAACCCGCCGCAGCGCCCGGACCGCGCCGACGACAGCAACGGCGACCCGCACCAGAGCCCGACCGCCGACCCGTACCCGAACGAGCTCCGAGGCTGGACCGAGGGCCGGGTACCGGCCGGGGCCGGCAAGATCCGCGAGGCGGTGGCGGCACGTGACGCGCTCGCCGAGGCGCTGACCCGCGCCGGTGTTCAGCTCCCGGCGATGGACGTACGCACCCCGTGGCGGGACGCACTGCCAGGTAGTGACGAGAGTGGCGGCGAGCACGACATGCCGGACTCCACGCGGGCCGCCCGGTACGCGCTCGTCCACCTCGGCGTCTGCTCGGCCTCCGTCGCCTTCGCACTGGCGGCCGTGATCGCGCGGGGTGCCGGCCGGTGACGGACGGCGGAGTCCGACCGCAGGCGCCGGTTGCCGTCACGCCCGTGGAACCGGTCGTCGGCTCGACGGTACGGGATCTCGCCCGTGACCGGATCGGGGTGGTGATGGAGCGGGAGGGCCCCTATCTCCAGCTCCGCCCGCTGGGCGGGGGACGGGAGTGGGACGCGGACCCCGACCGCGTCCGGCTGCTGACCCACGCCGACGTGCTGAGCGCCCGCGTCGCGGAGACGAACGCACGCAGTCGGCGGCGCCTCGAGCTGGGCGGAGCATCCGAGGCACCCCGCACATCGTCCTGGAGCGGCCCGGACCCGTGCGGCCCATACCGCCCATGAGCAGCGGTCGCGGACGACGAGCCCCGCCACGCCCGGCGACAGCTCGCGGCGAGGACGCTCAGGGCGCCCCGATGTCGTAGGCGGTGCCGTCGGCGACGGCATGGAGTTTGTCTGGGTTGGCCACGTTGTGGATGGCGGTGATGCGCCCGTCGGCGCCGAAGTCGAACGTGACGGTGGCGATCACGCGTCCCGGCGCACTGAAGACGATGCCCGGCCCGCCGTTGATCACGACGAGTTCGGCATGCATGTCGGCCGGCGCGATGCCCTGGTACGGGACGGTACCGATGGTCGCGAACCAGTTGGCCACCGTGCTTGCGCCGACAACCGGGCGCAGGGCCTGGCGGACCTTGCCGCCGCCGTCGGTCCACAAGGTGACGTCCGGGGACAGCAGTTCCATCAGGGTGTTGATGTCACCGCCGGTCGTGGCAGCGAAGAACCGCTCGGTGGCCTCGCGCTGCCTGGTCCGGTCGGCTGCGAAGCGCGGCCGCCGGGCCCGCACGTGCTCGCGGGCCCGGTGCGCGGCCTGCCGCACCGCAGGTTCGGAACGTTCCACGGCCTCGGCGATTTCGGCGTGGCTGAAGTCGAAGACCTCCTTGAGCACGAACACCGCGCGCTCCAGCGGGCTGAGCGTCTCCAGCACCACCAGCATGGCCATCGACACCGACTCGGTGTCCACGACGGCCTCGGAGGCATCCCCACCGGTGAGGATGGGCTCCGGGAGCCACGGCCCCAGGTAGGTCTCGCGCTTGTGCCGAGTGGAGCGCAGCCGTTCCAGCGCCAGGTTCGAGACGATCCGCGTCAGGTATGCCTTGGGGTCGGCCACCTGCGAGCGGTCCGCGGCGGACCACTTGATCCAGGCGTCCTGGACGGCGTCCTCGGCGTCGGCCGCAGTGCCCAGGAGTCGATAGGCCACGGAGAACAGCAGGCTGCGGTGCTCGTGGAAGACCTGCTGGTCGGGGTGGGCTGACAGGTTGATCACCGGGCCTCCCGGACACGGGTGAAGCGGCCCCCGCGGGGCCAGAACGCACCCGAGGTGGGCATCTTCTTCATACGGCCATAGGTCGGCCAGGGCGAGGCTGTCACCGTTTCCTTGTACCGGACGGCCATGCGGCCGGTCAGGAAGATCCGGCGTGGGCTGTCATCGGGGCGGGTGAACTGCACCACGGCGTCGCCGCGTCCCAGACTCACCGGCGTGTGGTAGTAGCCGAAGCGGAACGGCTTGGGCTGCTTGCCTCTGAGTATGCGCTCGATGGACAGCGCGGCATGCACCCCGGTCGGCATGCCGCCCTGGCAGGTGCCGTGCAGCACGCCGTAGCGCTGGCGGATCGCGGCCGCGTCGCCGATCGCGTACACGTCGGGGTGGGACACCGACCGCAGTGTGGCGTCGGTGACGATGCGTCCGCGACGATCGACGGCCAGCCCGGCGGCGGCCGCCGACGGCGACACCCGGGTACCGCTCGTCCACAGGACCGCGTCGGCGGCGATGCGCTCCCCGCCTGCCAATTCCACCCCGTCGGGCAGAACCTTCACCACCTCGGCCCCTGTGCGTACCTGGACGCCCAGCCGGTCGAGCGCGGCGTGCACGTACGCCTTGGCCTTGGGATTCATGGCCGCGCCGGGCTCGGTCCGGCCCTGTAGCACGACGTCCAGTTCCGGGTGCCGCTCGGCGATCTCCGCGGCCGACTCGGTGCCGGTCAGCCCGCTGCCGGCGACCAACACCGTGCCGCTGCCGAGCCGCCGAAGTCGGTCGGCGAGCAACTCGGCGTCCGGGGCACTGCTCAGGGTGTACGCATGGTCCTCGGCGCCCGGCACCGCCGACGTGTCGGCCACACTGCCCAACGCGTACACCAACGTGTCGTAGTGCAGGACCCGGTCGTCGTCGATCCGTACAGTCCTGGCGTCCGCGTCCACCGCCGTCACCCAGCCCCGTACGAATCGCGCCCCCGTGCCCTCCAGCAGCTCCGGGATGCTCAGCTCGGCGAGCCGCTGCCCGGTCGCTGTCATGTGCAGCCGCATGCGCTCGGTGAACCGCTCCTGCGCATTCACCACGGTCACCCGTACGCCCTCGCACCGGTTACTCCTGGCCGCCAGTTGGATGGCCGCGGACATCCCCGCGTACCCGGCTCCCAGGACCACCACACGGTGTGTGACCGTCATGCCGGTTTCCTGCTGTGTGCTCACCGCTCCGTCCTCCTCCATCGCTTCCGACGACCACCAGATGGAAGCGGACCTCCCATCCGTGACAAGAGGGCGATGTGATGCACAGCACAGTCCGACTCGATGTCCGTCGGAAGTCTCCGCGCGCGGTGCGGTTGCGGCTGCCGGGTTTCACCCGGGAGTCGCTGGTCACGCTCGGCACGACGAGCCGCGACCGGTTCGCCGACTTCGATCCCCGGCAGCGCTGCCGGCATCGGCCCCGCTTCTCAGCCGGCCCCCAGGGTTTTCACAGGTTCCTCTCAGGTTGGGCGTGCAGGGTGCTCGCATGGACGAGAAGGCGGTGTCGGCCGCGCGTGAGGGTGGTGCACGAGCTGGTGCCGGGCGGGCCGGGGCGCCGGGGCAGGGGCCGTTGCGGCGGCCCGACGGCGGTCCGGTGCGGATCCTCGTGGTGGACGACGAGCCCTCGCTCACCGAACTGCTGTCGATGGCGCTGCGGTACGAGGGCTGGGAGGTGCGTGCGGCGGGCGGCGGTGAGGCCGCGGTGCGCACGGCGCGGGACTGGCGTCCGGATGCGGTGGTGCTGGATGTGATGCTGCCGGACATCGACGGGCTCACCGTACTCGGCCGGCTGCATTCGGTGACTCCGGGGATTCCGGTGCTGTTCCTGACGGCACGGGACGCGGTGGAGGACCGGATCGCCGGGCTGACCGCGGGCGGCGACGACTATGTGACCAAGCCGTTCAGCCTGGAGGAGGTCATCGCCCGGCTGCGCGGGCTGCTGCGGCGGGCCGGGGCCACTGCCGCCGGGCAGCCGTCGTCCGTGCTGGCCGTGGGCGATCTGACGCTGGACGAGGACACCCACGAGGTGGCCCGGGGCGGAGCGGAGATCCGGCTGACGGCGACCGAGTTCGAGCTGCTGCGGTATCTGATGCGCAATCCGCGGCGGGTGCTGAGCAAGGCGCAGATCCTGGACCGGGTGTGGTCCTACGACTTCGGCGGCCAGGGCAACGTGGTGGAGCTGTACATCTCGTATCTGCGGCGGAAGATCGACGCGGGGCGGGCTCCGATGATCCACACCCGGCGCGGTGCGGGCTATCTGCTCAAGCCCGCAGCGGAGTGAGGGAAGCGGCGGTGTTCCGGCTGTTCTCCGGGCTGCGCGCGCGGCTGCGGGTGCGCCGTTCGCTGCGTGCCCGGCTGGTGCTCTCGGTCGTGGCGATGATCGCGGTGGTGGCCGCGGTGATCGGCGCGGTGACGACCATCGCGCTGCACACGTACCTGTACCAGCAGCTCGACAGCCAGCTCAAGGACGTCACCTTCCGCGCCGCGGGCCCCGGACCGCCCGGCCATCAGCGGCCCGAGGGGCTGGAGAAGCTGCGGTTCCTGAAGGTGGGCGGGCAGCCGGTGGGTACCGTCGGCGCCTTCGTCAAGGACAGCGGCGACGGCGCCTCCGACGACGGTTCCGGCGGTTCCGGCAGTACCTTCAGCTCCGCAGCCCGCAGCGTGCAGCAGCAGCCGGCCGACGGGATGCCCGGCGTCGGCATCAGGAAGCTGACCGGCGCGCAGTCCGCGGCGCTGGCCTCGGTGCCCCGCGACAGCAGTCCGCACACCGCGGAACTGCCGCAGGTGGGCAGCTACCGGGTGACGTCCGTGCACGTGGCGGGCGGCACCCTGGTGGTCGGTCTGCCGACCGCGGCGGTGGACGACACGATCAGCACGCTCGTGCTGGTCGAGGTGTGTGTCGCCGGTGCCGGACTGCTGGGTGCGGGGATCGCCGGTGCCGCGTCCGTGCGGGTCGCGCTGCGGCCGCTGCGGCGGATGGCGCACACCGCCACCCGGGTCTCCGAACTTCCCCTGCACAGCGGCGAGGTGCGGCTGCGCGAGCGGGTGCCGGTGCGGGACACCGACCCGGAGACCGAGGTCGGCCAGGTCGGGGCGGCGCTGAACCGGATGCTCGGGCATGTCGGTTCGGCGCTGGCGGCGCGGCACGACAGTGAGCTGCGGCTGCGCCGGTTCATCGCGGACGCCAGCCACGAGCTGCGTACTCCGCTGGCGTCCATCCGCGGCTATGCGGAGCTCTCGCGCCGGGAGCAGCCGGGTACGGGCACGGGCACGGGTTACGCGCTGGAGCGGATCGAGTCCGAGGCGGTGCGGATGAGCGGGCTGGTGGAGGACCTGCTGCTGCTCGCGCGGCTGGATTCGGGGCGGCCGCTGGAGCGGGAGCCAGTGGATGTCTCGGCGCTGGTCGTCGACGCGGTCAGCGATGCGCGGGTGGCCGGCCCTGAGCATGTGTGGCGTCTGGAGGTGCCCTCGTCCCCGCTGCTGGTGACCGGCGACGAGTCGCGGCTGCGGCAGGTGCTGGCCAATCTGCTGGCCAACGCGCGCAGTCACACGCCGCCGGGTACGACGGTGCGCGCGCAACTGGCGCTGGACGGGGGCCGGGTGGAGGTGCGGGTCGTGGACGACGGTCCCGGTATCCCGGCAGATGTGCGGGAGCGCGTCTTCGAGCGGTTCGCGCGGGGCGACGCCTCGCGCTCCCGGCACCGCGGCAGCACCGGGCTGGGACTGGCCATCGTGGCGGCGGTGGTGACCGCGCACGGCGGCGGTGTCCAGGTCGCCAGCGGGCCCGGCCGGACCGCCTTCACCGTGCGGCTGCCCGCGGATTCCGCCGGATCCGGCACCTCACAGGTGGCGCACAGCCTGGCCACACCGGGCTGACAGGCCCGTTCGCCACGGTCGGCAGCATGAGTGCGAAGACCGATCCTGTGGGGCGCGAGACCGCGCCGTCGCGCGAGGGCCTGCCGTCGTGCGAGACCCTGCCCTCCCGCCGCCATCTGCCCTCCCGGACGCCCACGACCGTGCTGGACGTGGTGGTGCCCGTCTACAACGAGGAGGCGGCCCTCGGGCCCTGCGTCCGGCGGCTGCACGCCTTCCTGACCCGGCACTTCCCCTACGGCTTCCGCATCACTGTCGCGGACAACGCCAGCCGGGACCGCACCCAGGAGGTGGCCCGCGAACTCGTCCGGGAGTTCGACTCCGTCTCGTTGACGCGCCTGGAGGAGAAGGGCCGGGGGCGCGCCCTGCGCACCGTGTGGGCCGCCTCGGACGCACCCGTACGGGCCTACATGGACGTGGACCTGTCCACCGATCTCAACGCGCTGCTGCCGCTGGTCGCACCGCTGATCTCGGGCCACTCGGATGTCGCGACCGGCACCCGGCTGGCCTCCGGTTCGCGGGTCGTCCGCGGACCGAAGCGCGAGGTCCTCTCGCGCGGCTACAACCTGCTGCTGCGCGGATCGCTGGCCGCCCGCTTCTCCGACGCGCAGTGCGGCTTCAAGGCCGTACGCGGCGAGGTGGCCGACCGGCTGCTGCCGCTCGTGCAGGACGACGGCTGGTTCTTCGACACCGAACTGCTGGTGCTGGCCGAGCGCGCCGGGCTGCGTGTGCACGAGGTACCGGTGGACTGGGTGGACGACCCCGACTCGCGGGTGGACATCCTCCGCACCGTCACGGACGACCTCAAGGGCGTCTGGCGGGTCGGCCGGGCGCTGGCCGGGGGCGCGCTGCCGCTGGACCGGCTGCGCCGCCCGTTCGGCGACGATCCGCGCGACCGTCAACTGGCGGACGTGCCCGGTGGGCTGCCGCGGCAGCTCATCGGTTTCTGCCTGGTCGGAGCACTCAGCACGCTGCTGTATCTGGGGCTCTACTCGCTGCTGCGGCAGGGCCTGGGTGCGCAGTCGGCCAACGCGTCGGCGCTGCTGCTGTCGGCGCTGGGGAACACCGCCGCGAACCGGCGGCTGACCTTCGGGGTGCGCGGCCGGGAGCGAGCCGTCCGGCACCAGGCCCAGGGCCTGCTCGTCTTCGCCGTCGGTCTGGCGCTGACCAGCGGTTCGCTGGCCGCGCTGCACACCGCGGCCGCCGGGGCGCCGCGCAGTGCCGAGCTCGCGGTGCTGGTGTGCGCGAACCTGGCTGCCACGGTGCTGCGCTTCCTCCTCTTCCGCGCCTGGGTGTTCGGCCGCCGCACCGGGCGGCGGGAGCCGCAGGAACGGGAGAACCCGCGGGAGCCTTCGGCTGCCGGGCGCTCCTCCCGTGGCTGAAGGACCGCGGAAGGAGCGCCCCGGTGCCCGCCCGGCGGGCGGGTGCGGCGGACCGGTCAGGCGGCCTTGTCGGCGGCTGCCTCGTCGGCGCCCTTGAGGCCGAAGATGTCGACGGCGTGGTAATACGTCCAGGCCGTCGAGTTGCAGGCCGTCTTGGTCGCGCCGGAGTAGCGGTTGCAGACCCGCTTGAGGTCCTCGTAGAAGGCCGAGTCGATGCGGGACTTGTTCGCGGAGAAGGTGCCCATGGCCTTGTAGTTGCGGTAGCCGAAGTCGTGGCGGGCGCAGGCGGTCTGGAAGGGGAAGCCGAAGGGGTTGTCGGGCGAGGAGCTGCAGTAGTCCGTCGACCAGTCGAAGCCGTAGGCGGACCAGTCGCCCTGGTGCTGGCGGGCCTGGTACCAGGCGTTGTAGCTGGAGGCGCTGGTCTGCGTCCAGGAGCTGAGCACCTGCGCCTTGTCGGCGGGAGCGGCCGAGGCCGAGCCGGCGGGGACGAGCACGGCGGGGAGCGAGAGGGCTGCGGCAGCGAGCGGCACGGCGAATCTGCGGCGCATGAAAGACCTCCGAAGTGACGGGCCCGGAACGACCGGACCATGGGGGGGTTCACTGGGGCACGGCAAGTGTGGCAGCACCGGCCGACCCTGAACAGATCTTTCAACTCACCATCGAGTGAACGTTGTTGGACCGCCGAGCGGGCCGCAACCGAAGGCTCCGCACCGAGCGGGCCATCCCACCCGCCGGTCCTGCCGAGCCCTCGGGGGTCAGGACCCCAGACACCAGTCGACGAGCTCGGCGATGCTGGTGTCCACCCGGGCCTCCTCGTCCGCCACGGCCGCCGTGCAGAAGAACCGGACCTCGCGGAAGTCCAGTTCCATCGCGCGGACGAGGCTGTGCAGGCCGAGAGCCTCCTGGAGCCAGGCGCGGGCCTCGTCGCTGCCGGCGGCGCTCCCCGGCCCGAGGCCGGCCTCGGCCAGCACGTCCGCTTTGCTGATGGCCACGGCGAGGCGCGCGTGCCGCACGGGTGCGCGCATCGCGGCCACCGCCTGCACCGACCGGGCGAAGACCTCCTCGGGATGGACGGTGGAGGCGAGGCTGCGGTCCGGGCCGGGCCCGGGCGCGTGCTCCAGCCGGTCCCAGAACGCCTCCACCGCCATCGGGTCCAGGACGAAGAGAAAGGTGCGCGCGGCCCGGGCATACCGCAGCGCGTCGGTTTCGTCGCGGTCGACGAACCGCTCCCCGGCCGTGTCGAAGAGGTGGACGAGCCGCTCGGTGCGGCCGGTGCCGAGCACGAAGGAGTGCGCGCTGGGCAGGTCCTTCTGGGTGCCGCGGGTGTTGCCGCGGATCCGCAGCACCTCGCGGAGGATCTGGTAGTCGGCGTCGGAGCGGGCGTCGGCGAAGCGGAGCGCGGGGCCGCCGCTGCCGGCCGCGTTCTCCAGCGTCAGCAGCATGGCGGCCATCAACTGGGTTTTGCCCGCGGCCCGGCCGCCGATCAGCGGGAGGACGGTTTCCGGCATGTGCCCGGCGTCGGCGTTCATCGCCCGGCCGCAGTGCGGATGGGTGCAGTACGCCTGGAGCCGGGCCTGCCTCCTCATGAGGATCAGCAGGGTGGGCATGCGGTGCCCGCACTCGCAGCGGCGGCGCAGGAGGCCGTAGGTGCCCGGGCGGATGTCGGCGTGCCGGCGCCGGCAGGCCGGTGCCGGGCAGTCGTAGGCCGGATGCCGGACGCGTTCGTAGCAGTGCGGGCAGATCATGCCGACCGACAGCCGCCGCGTCCACAGGGCCGCACGGTCGAGGGCGCGCAGCAGTCCGGCGGTGATCCGGGCTCCCGCCATCAGCAGCGCGAGGACGAGCGCGTGCAGCGCCAGCAGGGCGCCCAGGGGCGGTACGGCCAGCGCCGCGCCCAGGCCGAGGCCCGCGTACAGCGTCAGGCCGTACGGCACGGTGAGCGCTCTGCTCCGTGCCGGGGAGGTGAACTGCCGTGCCGTCACGTCGCGGAAGGCGTCGCCGACCGCCGCCGCGTACGAACGGCGCTCCAGGGTGGCGAGTTGTCGCAGGTCCCGGGCTCCCGGCCCGAAGAAGTAGTTGCGGTACGCCTTCACCTCCTCGTCCTGCGGGCGGTACGGCGGCAGGGTGCGGAACTCGGGAGTGCGCCGGTACAGGACACCGATCAGCAACTCCAGGTGGCCGCGCAGCAGCTGCACCACGAACGCGAGTGCCCGCAGGCCGGCGAGGAGCGGGACGAACAGCAGGAAGACGGCGAGCAGGGCGAGGTAGAGCACGGGGATGACGACATAGGCGACGATCTCGGCCACCGCGCGTCACCTCTCCCCGTCGTTCTTCCGTGGATTCCACCGCGGGCTCCACCTCGGCCGGTCCGGTTCACTTCCGGCGCCCTCGGGGCCGGTTCCGCGGGAGTCGTCGCGGGAACGTGCGCCGCCGGTGCCGCGCAGCAGTCCCGGAAGCCGGTGTGCGAGCCGCCGCGGGCCGCTCAGCCGGGACTCGGCGCACGCATGGAACCAGTCGGCCAGCCGGGCGTCGTAGGGCCGCACCGCGCCCTCCAGCCGCTGCAGGTCCGCCGGCCGCCAGTGCCGGGCGGCATGGAGCCGGATCCGGTCGACGGCCTCCAGGTGGGCCTGCGCCAGCCCGGCCCGCGCCGGTGCCGCGGCTGCCGCGGCGACATGGCTGAGCCGGATGTCGTCGACCGGGTCGCTGCCAGCCGCCGCGCGCTGCACGGCGGCGAGATAGCGGTCGGCCTGGGCGTGTCCGGCGTGTCCGAGGTGCTCTCCCAGGGCGCCGATGTCGGCGGGCAGCCGCAGCATCGCGGGCACCAGGCGATAGCGCTTGAGCGCCTGCGGCCCGGCCCATCTGTCCGCCTCGGGCACGGAGAACGCACGGGCGAGCCCGGTGGCTTCCCGGGCTCCGCGCAGCGCCGCGGCCAGGTCGAGGGTGGTCCGTGCCCGGGCGCGGACGTCCGCGGGCAGCCGTGCCCAGCGGTCCGGCGCCGTCAGCAGCCCGCACAGCTCCAGGCAGCGGTCGAGCTCCGCGGCCGTCTCGATACGCCGGTTGACCGCGCGGTCGAGCCACCGGCCGACCAGCGGGTCGGCCAGGGCCTCGGGCGGCAGTCCGCGGGCGATCTCGCCGGCCTCCCGGTGGGTCCAGGTCCGTGCGGGATGCCGCCACAGCGCCTCCAGCAGCGCGTCGTCGGGCACCGGCCGGCCGCGGACCCGCAGGATCCGGAACATCAGCTCGACGGTGCGGGCCGGCTCGCGTTCGGCGCGCGCCCGCCAGTAGTGCTCCAGCAGCAGCGGACTGCCCCGCAGGTCCCGCTCCTGGAGCAGTGCGGCGGGGAACTGCGAGAAGAGCTGCTCCTGCCCCGGGCGGCTCTCCAGCACCTCCCGCACGGCGGCCGCCAGAGCGCCCCGCATCCGGGGCTCGCCAGCGACGAGCAGTTCCACCTCCCGCCGGAGTGCGGCCCCCGGCGCCGAGGTGCCCAGCAGGGCGCGGGCCGCGGTGAGCGTCTCGCGCTCGACGATGTCCGCTTGGGGCGCCAGCCGCGCGCCGTGCGCCCAGAGCAGCAGCCGCACCCGGCGGCGGGTGGTGGCCGCCTCGTCCCGCAGCAGGCGCTCCCACAGCGCGGTGGCCCGCGCGCGGAGGTCCGGGTCGGTGAGGGGTGCGGGCTCCGTCGCGTCCACGGCGCCGGTCATATGGGCCCGCATGCGGGACTCCAGCAGCCTCCCCTCGATCTCCTGGTGCAGTGCGGTGTCATCGGCGGCTCGCGCGACGCCGCTGAGCAGGCGCAGCCGGCTGTCGTCCAGGTTCCGGTGCCTGCGGTGGAGGTCCGCGGCGACCTGGGCGCCCAGCGGGCCCAGGTGCTCGGCTGCGGGCAGCCAGTCGAGCAGCGCGTCGACGTCGGCGGCGGCGAGGGCGACCCCGCCCGAGGACGCGGCCGCGGCGACGGGGGCGTGCCAGTCGCCGGGGCTCTCCTCGGCGCCGTGTGCGAAGTCCTTGGTCCAGGCCCAGACCGGCCGCACGGCTGCGACACCGATCCGGGTGAGCAGCGCGACCAGGGCGTGCACGTCCGGTGCGGCGTGCACGTCGTCGGGGAACCGGCCGCGGCAGAAGTCGAAGACGGTGTAGGCGTCCTCCTCGTCCGGCCCGAAGTCGAGCTGCACCTCGGGCACCGTACCGATCAGGTGCAGTCTGCTGCGGGCCGGGCGGAAGACGTAGGTGGCGAAGGAGAGGCGGCGGGCGAGCGGCGGCGGCAGCAGGTAGCAGACCGCGGCGAACCAGTGCGCGATCCGCTCGGTCGTGCGGTCGACCACCACGACCGAACCGTGCTCGGTGAGCGCGGCGAACGCGGCGGCCAGCAGGTGCGGCAACTGCTCGGCGTGGGGATGTGCGTCCAGGAAGCCGCGTACCGTGCGGGGGTCCAGGGGTCCGCGCGGCGGCGCCGTGAGCACCGGGATCCGGGTGGTCGGGGAGGTGCCGGCCACCCACACCGGCGAGCCCCACAGCTCGATGCCGAGCAGCCCGCGGCCTGCGGCCGGGAAGTCCTCGCTGTGCAGGGCGTGGGCGAAGTAGTTGCCGAACCGGCGGGCCGAGTCCCGGCCCGCGTAGCGCACGCACAGCACCGTACCGCTGCGTCCCCGCGGATCGTGCGGCCGGTAGCAGAGGTTGACCGGACAGCGCTCGAGCAGTTCCGGGGTGTCCGACTCCGCCATGGAGCGGGGCGGCTCGTACCCGGCGAGCGCCTCCACGGCCTGCCGGGTGTCGGCCGTGACGCCTTCGCTGACGGCGTTGAACTGGAATCCGGAGAACCCGCTGAGTCCGTGCTCGCAGGAGGTGTAGTAGAGCTGTTGGAAGTGGGGTCCGGCTTCCGGCTGCCGCCGTGCGGCGTCGCCGGTCATCCGCGTCCCGCCTTCGGCACCGACCCGAACTCGCTCAGCAGCCACAGCAGCGGGTCGGCGACCCGGTAGGGCTGGATGCCGGTGGCCGCGACGCGGGCGTCGGGGGTGGGGTTGCGGCCGAGGGCCGAGACTCCGAAGTAGCGGTAGCGGGTGTAGTGGTTCTCCAGGAGGTTGTCGACGGGTACCCCGTCCCAGTCCTTGAGGAGCCTGCGCACCTCCTCGTGGACGCTGAGGCTGTCGCCCACCTCGAACCGGCCGCGCGGCGGGGCGTGGTCGTGCAGCGGGCTGCTGTTCTCCAGCAGGTGCCAGAAGGCGTCCAGTTTCGAGAACACCACGGCGATCGGGGTGTCGATCTTCTGCGCGGAGCGGCCGCTGCGGGGTGCCAGCAGCAGGCCGGTCACCCGGGAGAGGACGTTCATGGGTGTGTCGAGGCCCTCGGTGCCCGGCAGCGGCGTCCCCGGCGCGGCCCCGTCCCGGGCGCCCGGCATCTGCAGCGGATCGAGCAGCAGGATGATGCCGTCGGCGCCCGCCAGGTAGCGGGTGTTCAGCTCCACGCTCTCCCGCGAGCTGAAGTCCTCACCCGCGGTGTCGAAGAACGAGAGCACGGTGTGCTGCGGGCGGTGGCCGAACAGGGTGCGCCGCCGCAGACCGAACCGGAACACCAGCGGGTCCACCCGGTTGAGGTTGGTGGAAGCGGTCTGGGTTCCGGGGAACAACTGCTTGTCACGGAAGAGGCGGTCCTCGTAGTCGGTGCTGAAGCGGCGCATGGTGGCGTCGTCCAGGCCCATCAGGGAGGCGCCGAACGCCTCGCCGACCCGGTTCCTGACCTCGTGCAGCAGCACCGTCATGTACACGGTCTTGCCGGACGCTTTCGCGCCGACCATCGCTATCAGCCGGTTGTCCACCATGCCGAACTGCACGGGCAGTTCGGAGTGGCACACCGGGCAGATCCGGTAGGTCGTCTCGCCCTTGCAGTCCTGGCAGACCGCGGTCGGGCGGCGTCCGTCGGCGGCGAAGTCCGGGCCGAGGTCGTGGCTGCGGCGCGGGCCCATCCGCTCGTCCAGTACCTGGTCGCGGCGCCGCTCGCACTTCTTCCCGGACGGGCTCAGCCGGGTGTTGCAGCGGAAGCGGATCTCCCGCGCGGCGAAGCTCTCGTAGCAGTAGGGGCAGGTGTGCCGTCTGGCCATCAGGTCACTCGCAGTCTGTGCAGCGCCGTCGGACGGATGTCGAGGTCGCAGTCGGTGCCCGCGTCGGCGTCCGCCGGGAAGCAGACCAGCCAGGAGGGGCCTCGGGTGGCGGGCAGGGAGAACTCCACGGCCAGCGGGGTGCCCGCGGGTAGCCGCTGACCGGGCACCTCGTGCACGACGGTGCCCTCGGACGCGCTGGTGGGGCGGAACCGGCCGATGCTGTGGACGATGCGGAGGCGGGGCAGGTAGCAGCCGGCCTCGGAAGTGAAGGTGACCGTCGCGACCCGGCCCGCGAAGCGGCGCCGCACGGTGGGCTCGTACTCCACCAGGGCCGGCTGCGCGGGTACGGCGAGCGAGGCGGCCGCCTCGCAGACCACGCCGGGATCCGCGACCAGTGCCTCCACGGTGAGGGTGACCGCGTCCCGGCCGACGGCCAGATCCAGGCCGCCGTCGTGCTCGTACACCCGGCGCCGGCAGACCAGATCCCCCTCCCGCGGCCCGGAGCCGGCGAGGGCTCCCTCCCGCCGCCAGCGGACCCGGGCACTGAGCGCGCCGTCGGGCCAGGCCCACAGGACGAGGAGATGGTCCCCGCGCCGGAGCGCCTGGAGCTGTTCGACCGGAACGGCGATCAGAGCGTGCGGATCCGCGCCGACGCCGCCGGTGGATGCGGGGTGTGCCGGGTCGGGCGGGCACATTTCGGCGTCCCCCGGTGCAGGGGGCGGCGGATTCGCGGTGGCGTGCGGGTCCGGTTCGCCGTGTGCCGGGGACGGCCGCGGCTGCCCGGTGCCGCCGTCGCCCGGTCCCGGAGTGCCCCGAGGGGTGTGTGGTGTTGCCCGCGGGGGCGCTGCGGCGGCCGGGGCGTCCCCGTCGGGCGCGGAGGCCGGGGCGTCCCCGTCGGGCGCGGAGGCCGGGGCGCTGCCCGCCGCGGGTGCGGCGCCAGGGCCTCGTGCGGCGAGCCGTTCCGCGGCGTCCGGCCCGGCTCCGGCGGGGTGCTCCTCCTGTGGTGGGCGCCGGAGTCCGGGCGCGTGCGCCGGATCGGACGCGGGCCGGGAAGCGTGTTCCGGGCCGGGCCGGGGGGCCGGGGCGTGGTTCGGCGCGGGCCGCGAATCGGCGTTCGGCCCCTTGAGCGGGTCCGGATCGGAGTGCGGGTCCGGATCGGCGTGCGGGTCCGGATCGGAGTGCGGGGCGGCCTCGGAGTGCGGGGCGGGGTCGAGGTCCGGGAGGAAGTACCCGTCGTGCGGAGCGGCCGACCGGGCCGCGGGGCCCGACGCGATCCGCAGGATCCCGAAGTCCCGCAGCGCCAGCAGCCCCCGCACCACGGCCTGTTCCGGCCGGTCGCAGCGCACCGTGAGGCCCTGCGCGGCCGGCAGCTCCCGGATCCCGGCCGACCGGCCGGCCATGGCGAACAGGCCGCCGGCCAGCAGGACGGTGTCCGGCGCGGGGTCCGCGGCGAGCAGCTCCTCGCCCACCGCAGCCAGGGTCCGCTCCCGCAGCGGCGCCGCGGCCGCCTCCACGTCGGCCCGGTCCAGGGTCAGCGGGTGCAGCTCCCCGGCGGCGTCGGCCACCTCCTCGGTGACACTGTCCGCACCGCCCAGCGCCCGCCGCAGGAGCGCCGCCGAACGACGCGGATCGGCGCCGTCCGGGAGTCGTCCGGCCAGCCGGGCGGCCAGTGCCGCGTCCCAGTCGTCCCCGCCGAGGCGGTGACTGCGGGTCCGCACGACGCGCAGGGTGAGGTCAGGGGTGACGGCCAGGAGGCTCAGGTCCAGCGTGGTGGCCCCCTGGTCGCAGACCAGGAGGGTGCGGTCCACGCCCTCACCGGCCGCCCCGTAGTGCAGGGCAACGGCCACCGGCTCCGGGACGACACGCTCCACGCGGAGCCCGGCGCGGTCCGCGGCACGCCGCAGCTCCTCCTCCCGGCCGTCGGATGCGGACAGGCCGAGGACCGCGCCGTCCGCGCCGGTGCCGCCCGGGGCGGAGTCGAGCAGCGCGGCCAGCGCCCGGGCCGGTTCGAGGACGCCGTCCACGGCCTCGAACTCCGTCGCGGTCACCTCCGGATGTCCGCCGGTGCCGAGACGGGCCACCCGGCCGAACCGGTGGCCGAGTTCGATGGCGATCACGCGGGCTCGCCCCCTTCCTTCGTACTCGCGGGGCCGCCCGGCCCGGCCGTGTCCGCCGCAGCAGCTGTGTCCGCGGTGGGCGGCTCCGCCGTACCGGTGGAGCCGGTGGCGCTCGCGGTGTCCGTCGTTTCCGTGGTGACCCGCACCGCGCCGTCCGGGCCGATCTGCGTCCGGACCCGGCTGCCCGGCACCGGACGGTGTTCCAGCAGATGGCGGACGACCTGGGCCCGCACCTGCTCCAGCTCGTTGCGGATCTGCCGCCCGCCGTACGCCTGGTGCTCGGGCTCCGACATCCGCGCGGTGATCCACGGGTGCAGCGTCCCCGTGTCGTGGACCAGTTCGACCCGGTGGCGTTCGCGCACCGACTCGGTGAGCTGCGCCAGCAACCGGTCGGCGATGCTGACGATGTGCTCGCGGCGCAGCATGTCGAAGACGACGACGCCCGGCTTGAGCCGTCCGTAGATCTCCGGCCTGCCGTTCTGCCGGAACCGGTCCTCCACCGCCCGGGTGAAGTGCGCTTCGAGTGCGGCGTAGGGGAGTTCGTCCTCGCGGCCTTCCAGCAGCGTCCGCAGCTCCTCGGCCCCGGTGTTGGAGGTGAAGATGATCAGGCATTCGGAGAAGTACGCGGTCTGCCCTCGCCCGTCCGTGAGCCGGCCGTCCTCCAGGATCTGCAGGAACTTGTCCAGCACCTTGGGGTGGGCCTTCTCGATCTCGTCGAAGAGCAGCACGCTGAACGGCCGTTCCTGCACCCGCCGGGTCAGCTCGCCGCCCTGCTCGTAGCCGATGTAGCCGGGCGGCGCGCCCGCGAGGCGCTCAGCGGCGTGCTCCTGCTGGTACTCGCTCATGTCGAAGCGGGCGTACGCGCTCCGATCGCCGAACATCAGCTCGGCCACCGCCTTGGCGAGTTCGGTCTTGCCCACCCCGGTGGGCCCGACGAAGAAGAAAGCGCCGCGCGGCCGGGCGGCCCCCGAGTGGCCGAAGTCGACGCCGACGAAGGCGGACTGGAGAGCCGAGGCCACGGCCTCCACCGCCGCCGGCTGGCCGACCACGCGGGCGGCGAGCGCGTCGGCCGCGCGGGCGACGGTCTCCCGGTCCAACTGGGCCCACGGGTCGACGTTGACATTGAGCCGGTGCAGTTCCAGGAGCTTGTCCGGCTTCTGCAGCGGCGCACCGCGCAGCCGCGACGTCCGGGCCAGGGATTCGATGTCCCAGCCCGCCATCCCGTCGGTGGCTCCGACCAGCGCCTCGAGATCGGACCGCGCGGCGTCGTGGCCGCCGTCGAAGTACCGCAGCAGCCAGGTCAGCCACAACCGCCGCTCGCTGGGGTCGGGCGGGCCGATGTGCAGCGCGGCGATCCGCGGGTCCTCCAGATGGAACCAGCCCGGCAGCCGCCCCACGTCGCCCACCGCGCAGAGCACGGCGTTGCGGGCGTGCGGCTGCGGGCCCTCGGCGGAGTGCGGGGTGACGGCGTCCGCCATCGCGGCCCGCAGCCGCAGATAGCCCAGCTGCGACTCGGGCCGGTCGGGCGGCAGGTGGTGGTCGACGTCCTCGAAGACGAAGGCCGTGGCCGCCTCGGGCGAGGCCGCGAGGCGCTGCACGGTGGCCACGACGTCGTCGAAGGAGCGGGGCCGTCCGGGAGAGCGGGCGGCGAACAGCCGCCCGCGGCTGCGCTGCCGCTCCCCGTCGCGCCGGGTGCGCCCCGCCGCGTGCTCTTCCGCAGGCGGCTCCTCCCCGTCGCGCCGTGGTCCGCGGCTGTTCTCCGCCGCTGCTGCGGCTGCAGGCGCTCCCCCGCCACTGTCCGCGCCGTCAGCGCCCGCACCGCCGGAGTCCGCTCCGCCGGTGCCCGTGCCGCCGCGTCCGGTTGCGGACGGTGCGGCGGCCAGCCGGTCGAAGCGCTCCGCGTGCTCCGCCAGCGGAAAGGTGAGGCCGCCGACAGGATCCCACCAGCCGACCACCTCGGCACCGCGCGCCGCCAACGTTCCGGCGACCACCTCCCGGAAGGAGGCGGGGTTGTCGTCGAACCACCAGCGGTCCCGGATCTGCCCGTTGAGGATCACCTGCCGCCCGCGGCGGAGTTCCCAGCCGAGGGACACCGCCCACAGCGGCATCATCCCGTCGGCCACGACCGGCTGCCCGTCCGGCGCTGCTCCCCCGCGGCGGTCGCCGGACGCGGGCTGCGGACCGGTACCGGCCCCCCGCCCGGCCCCCTTCGCCATGCTCACCCGCGTCGCTCCCGCCCCGCGCCCGGCAGCGATCGGGTCTGCCCTCTCGGGGGTTTGCCCTGCCAGGTGAGTTCACCCGGGAGGAAGCCGTCCCGCTCGCCGATCGCCTCGTGCACCCGCTCCAGCAGGTCCTCGGTGCGGTCGCAGACCGCCCCCTCCGCCGCCGGGCGCAGCGTCACGTCCGGCTCGCCTTCGACGTGGTAGACGAGCACGGAGGTACCGTCGGCTTCCGTGGCGACCGTCGTCTCGTACCGTGCCCCGCTGGGCCGCTCGAAACGCAGCACGAAGGCCGCGCCCTGCTCGCTGCCGTCGGTGAAGGTGAACCCCTCCCCGCACATGGCGTCCTGCAGCGCCTCGGCGAGGTCGCTGCGCCGGGTGAAGGCCAACTGGAGTTCGTCCAACCTGGCCTCGGCCTCGGGCAACAGCCGCTCCAGGGCGCCGACGGCCTCGAGTGCGTCCTCGGCCGCCTGCGCGCCGAGTGCGCCCGTGACAGTGTGCAGAGCCCGTTCGACGCGGGCGGCAAGGTCCGGATCCGCCAGTTCGCGGGCCTCCGCCGCCGCGGCTTCGGCGGAGCCGCGCACGATGCCCAGCCGGTCGGCCGCCTCGACGAGCGCCGCCGCACGGCGCTCGTGTACGGCCGTTTCCTCGGCGTCCTCGGCGTCCTCGGCTTTCGCGGTCTCCGCGGCTTCTTCGACGGCTTCCTCGGCCGCCGCCCGTGCCGCGGCCTGCTCCTCCTCCCTGCGCCCCTCCTCCGCCGCCCGCAGCCGCTCCTGGTCGGCGAGGTGCTGCGCGGTGCCGGCATGGCGGGTGAGAGCGTGCTCCACCGTGCCGAGCAGCGCGGCGAAGCGCGTTTCCGCGTCCGATACGGCCGCGGCGCGCAGTCGGCCGAGCAGGTCGGTGCAGTTCTGCCGACCCTCCGGGTCGTGGGCCGCGCCGTCCGGTCCGATCGCGGCCAGTCGCTGTTCGAGCCCCGCCAGTACGACGTCGTATCCGGCGCCCGGCTGCGGGGCGTCCCCGGAGCTGCTCAGCAGAACGAGGCGGCCGCGCAGCTCCTCGATCGCCCCGCCGAGCTGTTCCCCGCGGCCGGCCTCCTCCCGCAACTGGACCAATCTGCTCTCGATCGCCGCGAGTTCGGCGGTCGGTGCGTCCGGTTCGGCCGTCCGCACCCGCGTGAGCAGGGCGCTCACCTCGTCGAGACGGCGGGAGTCGGCCGCGGCCTGCTCCTGGCGTACCCGGGAGGCATGCGCCTCCTGCTGCGAGGCCCGCCGGTCGGCCGCCTCCCGCTGTCTGCGCTCGACGTCGGCCTGCGCCCGCTCCCGGCGCGCGGCCCGCTCGCGGGCCCGCCGGGCGGCGAGTTCGGCACGCTCCCGGGCGCGCTGTTCCTGCCGACTGCGGCGTTCGGCCTCACGTTGGGCACGTCGCTGCGCCTCGCGCCGCGCGTAGGCGGAAGCGACCGACACGGTGCTGTACTTCGGTGATCCACTCATGTGTCCCTCCGGGCCTGGGTGTGCAGCACGAAGCCGCGCTCCGCGAGGTGCGCCTCGAGTCCCGCGCGGAAGCCGGGGGTCGGCGGCACCCCGGCCCAGGAGAGCGTGCCTCCGGGCTCCACGGACACTTCGATCCCGGCGCTGGTGTCGGGTTCGGAACGCAGGTCGGGATAGCGGTCGGTGAGCGCGAGGAGGCGCTGGTTCGACGAGCCCCGCCAGCGCAGGCTGCCGTGCAGGGCCGCCACGTAGGGTCCGTCGACGAGGAGGTCGAGGCGCCGCAGCAGGGCGCGCCGGTCGGCCCCGCCCCTGCGCAGGGCCTCGTATCGGAGGCCCGAGTAGGCCATCGCGCTGAAGTCGGGGCGCCGCGCGCGGACTGCGTCGAGCAGTGCGGCCAGCCCGGCCGCCTGGCTGAAGGGCTCTCCTCCGGAGAGGGTGACGCCCTCCACGTCGGGCAGCCCGCACAGCCAGTCGGCGAGTTCGGATACGGTCCGGTCGGTGCCCCCCTCGAAGGGCAGTGTCTCGGCCGCGACGCAGCCCCGGCAGCGCAGCGGGCAGCCCTGCACCCAGAGCACGGCGCGCGTCCCCGGGCCGAGGACGGTGCAGTGGTCCAGCGTCCGGGCCACCGAGAGCCGGGTCACCTCCGTCATGTGCCGTCCCTCCTTCCGTGCGCCCCGTTCCGCTCCTGTCCCCTCCCGGCCGAGCCGTCGGTGGGCGGGCCGCCTCGCCCTGCCCGGTCTCCGGAACGGTCCGCGCACCGCTCCTCCAGGTCGCACCAGGGGCACCACGGGCGCTCGACCGTGTGCACGTGCCCGGCGTCGACCGGGCACGTCCGCAACCGACCGGGGGCCGCCTCTGCCGCCAGCGCCTCGGCCCACACGGCCGCCGGAGGGCGCACTCCGCCGAACGCCGCCCGGAGCAGCTCCCGGAGCCGCCGCGGCAGCAGATCGGCGGGCGGGGCCGAGGGCGGCAGCACGACCGAGAGCCGATCCAGCAGCCGGCAGCGTCCCCGCAGGACGTTGTCGTCGTAGGAGCGGTAGTCGGCGCCGTCGGCGGGGTACCCCGCGAACGGATGCAGGCCGTCGGCCAGCAGTTGGTGGACGAGGACGGCGAGGACGAAGTCGTCCGAGGCACTGTCCGGTGGCGTGCCGGCGGGTGCGCCGATCCGCTCGGGGGCCGTGTAGCCGGGGGTGCTCATCCGTCCGGGGAACACCTCGGCACCGTCCCGGAACTGCCAGGAGTCCACATCCGCGACACCGACCCCGCCCCGGTCGTCGACCCAGAGGTTGTCGGGCTTGAGATCGCCCACCACATAGCCCTCGGCCTGCAGATCGGCGAGGAGCCGGGCGAGCGAGCAGGCGGCGGCGAGCGCAGTCGCCCAGGTCGCGCCCGGCAGGAAGCGCCGGCGGGCGGCGGGGAAGAGCAGTTGCGCCAAGGGCCGGTAGGCGTGGCGCATGTCGGTCATCAGATAGCCGTCCGCGCCGGCGTTCCGGATGCGCACCAGCACCATCGGCCAGGCGGCCCGTGGGGGCGTCGCGGCCAGCAGCCGGACCGTGCGCGGCTCGCGGCGCTGCCGGACCAGCCGCGCGAGGCGTCGCCGGTAGGCGGCCGGATCCGGCGGGTCCGGGACGAGTTTGGCCACCAGAGGCCGGTCGCCCTCGACACCGTAGACCACTCCTTCCGAGCCGCTGCCGATCCGCTCGGTGAGGCGCCACGCGCGCCCTGCGGAGGACACCACCGTGAGAGACACCGTCACCACCCGTCCGTCAGGGCGCACAGCACCGTCAGATCGTCGCCGGTACGCGCTGCCTCCGGGCCGGAGAGCAGTGCTCTGAGGGGTTCGGCATCGCCGCCGTTGGCGCGGAGGGTCGCCGCGAGTCCGCAGAAGAACCGCTCCGAGGGCAGCGGACCGGCCTGCGGCGGGAGCGTACGGGCCGAGGGATGGTCGAGGGTCAGTGCCGTACAGCCGTCGGTGGCCAGGACCACTCCCGTCAGTTCCGGCTCCCATACGGCGAACGACCGCACCCGCAGCGCGGCGCCGGGCGAGGAGAGGAAGACCGGGCCGGGACCGCCGGGGCCGGGCGGCGGGAGGACGAGGTGGCACCGCTCGGCGGCCTCCGGTGGCGGCCCGTCGGACCCGGGCGGTGGCACGGGGGACTCGACCGGCGGCCCGCTGTGCTCGGGGAACCGCCCATCGAGCTCGATCGGCGGCTCGGGCTCGGCCGCCCCGCGGGTGAGCACGGTGCCGAAGCAGTCGCCGACCGCGACGAACACGACCCAGGGCGGGCGGAGGACGGCGGCGGCCACCGTGGCGGCCAGCGCTCCGGTGTCCACCGGCAGCGTGGAGGACCCCGGAGGTGCTTCCGGCAACCCGGAGGGTTGCGGGGGTGCGCCGGGCAGCACGGAGTCCGGGGGCTCGGCCCGCCCGGACCGTGCCGGGGGCCCGGCCGCGCGCAGTATCCCTTCGACGGCCCGCAGATGGTCGGCTACCAGCCGTGTGCCGCGCGCGGCGGCCCATCCCGTCCACGCCTCGGGAGGCTCGTGCGGGCCGGGGACCTCTTCGGCCAGCACCCGGCAGGCCGTGTCCACGGCGAGGTGCGCACCGAGCCCGCTGCGCTCCCTGCTGCCGGCGCCGTCCGCCACGGCGAGCACCACCGCGTCGCCCAGGTCGGCCGCACGGAACGCGTCCTGGCAGTCCCGCCCTGCGGCCAGATGGCCGGTGCCCTGCACACTGGCCCCCGCGACGATCACAGGTGCTTCTCCTCGAGCAGCCGCATCCGCTCCTGCCGCTTCATCTCGGCCGACACCTGCTCGTGGATGTCGTCGACGGCGGCGAAGGCTCCGATGACGTCCGAGCTCTGGAACATGGACTCCAGGATCTGCTCGAAGTCCAGGCCCTCGAGTCTCAGCGCCCCTTTGGGCGCGAGAGCCTCGAGCAGTTCCATGTCTGCGCCCCGCACTCCGATCGCCTGGAGGACGCATTCGCCCCGCCCCTCCCCGCCGCGCACCTTCTGCGCCGTGGCGGCGACAGTCGCGGGGTCCGCGCGGCGGCCGTGCGCGTCGCTGGGTGCTCCGTCCGTCAGGACCCACAGGAACGGCCGCCGCACCTGCACCCGCTGTGCCTGCAGCGTCCGGTACCGGTCGCGGGCCAGGTCCAGGGCCGTCTCCACGGCTTCGGTGAGCCGGGTGAGCCCGGATGCCTCCAGGTGCGGCGGGCTCAGCTCGTCGACGGGCACGAAGAGCCGGTCGGCCGGGGCCTCCTCGACGGGAACGAGTTCGCCCCGTGCGGGGTCGAGGACGCGCACCCGCGAGTCGAAGGTGATCAGGCAGAGTTCCACCCGGGCGCGCAGGCGCAGTTTCACCCGCACACCGTCGAACAGGCGGACGAGCGCCGCGTTGAGCTCGTCGATCCGCGGACTCTCCGCGGGCCGCGCCATGGAGGCCGAGGTGTCGAGGAGCAGCACGACGGGTTGCCGTTCGTCGTAGCTCTCCGCGGGCCCGAAGCCGGGTGTGCTCATCCGCGGGCACCCCCGTCCTCCTCCTGCCCCGCCGGGGTGGACCCGGCGGGCGCGGCCCGGTACGCGACGAGCCGCCGCCGCTCCGTGTCGTACCCCACGACAACCTCCGTTCCCGCGGGTGTCCCGGGGTCGTCCGGAAGCATCCGCAGCAGCACGCCCTCGACCAGTACGTAGGTGTCGGGAGCCGGCCAGGTCACGGTCCGGCCCGGCGCCCCGTGAGCCCACTCCGCCATCCCGCCGCCCATCCGCGAAGCCTAGGTGATTGATCGTCAAAACAGCTTGTTTCCGGGGGACTTCGTGCGGGAGGGCACCCCCCGGCGCGCCCTCCCGCACACATCCTCCGCACCGGCTCACGCGGCGCGGGATGCACTCCCATTCCACCGGGTCATCTGGTCGCCCGCCGGTCGTGCGCCGGGCGGATCCCGGCCGGAAGCCGCTCCACCAGCGCCGCTGCCTCCGGAGAACGCACCACGACGTGGATGTCCCAGTCCGCGCCGCGCGCCGCGTCCGCCTCCACCGCGGCCCACACAGCGGCCAGACTGGCGCCGTACGACAGCCCGCCGCGCCCCGAGCCGAGCAGCGGGAAGCACACCGAGCGGAGCGGCGGATCGAAGCGGTGGCGCTCCTCCGCCAGGACGGCGAGCGCCCGGGACGCGGCCCGGGTGACATCGGACTGCAGCACGTCGTAGTCGTTGGTCCCGGCCCGCGGAACGGCGACCGCCGCGTGGTAGATCCGCCGCACCCCCTGCCCGGTCAGCGCCCCCGCGCCGGTGGCGGCCACCGTGCCGGCCAACACCGCGCGCCCCGCTACGCCGTGCCGGGACGCCCAGCCGAGCAGCTCGTCGCGGAGCGGGTCCGCCAACAGGTCCCCGGTCACCCCGTGCACGGCGGCCGCCCGGCGCAGCGACGCGGCCACGGAGGACTTGAAGCGCTCGGGCAGCGCGAGGTGGACGTTGACCGGGGAGACGACCGCGTCCACGTCGCGCAGCAGATCCACGGGGTGCACATGGAGGGACAGCACCACGGTCCGGCCGCCGGCCGCGACCCGTACCGTCCGGTGCGTGCCCGAGCCGTCCCCGCCCGCGGTCCCGGCCGCGGCCGCGGCCGCGCCGACAGCCACGGCGGCCGGCTGACCTGCGAGGCCCACGATGTGCTCGGCTACCTGACCGAGGACCATCACCTCGTGGTCCTTGCGGAACCGCTCGACGCTCACCCCGTACACCGAGGCCGCCCTCACGCGGCGGGAGGCCGCGGGCCAGTCGCGGGTGCCCTGCGCCAGCCCCAGGGTGTACTCGGCGGCGGTGCGCAGCGTACCGGCGTCCAGCCGCGACACGGCGAGCCGGAGCAGTTCCTCGACAGCGGCGCCGGGGGTGCGGGCTCCGGTCGCCGCCACCGCCGCGGCCGACTCCAGGGCAGGCAGCGCGCGCCCCCGCAGCCGCACCAGCCCGGCGCGCCGAACTTTCTTCAACTCGGAGAGAAGTGACGCCACATCAGGCGCGGTCGATGCCATACGCCCACCATGCACCGGACGTCAGCCGCGGACAAGGCTGATCGACGCGGCCGTGAGCACCGCCTCCGCTCGGCATCCCAGGACGGGGACCCGCGTCACCTCCCCACCGGTTCGGAGATCCGCGCCCGGAGGGGTTCGAGCAGGCGGTTGGCCGCGGCGATGCCGTCGGCGGACTCCAGGGCCGGGACACCACCGTCCGGCACGGCCTCCAGCGGCTTGCCGTCCCAGTGGGCGAACCGGTCGTGGAAGAGCACCAGCGCGTGCTGCGGCCGGTGGTGCCGCGACTGCCAGACCAGCCCCATGGCGCCCGGCGCCTGCGCCCGGATCTCGCTCGCCCAGCGCCTGGCCGGGATGTAGTTGCGCTCGTCCTCCAGGAGCGTGGCGTCCTGGCAGACCGCGGCCAGGTCCTCCGACTCGATCAGCGAGACCAGGTTCAGCTCGCACCTGGTCCGCACGGCGCTCAACGAGCGGCCCCGGACCGCGGCGTAGGGAATGAGCCGCAGGCCCGCGGGCGGTTCGAAGGGACGCGAGCGCAGCACGCTCTCGGCGAGCGCCGTGGTCGGGGTGTCGGCCAGATACAGGCAGTGGTACGGGTCCAGCGACGTGCCGTCGAAGCGGTTGCCCTTCCGGAACTCGAAGGGGTCGGCGAGCGTCGGGTTGAACGCGTCCGGGGCGCGGCGCACGCTGTGCACCCGCCACAGCAGGCTGCCCGCCGGGAGCACGCGGTGATTGGGGCGCAGTTGCAGCGGCGTCATGGGGAAGAGGCCGCCCATCAGTCCTCCTCCACCAGCGCGGTGGCCGCACCGACCAGTTCCCGGTCGGGCAGGCAGCCCAGCAGCGAGGCGGGCGCACCGCCGAGCCAGGTGTTGCCCTCCAGCCACCAGGCCGCGGCGCCCCAGGGGTCGATGTCCGCGAGCAGCAGCCGGTTGACCTCCAGGACGACCTCGTGCGGGGCACCGTCGCCCGCGGGGAACTGGAACGCCGGGTAGTGCTCGCGCCCCAGCGGGTCGGAGAGCCTGATCAGTTCGGAGGGCGGCGCCGCTCCCCCGCAGCGGGCCCGCGCCTCTTCCGCGGGGAGGGCCGGTGCGCGCAGCAGCCGCTCGCGGGCGCCGAGGAGGCCCCCAGGCCCCGGGTCGAGGTCGGTACCGGGGCCCGGCTCGGGGTCGGTACCGCCCGTACCGGGGTCGGCGCCGGGGCCGGTGGCGGAACCGGCCGGCGCGGAACCCGTCAGCAGAGCTGCCAGCTCCCGTGCGTCCACCACGGTCGCCGGTCCCGGCGGCACCCCCGCCAGCCGGTCGGAGTCCAGCGCGAGGTGCACCGGATGGTCGTAGGGCAGCGGCAGCCGCGTCAGAAGCACGCGCACGCCCTGGAAGGCCCTGCGCACCGCCCGGTCGTCGTCCACCGCGGTGCCCGCGAGGGCTTCCAACCGGGCGAGCAGCAGCGCGTACTGCTCCTCGTCGAGCACCGCGCGGACATCCTCCCGGTGCTCACCGACCAGCGCGAGCAGACGTTGCGCCGGAGCGCCGGGCCGGTCACCCGCGCCGTCGCCGCTCATCCCTTCCCCTTCCTCGTCTTTCCACGTCCTGCGTCCGGCCCCCTGTGCCCCGGGCCCGGGTGCCCCTGGTGGATGAAGGCGGCCCAGAAGCGGGCCCGGTCCAGATCGGGTCGCTCCATCTGCCGCAGCAGCGGGCCGCGGAGCGAGCCCGGGTTCTCCCGGTCCGGGTCGAGCATCCACAGCTGCGCGGCCCTGAGCGCGTCGGCGGGACCGAGCCCGTCGACGGTCACGTAGTGGTGGAAGACAGCCATCAGCAGCGCCGAAACGGCGTCGTCGGTCCGCCACCGGGAGCCCACGACATCCCGCGCCCCGCCCGAGACGAACGCCGTGGTGAGGGTCAGCGCCTCGTCGTGGTCGCGGGTGCTCAGATCGGTCTGGCAGGCACTCAGCACGACCAGCGGCGCCCCAGCACCGGCGTGCGCCCGGGTGGGCTCCGCGCGCTCGGCGCCGCCTGGTGCGGCGGGCCGGTCCAGCAGCCGGGTCACCGTCAGCATGCCGGGATCCGGCCCGTTTCCCGGCCCGGCCCCGTCCGCTGCCGGGAACCCGGTTCCCCCGGGGGTGGCGAGGTGCAGGGCCGAGACCGTGGGGCGGGTGCCCGCCGACCCGTGGGAGGCGATGTGGAGGAGCGACGCGCCGTCGCCGAGGAGCGCGAGTACGTCCTCGGGTGTGCCGGGGAGCAGTTCCTCCTCCGGCAGCTCGAAGATCCCCCCGCACATTCGCGCTTCCTGGTAGAAGGCGTCCCGCAACGCCATGACCTCGACTTCCGCGTGCGCCAGGTCCATGCCCGGATCGGCCAGCAGCACCGGCGCCGCCGCCGGATCCCGCGGCGCACGGCGCACCGAGCGCAGGAACTCGCCGCCGGACGCCGCGTAGCTGACCACCGTCGTCCGGCACAGGTGCTCCCGGCCCGCCGCACCCTCGCGGCTCGCGGCGTGCCAGGGGACGATGCCGAGCCGTCCGCAGGGCACCAGGACGATCCGGAGCAGCCCGTCCCCCCGCGGCCCGTCCGCCGTCGGCCGTTCCCCGGCCTCCCGTTCCTCCGCCGGTCGTTCCTCCGCCAGCCCCTCGCGCACCCCGCCCAGGACAGGGTCGAGCACCTGGTGGGCCCAGTCGCAGAGCGCCGCGAGGGCCTCGTCCCAGGTCTGCTCCGCGGACGGGTCCGCGGAGCGCCCGCTCCCCGCGGTGGCGTCGCGGGTCGCGGTGGCGTCGAGGTAGTTCTCCAGCGGGCCGGATCCGGCACCCGACAGCAGCGGCGCCACCCCCACCGCGGCGCCGAGCCGGGGCGCCACGACGAGCACCACGCCGGGGTTCTCGCCCTCGCCGGGGACGAGGTAGAGGAGCGCGTCGGCGCCGCTGTCCGCGATCCCGTCCGAGAGCGCGCTCAGCGACGGGGTGCCGAGCAGACCGTCCTCGTCCCGGTAACCCAGTGCCTCCAGTGCCTGGCGGCGCAGCGTGCTCGGCATCCGTCCCGGTACCCCTCCCTCGTCGCTCTCCGCTGCGTCCCCGGCCGCGCCTCGGGCCGCCCGCCACTGCGCGGCGAGCCCGTGGTGTCCCCCCGCGTCGAGCAGTTCGGGGACCGCGGAGGACGTGGACGCCGCCTGCAGCACCAGCGCCCGGCCCAGTTCCAGCACGGCCACCGCCTCGTGCAGCCGCCCCTGGGAGGCCGCCCACAGCGCGGCCTGCACACCTCTGTTCGCACCGGAGCGGGCCGCCAGCAGCCCGTGCTCGGCACCGGCCTGGAGGAGGACGTCGGCGGCGAGCGCGGTCAGCGCCTCCTTGGCCGCCTCCAGCGCCGCGATGTCGGTCACATCGTCCTTGAGAACCCCGCGTTCGCGGTACGCCTGGGCCAGCTCCCACAGCGCGTCGGCGGCGATCCGCGGCGCCCTCCCCTCCCGGACCCGGTCGCGGACCCGCTCGAGTTGGCCGATCAGCGCGTCGAGGAGGGCGGGGTCGCGGGTGAGGGAGAAGCGCAGGGCCAGGTCGAGTGCGGCGGTGTGCAGCTCCTCCGGCGAGGCGTCGGGGGCCGCGGGAACGTGCTCGTGCACCGGCGCGGGGCCGTCGCCGAGGCCCGCGCGGAGCAGGTCGAGGTCCGGGAGGGGCGGCAGCGGCAGTGGCAGCTCGTCGGCGAACGGGAGGGCGTTCAGCCCCGCGTGCCCCGCCTCGATGTGCGGCAGCGCACGCAGCACCATCGTCCTGTCCCCGGTGACGATGCCGAGTCTGGCGACGGCCGCGCCCAGGGCCCACAGGGCGGCGAACCGGAACGGCTCGTCCTCCGGGACGGACTCCTCCAGTGCCTCGGCCTCGGCCACCAGTTCCCGGAGCGTGTGGACGTCTTCCGTCTCCCCCGCCGCCATGACCCGGGTGTACAGCGCGAACGCACGACCCCAGACCGCCGGGTCGCCGGCTCCGGCGGGCAGCGCGCCGGAGAGCGAGCTGAGGTGGCCGACGACGGTCGCCAGGTGGGCGCGCCCCGCCGCGGTGTCCTCGTGGGTGCCGCCGACGCCGGGAGAGATGTTGAGCAGCAGCGCCCGCAGGCTCTCCATCGCATCAGTCGGGTCCGGGCCGGGAGGCGGCTGGTCCTGCACTGCGCGCAGACGCCGTAGCAGGGCATCGAGTGCCTCGTGGTCGCTGCCCTTGAGCACATCCTCCAGACCCCAGGTGGTGGCATGGACGGCGTCCATGGCAGCGGTGAGACGGCGGATGTCGTCCGGTGTGAGCCCGGGTCCCGTAGACGGAGGCGGACCGCTCGGAGGCGGGACGCTGTCCGCGGAAGGTCCCGGGGGCGGGACCGGGGGTGAGGGCTGGCCCGCGGGTGAAGGCTGGCTCGCGGGTGAGGGCTGGCCCGCGGGTGGGGGCTGGCCGGGTTCCGTGGCCGCCCCGGCCGCGTCGGTCCGCTCGGCCGACAGGGGCGAGCCGGTACCCGGTGAAGCGCCGGAATGCCCGGGAGGCGCGCCCGGGTCGGGACGCGACCCCGGTTCCGCTTCGGGACTCCGACCCTGCTCGGGGACCGCGTCCGGCTCGGGGGCCGCCTCCGAGCCGGAGGCCGCGTCCGGCTCGGAGGCCGAATCGGGCCCGGGAGCCGGGTCCGGTCCGCGGTCCTGGCCTGGCCCGGGGCCGGCCGGCTCGCGGTCCGGAGGTCCGGGCGGGGCCGCGGAAGCGGTGCTGTTGCCGGCGGAGCCCCCGGGCGCGTTGAAAGCGTTCTCCATCGTCTGCCGCATCTGCTCCGCGAACGGCGAGCCCGCGGGCGTCATGGTCGCGAGCAGGTCGGAGAGCGACGGTCCCGACGGGGCGGTGGTGGCGCGGTGCATCTGCCGTAGCTGTGCCAGAAAGTCCTCCGGCAGCGGCAGTTCGAGCACCTCTTCGGTCAGCGTCTGGAGCTCCGCCGCGGTCTGCGCCATTCCGGCGGGGCCGGTCCGGGCCGCCCACGCGGCGTAAGCGGAGAGGTCGGGTGCGCCGCCCGAGGCGCCCGGCTGCATCTGCAGCGGTGACACGAGCGGCAGCAGGAAGAACGCCGCCCAGCGGCGGTCCTCCTCGCCCGCCGCCGCGCCCTGCTCCGTCGCGCGGTTCCGTGCGGCCCGCAGCAGCGCCTCGGCACGCTCCCGGTCCCCCGGCCCGCCGCACCCGGCGAGACTCCGCGCGGCCAGCGCACCTCCGAGCCAGACACGCACCGTGCTGCGCAGACCGGGATCGTGGTCCAGCAGCCGTGCCAGTTCCTCGAGTTCGGCGACGGACGCGTCGTACGCGCCCGACGGCACGGCACCGCCCCGCACGGCGGGCAGCAGCCGCTTGGCCCGCTCGGCGGCGTCGGCCGCCCAGGCGCGCAGTCCCGCGACGCCACCGGTCTCCTCGCCGTTCACGGGCAACCCGCCTCTCCTGGATCTCGACAGACGTGGGGCCTCTCGTTCGGGCCACCGCCACTATGCCGACCTGCGGGCGCAGTTGCGACATGATCCCGCGCTTGCACGCTCAACGCCCGGGATCCGACCGGGAGACGCCCAGTTCGGCGCGCATCTCGCGGCGCGCCTGCCGCAGTCGGCCCCACAGCGCGTCGATGCGCCGCTGGGCCGCGGACGGGGAGTCCCCGTCCCGCGGTACGCCCTCGTCCAGGCGGCGGACGGTGCCGTAGACCGCGCCCAGGTCGCGGCTGAGGCCGCCCGCGAGTTCGAGCACCCGCTCCGGCACCCGCATCTGGGCCTCGGCGTACACGTCCCGGTACTGGTCCCGGGCCTCGGTCAGCCGCTGCCGTGCGGAGGCCAGATCCGCGGTGCGCCCCAGCGCGTGCAACTGGTCGGTGAGTGCGGCCAGGTACTGCCGCGCGGAGGTGTTCAGCGCCACGTAGCAGGACCGCAGCTCCTGCGCCTGGCTGCGGCGTTGCCACAGCTCCTCGGCGCGGTCCTGCTCACGGCGGCGGCTGCGGTCGGCCGCGCGCTGGGTGAGCAGCGCCGACAGCAGCGTCCCGACGACTCCGACGACCGCGACCACGGGCGCGGCCGCACCCTCGATCTCCATGCCGGCTCCCTCCGCCGCCTGCGGTCCGCAGCCAGCGAAGCACCGGTTCCGACCGCGGTGAACCTCCGGACCGGACATCGCCCGGTCTCCGCCCCGCGGCCGCCCACCGGACCGGACCGGGTCGGCTGCCGGCGGTGCCGGACCGGCTCAGGGCGCGGCGGGTGCGTGCTCCAGCCGGCCGGTGACGGAGCGGAGCAGGGCGACGATGTCCTCGAGGTGCCGGGACAGTTGAGCGCGGTCGTAGAGCTCGGCGTTGCCGTCCAGGGCGATCTGCAGGCCGCGGCCGTCCATCCGGTCGTAGACGTTGATCGTCAGGTCCTCGACCGGACCGGAGCACAGGGTGTGCACCGTGGCGGGACGGCCCGCGTAGTCCCCGTGGTAGTTGAAGGACATGATGTTGACGTCGGGACCGAACTGCTTTCTTCCTTCGGGGAGTCCGGGCAGCTCGCGCACCAGGTGCTCCTGCGGGTAGCGCTGGTGCCGGAGCGCTTCCTCCAGACGCAGCGAGGTCTGGGCCACCACGTCCGCGAAGGGCGTGTCCGGGCCGAACGAGAGCCGCAGCGGCACCACGTTGGTCACCATGCCGGGCACCCTGCGCAGCATCGGTTCGGTCCGGGCGGTCACCGGCAGGCCGACGACCGGTTCCCGGACGCCGGTCGCCTGCTGCAACCGCACGGCAATCGCGGCGACGACCACCTCGGGCCAGGTCACGTCGAGTGCGCGGGCCGCATCGCGCAGGACGTCGAAGTCCGCGGGTGTGAGGTGACCGCTCTCGCGCAGCGAGGCCCGGGAGGCGGTCGGCCGCCAGTCGGTGAAGGCGGCCGCCTCGGTCTGTCCGGCGAGCCGGTCCAGCCAGAACTCGCGGTCGCGCGCGTACTCCTCGGACTCCTGGTAGGCGAGGTCCGAGGCGATGACCTGCTCCAAGGTGCCCGGCGGGCGCGGCCTGCGGGCCCGACCGGTCACCAGGGCCGAGTAGACGTCGGCCACGTGGGAGGCGATCAGGGCCAGTCCGAAGCCGTCGAGGACGATGTGGTGGGCGGCGCGGTACCACAGGGTGCGCTCGGCCCCCAGCGTGAACAGCGCCCAGGTGACGAGAGGGCCCTCGGCGAGGTCGTACTCCTTGGCCAGGTCCTGCCGCATCCACCGCTCGGCGGCCTGCCGGGGGTCGGGGTCGCAGCTGACGTCGATGCGGTGCAGCGGTGTCTCGACGGTGTCGTCGAGATACTGGCACAGCCCCTCGTCACCGATGTCGAACCGTGCGCGCAGGGCCGGGGTCGCCGCCACGACCTCGCGGAGCGCCTGCTGGAGGAGGTCCGGGTCCACGGGCCCGGCGATGTCGCAGTACTCCCCGATGTTGAAGGACCTGTCCTCCGGGTCGAGCTGCTGCGCCATCCAGACTCCGGTCTGAGCCGAGGACAGCGCCAGTCGTGCAGCCATCAGTCATCCTCTCCCTGCCCGCCGAGCGGGACGTCCCTACGCCGCATCGTGCGGAGCGGCCGGCTCGGGCTCGGTACGTCCGGCGCGCAGCTCGGTGACGAACGCGCAGATCGAGTCGAGGCTGTGGAACCTCTCCCCCACAGCGCTGCCGGTGGGCAGGACCAGCTCGAAGCGCTTCTCGACGAAATTTCCGAGGCGGGCCACGGAGAGGGAATCGAGAATCCCCCATTCCAACAGCGGAGTATCTCCCTCCACTTCCCCTTGCCCTTTGAGGACGCTGTCCTCCACATATCCCTTGACAGCCTCGAAAACCTCATTGTCCCGCACCTGGACCCCCGAGTTCGCATCAGTTCTCCGCCGGAAGCACCGCCCGACTCGCCGTCACGCTACTATGCTGGCGGATGCTACTGAGCCGCCGGAAAACCTGTCAAGGTTCGCAGGATTCGACCAAATCCTCCCGGTCGTGCGGGCCAAGAGATACGGAGACGTACCGTGATGCTCCACCACCTCGTGCGGGACGCAGCCCGAAATACCCCGGACGCCACTGCCGTGGTCGGTCCGGACGGCGCGGCGACATACGGATATCTGGACGCCTGGGCCGATGCGCTCGCCCGGGAACTCGCCGGCCTCGGCGTGGGCCGCGGGGACCGGGTCGGAATATGGCTCGACAAATCGACGGCCGCCGTCGCCGCGATGCAGGCAGTGCTGCGGCTGGGCGCCGCCTATGTTCCGCTCGATCCGCAGGCGCCGCCGCGCCGCACGGCGAAACTGCTGGCCGACTTCGCGCCCCGGGCCCTGGTGGCACCACCGGAGCGGGAAGCGTCGCTGGCGGAGTTCGGCACCGCTCCGGCGACCCTGCGCCGCTGGCCGGACGGCTCCCCCTGGGACCGTCTGCCCGCCGGTCCGCCGCCCGCGCCGGACCGGGCCCTTCCCCCGCCCACCGGCACCGGCACCGGCACCGGCACCGGCGACGACCTCGCCTTCATCCTCTACACCTCCGGGTCGACCGGCGAACCCAAGGGTGTGTGTCACAGCCACAACAGCGCATGGGCCTTTGTCTCCTGGGCGGCCGAGGCCCAGAAAGCGCAGGCGGCGGACCGGTACTCCAATCACGCCCCATTCCATTTCGACCTGTCCGTCAACGACATCTATGTGCCATTCTCCGTCGGTGCTTCCGTGCACCTGGTGCCGCAGGAGACCGCATATTCGGCGAAGAGTCTGGTGCAGTTTCTGCTGGACCACCGGATAACCGTCTGGTATTCGGTTCCCGCGGCTCTCATGCTGATGATGCGGCACGGTGGCCTACTGGACACCCCCGTGCCTTCGCTCCGTTTTCTGCTGTTCGCCGGAGAGGTCTTCCCCATCGGTCCGCTACGGGAGCTGCGTGCCCACCTCCCGTACTGCCGCTTCATGAATCTCTACGGCCCGGCCGAGACCATCATCAGCACCGGCCACGAAGTCGAGGAGATCGACCCGGACCGCATTCTCCCGGTACCCATCGGCACCGGCGCGTGCGGAAACTCCGTGACCGTTCTGCGGCCGGACGGCAGCCGGGCCGGGGCCGGCGAGGAAGGCGAGATCGTCGTCGCCGGGCCGAGTGTGATGCTCGGCTACTGGGGCCGCCCGGCGGTGACCGACCGGACCTATGCGACCGGCGATCTCGCCCAGGTGCTGGAGGACGGCAGCCTGCAGTTCGTCGGCCGCCGGGACAGCATGGTGAAGGTGCGCGGCAACCGCATCGAACTGAGCGAGATCGAGGCCGTGCTGCAGAGCCACGAGGGAGTGGCGGATGCCGCGGTCCAGGTGGCGGGCAGCGGCATCGACGCCCGCATCGTCGCGCACGTGGTGCCCGCCGCGGAGCCCGCGCCGTCCCTCATCGAGCTGAAGCGCCACTGCGCGCAGCAACTCCCGCGGCACTCGATCGTCGACAGCGTCCACCACCTGGAGTCCCTGCCCCGCAATCCCAACGGAAAGGTCGACCGCAGGCTGCTTGCCGCCCGGGCCGACGAGCGCGGCTGAGCCCCGGCGGCAGCCGGACCGGCGCGGGGTCCGCACCTCGCGCTGCCTGCCGGCCGGTGCACCCGGATCGACCGGTGCACCCGGATCGACCGGTGCACCCGGATCGCCCGGTGCGGTGCGGGCCGCACCGGCCGACCCCGGAGTGCCTCCGCCGGGCCCGGCGGTGCGCAGCGTCCGCCGCCGGGCCGGGACGGATCGGCAGGTGCCGCTCATCGGGCCGGGAACTCGGCCAGCGGCGGACCGTCCAGCGCCGAGTCCTCCTCGGCGAACGCGGCGACCCCGTACACGTCCTGCACCCAGGAGTTCCGGTAGACCGTGTCCAGGTAGCGCTCGCCCAGGTCCGGTGAGATCGCCACAGCCGTCACCTCGGCTCCCGGCCGGTGGGTCGCGAGCCACCGCTGCGCACCGGCGACGACCGTCCCGGTCGAGCCGCCGAACAGGAATCCCGCCGAGGCCAGCCTGCGGCAGGCGCGCACCGTCTCCGGCTCGGGCACCATCACCACGTCGTCGACGTAGGAGGCGTCCAGGAGTTGCGGGCGGACACCCGCGCCGAGCCCCGGGATCA
Organism: Streptomyces sp. NPDC006925; assembly: GCF_042869575.1. Taxonomy (NCBI): domain Bacteria; kingdom Bacillati; phylum Actinomycetota; class Actinomycetes; order Kitasatosporales; family Streptomycetaceae; genus Streptomyces; species Streptomyces sp. NPDC006925. The sequence goes on from NZ_JBIAGB010000027.1 coordinate 36,132, forward strand.
TGCGCGTCCGGGGCGCACCCCCGAAGGTCACCGAGCCGACGGTGTCGACCGCCACGACGGTCACCGGGCGTCCCGACTCGCGGAAGTAGCGGGCGCACCCCATCAGGGTGCCGGTGGTGCCGGCGCCGACGAAGAGCACGTCGAGGTCGGGGAACTGTTCGGCGATCGCGGGGGCCGTGGTCCGGTGGTGGGCGATCCAGTTGTGCGCGTTCGTGTACTGGTTCAGCCAGACATAGCGCGGGTCGGACGCGCACAGGTCCCGGACGTACTCCAGCCGTGCGCCCAGGAAGCCGCCTTCCGCGTCCGGCCGGTTCACGGAGTACACCTCGGTGCCCATGGCCTCCATCAGCCGGCGCGTGCTCTGGTTGCACCGGGCGTCGGTCACGCAGAGGAAGCGGTAGCCCGCGTTCGCGGCGATCATGCTGAGTGCCACGCCCAGGTTGCCCGAAGAGGACTCGACAAGGACCGAGTCCTCCGTCAGCAGTCCGGACTCCTCGGCCTGGGCCACCATGGCCGCGGCCGCCTTGAGTTTGATGGAACCGGCGAAGTTGAATCCCTCGCACTTGAGATGGAGCGCGCTTCCCAGAAGCGGCCGCAGATCTATGTAGAGGTCCTCGGTGTTGAAGTCCTGCGGTGCGCTGATCACCGTCAACGTGGCCACCCCGCCCTAAGCGTGTTCATCGTCGGCCCCGGCCTCCCCGTAGCGGCTGATCTCGTGGAAGAAACCGTCGACGACGCCCAGTTCACCCCGCTCGCGCACGGTGTCGTAGACGTGTTTGCTCACCGCGAGGTCGAGCACGCCCAGACCGAACGGCGAGAAGATCACGGGACGGTCGGCGGGCACCCGCACCCGGTCCGTCATCACGTCGAAGAGGGTCCCGTCCAGGAAGTCCCGGTGTCCCGCCTGCTGTTCGGCCAGGTGCGGTGAGGTGTCGGCCTTCAGACAATGTTCGACGTCATCGACGATGTTGGCCGATTTCAGCACGATCTCCGGCGCCAGGTCGCGCAGCGAGACGTGCAGCACCACCGGGTTGTGCGAGAACCATGAGACATCGCTGACGTGCGGGACTCCCGCCACCGTCGCGAACACCACCAGGTCGCTGGAGCCGATCAGCTCCTCGGCCGTCGCGTGCATGGTGACCTGACCTCCGCCGCCGGACCGTTCCAGGTAGGAGCGGAAGCCGTCAGCGTGCTCGGAGCTGAGGTCGTGCACGCCCACCTCGTCGAACGACCAGCCGGCGGCGTGCAGATACGTGTGGATGTAGCGGGCGATGAAGCCGGTGCCGAAGAAGCCGACGCGCCGCGGCCTCTCCCGCTCCCTGGTCAGCCAGTCCGCGGCCAGGGCTGCCGAGGCCGCGGTGCGCGCGGCGCTGATGATGGAGCTCTCCATGCAGGCGATCGGATAGCCGGTCTCCTGGTCGTTGAGGATCGCGACGGCCGAGGCGCGGGGGATCCCGGCCTCGATGTTCCGCGGAAAGCTGGATATCCACTTCATCCCGTCGACCCGGGTCCGCCCGCCGACGGACGCGGGCAGCGCGATGATGCGCGATGCGGGCCGGTCGGGGAAGCGCAGGAAGTACGAGGGCGGGTTGACCGTGTCTCCCGCGCCGTGCACCCGGTAGGTGTCCTCGATCAGCTCGATGAGCGGCCGCTCCTGCCCGGTGAGTACCTGGTGGACCTGCGAGCCGGGGATGACGGCGAAAGGAGGGATCTGTGCGTTCATGACGAAGCGCGGCTCCGTTCTCGGAGAGGAGGTGTGCGGGGTGCGGCCGACGGCTCAGGAAGCCGCGTCGGGCAGATGGGTGGGGGCGCAGTCGGCGAGGCGCACCGGGGCGCCCAGGACCATGCCGACCTCGCGCGATCCGGTGTAGGGCTCGCGGCTGTGCGCCATGCGGACGTTGTCGACCAGGAGGACGTCTCCGGCCTGCCACGGCTCGCGTACCGTCGCCGCCTCGTACGCGTCGTTGATGGCCGCCACGACCTCCGCCCCGACGGCCGACCCGTCGCCGTACCGGCTGTTGAACGGCAGCCCGTCCGCGCCGAACTGCGCCACCAGGTACTCCCGCACCGCGGGATCCATCGTCCACTCGTTGAGGAAAGCGATCTGGTTGAACCAGACCAGGCGCCCGGTCCGGGGATGCCGGATCACCGCCGAGCGGCGCTGCCTGGTCCGCAGCCCGCCGTCCGGCTGCCAGTCGTAGTCGATGCCGTTGGCCCGGCAGTACTTCTCCGCGGCCGCCCGGTCGGGCGCGCCCAACGCCTCCGTCCAGGGAACCCCGACCAGGTCGTTGTAGGAACGCGTCAGCGACCAGCCGACCTCCGTGAAGCGCTCCACGACCTCCGGGGGCAGGGCCGCGAGCACCGCTTCGGCGTCCGCGAGTCCGGTGACACCGCCGGTGGCCGGAGGCGTGAAACATCCCATGAGCAGCAGCCGGGGGAACTCCAGCGCGTAGCTCAACTCGTGGTGCATGCACATCGGCTGGTCCGGCGGCCACTCCAGAGACGAGAAGACCGGCCCGCCCAGCGGACGGCGACGCGCGAACGCCTCCGTCTGGCTCAGGTGCCGTCCCGGAAGCCGCTCGCCGATGCGGCCGAGAGCTGCCGCGTCACGCACCTCCAGGCCGCGGATCAGCACGGCCCCGTGGCGGAGCACGGCCGCCTCCAGCGACTCTGCGCGCTCGCCGATCCAGTCCTGGAGCGCCTCGGCACCCACCGGCGAGGCGACCCGCAGGATCGGGGGCTTGCCGGGAGTCAGTTCCAGGCCGAGCTCGTCGGCGGGCTGCTCCTGGGCAGTCGGCGTCGGTGCGGACGGCTGCGTCATGCGCTCTGTTCCTTCCCCTGCTGCGTGTGCTCGTCCATGACCCTGGCCAGCTCGGCCAGGACGGGGTTGTTGACGATGTCCTCGAGGGAGGCGGTGCCGCCGCTCTCGACGCCGAGGCGGACCGCCGACAGCGAGGTGCCGCCGGATTCGAAGAAGTGCTGCCCCCGGCTGATCTCCGCGACCGGGATGTTCAGCACCCGCGCCCACTGCTCGGCCAGCCGCCGCTCCGTCGCCGTCCGGGGCGCGGTGTCGCCGCCGGGCGCGGCGGGCTCCGCGGTGCGGGACGCGGCCTCGACCGCCTCCCGGGCCAGCGCCTTCTTGTCGATCTTGCCGTTGCCGGTGAGCGGCAGGGCCTCCCGGTGGTGGTAGATCCGCGGCACCATGTACGCGGGCAGGGCATCGCCCAGGACCTTGCGCACCTCGTCCACGGACAGCGGAAGGTCCGCGGCGTAGAAAGCGGCCAGATGCTTCTCCCCGTCGCCGCCCTCCACGACGACGACCGCGGAGTCCCGTACGCCGGGCACGCGCAGCAGGTGGTTCTCGATCTCGCCGATCTCGATCCGGAAGCCGCGGATCTTGGTCTGGGAGTCCCGCCTGCCCAGGAACTCCAGCGCACCGTCCGGAAGCCAGCGGCCGATGTCCCCAGAGCGGTAGAGGCGCTCTCCCGGCCGGTGCGGATCAGTACCGAAGGCCGCGGCCGTCCGCACCGGGTCGTTGATGTAGCCGCGGCCCACGCACACCCCGGAGAAGACGATCTCACCCGGCGCCCCGAGCGGGACCGGGACGAGCTGCTCGTCGACCACGTAGACCCGCACGTTGCGGACCGCGGGGCCGAGGGGCACCCGGTCGTGGGCGGGGACCCGGTCCATGACGGCGTGGTTGGTGTCGTCGGACGTCTCGGTCAGTCCGTAGGCGTTCACCAGTTTGATGTCGGGAAAGACCGCGAACCAGCGCTCGACCAGCTCCTTCTTCAGCGCCTCACCGGTCGCGGAGACAACTCGCAGCCTGCCGAGTCCGCGCTGCCTCTCCTCCACCCAGGTGAGCATCACCTCCAGGTAGGAGGGGACGACCTGCAGCACTTCGACCCCGCCGTCGACCAGCGCTTCGACGTACCGCTCGATGTCGAGGACCTCCCGCTGCCCGACGACCAGGGTGCGGGCCCCCACCAGCAGCCCGCTCACGAGCTGCCACAGGGAGATGTCGAAGCACTGCGGCGCGGTCTGGGCAACCACCTGCCCGGCACCGATCTCCAAATCCTCGATCTTGGCGAGGAGATGGTTGAGCATGCCCGCGTGCTCGCACATCGCGCCCTTCGGCTCGCCCGTCGAACCGGAGGTGAAGTAGATGTACGCGAGTTGCCCGGCACCGACGGGAACACCCGGATCGGTGTCCGCGCCCTCCCGCTCCTCCGCCAGAACGTCGGCGAGGTACAAACGCTTCGGCACCTCCACGTCCGGCGTCGGCCGACCGGACGCCCCGCGCGAGCCGGGATCCGCCGACGCCCGATCGAGGGTCGCGGTGCTGCCGTGCTCGGTGAGCACGAAACGGCACGCGCTGCGGCCGAGCATGGCCGCGATCCGGTCGGCCGGAAAGTGCGGCTCCACCGGGAGATACGCACCTCCCGCCTTGAGGACACCGAGGACCGCCGCCATCCAGGGCAGGTTCCGCTCGGTGACCACCGCCACCACGTCCTCGGGACGCAGCCCGCGGGCAAGCAGTGCGTGGGCGATCCGGTTCGCCCGGCGGTTGAGTACGTCGTAGCTCCACTCCGTGCCGTCGTGCACGGCGGCGACGCGATCAGGGTGCTCGCGCACCCGCTCCTCGAACAACTCGTGCATCCGCCGGTCCGGCAGGGGACGCCGCGGCCCGGCCAGCCCGTCGATCTGGTGGGCAAGCTCCGCGGCGGACAACAGGCTCTGCCGGTGGTGCTCCGCCGCGGCGTCGGCGGTCATCGTCGCGAGGGCGGTGAGCAGATATCCGCCGACGCGCTCGGCATAGGGGCCATCGAGGACGTCGCTGCGGCCCAGCAGCCGCAGGCGCACTCCGTCCCGCTCCGCGCGGAAGCCGACACGCAGAACGCAGGTACCCGGCAATCCGTCATCGGCCGTCCGGCCGGTGCCCGCCGTCCGGCCGGCGGGCACCGCGGACGTGGCAGGGGCGGCGGCGGAGAAGGCCGAGAGGTCGAGAACCACCTCGAAACCGGAGGCAGCAGGAACGAGCTGCTCGGGCCCCGCCGACGACGGCATGGCACGCTCGGCGGCGAGCACCAACTGGTGCCAGTCGCCGTCCGCCACCAGCAGACCACACAGCTCCGGGGCGTCCCCGCCGGGTGCGACGACCCCGGTCAGGAGGTCCCGCTCTCCGCAGAGAACAGCGAGGACCTTCGCGTGCGCGGCAAGGAGTACGGACTCGGTCCGCACCCGCAGCCGGTCGGCGAGTGCGCCGAGGCCCCGGACCGTGTCGGCCGGGACCGGGCACTCGTACTCGGTCCTCGGCGTGTCGGCATACCGCGGCTCGCTCCGCCACCGCGGAACGGCCGAAGCAATCCCGGGTCCGGGGGGTGTGCCGCCGTCGGCCACTGTCGGTGTACCCATCGATTCCGTGCCCTTACCAGAGAGGTTGGAGACCGGTGGCGCTCTCCCACTGAGAGCGCCACCAGGGGGCGGCCTTCAGCCGCTTCAGGACTCCGCGGCGGCCATGGCCGCGATCAGGCTGGCCGGCCGCATGTCCGTCCAGTTCTCCTCGACATACGCGAGGCAGGCGTCCCTCGTGTCAGCCGACTTGGCGACGGTCCAGCCATCGGGTACGTCGATGAACTCGGGCCACAGCGAGTGCTGTCCCTCGTCGTTGACGAGTACGACGTAGGTGCCGTCGGGGTCCTCGAAAGGGTTGGTCATGACTGTTCCTCTCTCTTCCATCTCGTGGCTCAGCCGACACGCGGCTTGCTCTCTCCCGGGCGGCTCCTTCTGCCGCCGGGAATCCCTCAGGGCTTGCCGGTCGGTCGTGTCATGCGGCGCAGCGCCGGGCGCTTCCGCGCCGCTGTGCGGGAGGCCGTCGTCAAGTGATCGGCCAGCCCGGCGACGGTGGGGGTCTCGAAGATCGTGCCGATGGCGACTTCCGTCTGTAGTTCGCTGCGGATCCGGCTGATCAGGCGGGTGGCGAGGAGGGAGTGGCCGCCCAGGTCGAAGAAGCTGTCGTCGATCCCGACCCGCTCCAGACCGAGCACCTCGGCGAACAGCGCGCACAGCGTCTCCTCGCGCGGAGTCCGGGCCTTGCGCCCACCCGCGCTCGCCGCGTACTCGGGTGCGGGCAGCGCCTTACGGTCCAGCTTGCCGTTCGGCGTGAGCGGCAGCCGGTCCAGCACCATCACCGCCGAGGGCACCATGTACTCCGGCAACCCCTTGACCAACTGGTCACGCGCCGCCTTCACCACAGCCCCGATACCACGCGCAGCCACCGGACTGTTCACCCAGGGACCACCCGTAGCCGCCGGGACATACACCCCCGACAGCACTCCTACATCGCCGTCGTCGGGCAGCACGACCGCATCGAACAGGGCCACCGACCGGGACGACCACGTCACCACCACCCGCAACCCCAACTCAGCACCCCGCACCACCAGCTCCTCCGGATCCACCGCCACACCGGCATCCCCGGCATCCAAGCCGTCCAGACGCCGCTCGACAGCCACCTCCCCGACCAGCCGCGCATTCGGAACCCCCGAGATCCGCACCGGCGACTGCACCTCGGCGATGTCGAACTCCGGCGTCCAGGCCCGCCGAGGCAGCTCAGCGACGTCCGCCACCGTGGTGGGCGCCTTGTGCAGCACCACTTCATACCGGTGGCGTGTCAGCTCGTTGTGATAGCCACCCCGCTTGAGCCGCACATCCACAGCCCCGACACGGCCATCGCCCTCGGCCAGCTCCGTGAAGAACTCCGGAGCCACCACCAGCTCCTTCTCCAACAACACCGCACGATCCACCACCGCACGCGCCTGCACACCCCGATCCCCATGCACCGCCGCATGCAGGGCTCGCAACGATCCGGCATGCCGCACGTCGCCGACCACCACACGGCCACCCGGCGCCAACAACTCCAGCGCCCGATCCAGAACCCGGGCCAGATACTCCCCATCCGGGAAGTACTGCACCACCGAATTGATCACCACCGTGTCGAAATACCCCGACGGAAGGTCCCCCGCCGCATCCGCCGGCTGACACCGCAACCGCACCCGATCCGACAACCCCGCCTCAGAAACCTGGCCACGGAGCCGCTCGATCACCGCACCCGACAGATCCGTACCCCAATACTCCCCAACCCCCGGCGCAAGGTGCCCCATCAACAGACCGGACCCCACCCCGATCTCCAGAACCCGACCACCACCAAAACCACGCACCCGCTCAACAACCGCATCCCGCCACGCCCGCATCTCACCCAACGGAATCGGCTCACCCGAATACGAACTGTCCCACCCCGCAAAATCCTCACCAAAACCACCAGACCCCACCCCCGAATACACCGAGTCATAGATCTCCCGCCACTCACCTACCTGGGCGTCCTCGTCGGACGGCGTCTCTTCGGCATCGCCCTCGGCGGTCGTGGCCGCCGCCGCCAGATCCGGCACGACATAGGCGGCGAGCCGCTGGTCCCCCGGCACATCCTCACGCGCCAGGACCACGGCTTGGCGGACACCTTCGCAGCCGGTCAGGAGGGACTCGATCTCCCCCGGCTCGATACGGAAGCCACGCACCTTGACCTGTTCATCGGCACGGCCCATGTACTCGAGCTGCCCGTCGGCCCGCCAGCGGGCCAGGTCGCCGGTCCGGTACATCCGCGTGCCGGGCTCGAAGGGGGACGCCACGAAACGTTCCGCTGTCAGGTCAGCCCGCCCGACATAGCCACGGGCCAGACCGGCGCCCGAAGCGTAGAGCTCACCGACCACCCCGGCAGGAACCGGTCGCAGTACTTCGTCCAGGACGTGGGCTCGGGTGTTCGCGACCGGGCGACCGATCGGCACCACGTCATCGGAGAAGGTGTCGCTCATCGAGATCGCCACGGTCGACTCGGTCGGGCCGTAGGCGTTCACCACGCGACGGCCCCGCGACCAGCGCGCCACCAGTTCCGGCGGAGCCGCCTCGGCACCGACGACCACGCATGCGAACTCCGTGAGCTCCTCCTCGGAGCCCGCCGGAAGTGTCGCCAGTACGGAGGGCGGGATCAGCGCATGGGTGATGTGCTGGGCGGCCAGGACATCTCGCAGTGCCTCGCCGACCAGTCGGGCGCTGTCGGGCACCACTATCGCGGCGCCGGCCGCGAAGGCGGCGACCAGTTCCCAGACTGCCGCGTCGAAGCTGGGTGAGGCGAACTGCAGGACTCGGCTGCGGGGGGTGGTGCCCAGGCGCCGGAGCTGGGTGTGGGCCAGGCTGGCCACACCACGGTGGGAGACCACGACCCCCTTGGGCCGGCCGGTGGAACCGGACGTATAGATCACATACGCCGGATGCGCCGCCTCCACAGCCACCCCCGGGTCGGTCTCCGGGAAGCCCGAAAGATCCTGCGCCAACTCCTGCGGCCCCAGCACCAGCAACGGATCCGCGTCCTCGACCATGAACGCACGCCGCTCGACCGGATACTCCGGATCCACCGGCACATACGCACCACCCGCCTTCAACACCGCAAGCACAGCCACCACCATCTCCACCGACCGCGGCAACTCCACCCCCACCAACACCTCAGGCCCCACACCACGACCCACCAGCCAATGCGCCAACCGATTCGCCCACGCGTTCAACTCCCCATAGGAGAGGCTCCGCTGTCCGTGGACCAGAGCCACCGCAGCCGCATCGTGCCGCGCCTGCTCCTCGAACAGCCCCGCAAGCGACACCTCCGGCAACACCCTCGCCGTGTCATTCCACCCGGCAAGCCGCTCCCGCTCCTCACCCGAGAGCAACTCCACCCCACCCACAGACAACGACGGATCCGCCACCACCTGCTCCAACAACCGCACCCACCGCGCCAACAACCCCTCAATCGACACCCGATCGAAGAGACGCGTGGAGTACTCGACTGTCCCGGTCACCCCGCGCTCGCCGGAGCGCTCGGCCAGGCTCAGCAGCATGTCGAAGCGCGACCGGCCGATCCCGACGTCTTCGGGCGTCACCCTCAGCCCCGGCAGATCGAAGTCCCCTTCAGGCGCGTTCTGGAGTACGAGTGCGACCTGGAAGAGCGGGTGGTGGGAGGTCGAACGATTCGGGTTCAGCACCTCCACCAAGTGCTCGAAGGGAACGTCCTGGTGCGCATACGCCGCCAGACTCGACTCCCGCACCCGAGACAGCAACTCCTCGAACCCCGGATCACCCGACGTATCCGTCCGCAGCACGAACGTGTTCACGAACAACCCGACAAGGTCGTCCAACGCCTCATCGGTACGCCCCGCCACACCACTGCCCAACGCGATATCGGTCCCCGCACCCAACCGCGTCAACAGCGCCGCCATACCGGCCTGCAACACCATGAACACCGTCGTGTTCGACCGCCGTGCCAGCTGGACCAGGCGCTGATGCAGCTCCGCATCCAGTGTGAAGTCGAGATGGGTGCCCTCGAACGAGGCGACTGCCGGACGGGGCCGGTCGGTCGGGAAGGTCACCAGCTCCGGCAGGTCCGCCAGCTTGTCTCGCCAGTAGTCGACCTGCTGGGCGTAGAGGCTGTCCGGGTCGTTCTCGTCACCCAGCAGCTCACGCTGCCACAGCGTGTAGTCCGCGTACTGCACCGGCAGCTCCGACCACCGCGGGGCATCACCCTGCACACGCGCCGTGTACGCCGCCACCAGATCTCGCGCGATCGGGCCCATGGACCAACCGTCGCCCGCGATGTGGTGCACCAGCAGCATCAGGACGGCGTCCTGCGGTCCCACGTCGAACAGCCATGCCCGTACGGGTATCTCGGACCCCAGCGCGAACGCGTACCGAGCCGACTCCTCCAGAACCTTCGGCAACTCCTCCTCCGTCACGGAGCAGCGCTGCCAGTCCAGCTCCGCACTCTGCGGATCGAGGATCGACTGGCGGGGCTCGCCATCGGCTTCGGGGAAGACCGTACGCAGCGACTCGTGCCGGACGACCAGGTCACGCAGGGCACTGCCGAGTGCATCCGCGTCCAGCTCGCCCTTCAGCCTGAGCGCCAGCGGCATGTTGTAGGTGGCCGACGGGCCCTCCAGCTTGTGCAGGAACCACAGACGACGCTGAGCGAACGACAGCGGCACCACATCCGGCCGCTCCACCGCCACCAGAGCCGCACGCGTGCGGCCGTCGCCCGTGAGGCGCGACACCAGGCCGGCCACCGTCGGGTTCTCGAAGACAGCCGCAATCGGAACCTCGACGCCGAGCACGCTGCGGATGCGGCTGACGAGCCGAGTCGTGAGGAGAGAGTGGCCGCCGAGGTCGAAGAAGCTGTCATCGATCCCGACCCGCTCCAGCCCCAGGACCTCGGCGAACAGCCCGCACAGCGTCTCCTCGCGCGGAGTCCGTGCCTTCCGGCCACCCGCGCTCGCCGCGTACTCGGGTGCGGGCAGCGCCTTACGGTCCAGCTTCCCGTTCGGCGTGAGCGGCAGCCGGTCCAGCACCATCACCGCCGACGGCACCATGTACTCCGGCAACCCCTTGACCAACTGGTCACGCGCCGCCTTCACCACAGCCCCGATACCACGCGCAGCCACCGGACTGTTCACCCAGGGACCACCCGTAGCCGCCGGGACATACACCCCCGACAGCACTCCTACATCGCCGTCGTCGGGCAGCACGACCGCATCGAACAGGGCCACCGAACGGGACGACCACGTCACCACCACCCGCAACCCCAACTCAGCACCCCGCACCACCAACTCCTCCGGATCCACCGCCACACCGGCATCCCCGGCATCCAAGCCGTCCAGACGCCGCTCGGCAGCCACCTCCCCGACCAGCCGCGCATTCGGAACCCCCGAGATCCGCACCGGACCATCCACATCCGCCAAATCGAACTCCCGCGACCACACACGGCCGGGAATCCCGGAAACTGCCCGAACCTTCGACGGCGCCTTGTACAACACCACCTCATACCGGTGGCGTGTCAACTCGTTGTGATAGCCACCCCGCTTGAGCCGCACATCCACAGCCCCGACACGAGCATCGCCCTCGGCCAGCTCCGTGAAGAACTCCGGAGCCACCACCAGCTCCTTCTCCAACAACACCGCACGATCCACCACCGCACGCGCCTGCACACCCCGATCCCCATGCACCGCCGCATGCAAAGTCCGCAGCGACCCCGCATGCCGCACATCCCCCACCACCACACGGCCACCCGGCGCCAACAACTCCAGCGCCCGATCCAGAACCCGGGCCAGATACTCCCCATCCGGGAAATACTGCACCACCGAATTGATCACCACCGTGTCGAAATACCCCAACGGCAGATCCCCCACCTCATCCGCCGCCTGACACCGCAACCACACCCGATCAGCCAACCCCGCCCCGGCCACCTGACCACGAAGCCGCTCGATCACCGCACCCGACAGATCCGTACCCCAATACTCCACAACCCCCGGCGCAAGGTGCCCCATCAACAGACCAGACCCCACCCCGATCTCCAGAACCCGACCACCACCAAAACCACGCACCCGCTCAACAACCGCATCCCGCCACGCCCGCATCTCACCCAACGGAATCGGCTCACCGGTGTATGCGCTGTCCCAGCCGGCGAAATCCTCACCGAACTCGCCGTACGCGCTCTCGGCGTAGACCGAGTCATAGATCTCCCGCCATTCCTCCACCTGTGCGTCGCTCACAGCGGTCTCGGCCGTCGTACCGGAGTCGGCTCCGGCCGCGGCCGCCGCCTCGAGGTCCGGCACCACGTACGCGGCGAGTCGCTGGTCACCGGGCACGTCCTCACGCGCCACCACCGCCGCCTGCCGCACACCCGCGCAGCCGGCCAGCACCGACTCGATCTCCCCCGGCTCGATCCGGAAGCCCCGCAGCTTCACCTGCTCATCCGCACGCCCCACGAACTCCAACTGGCCATCCGCACGCCACCGCACCAGGTCACCCGTGCGATACATCCGCGCACCCGGCTCGAACGGCGACGCCACGAACCGCTCCGCCGTCAGCCCCGGGCGCCGCAGATAGCCACGTGACACCTGGACGCCGGCGGCATAGAGCTCTCCAACGACTCCGACCGGGACCGGTTGCAGGCCCGCGTCGAGAACGAACAGCCGGGTGTTCCACATCGGCCGTCCGATGGGAACGCTGTGCGCGGCACCGTCCGGCCCCTGCCAGACGGAGGAGGCGACCTGGATGGTCATCTCGGTCGGGCCGTACAAGTTGGAGAGTTCACTGTTCCAGGACTCACTGATACGAGTCGCGAGGTCCGGACGCAGAGCCTCGCCGCTGGCCCAGATACGGCGCACCGAATGCCCGGCAGGCGGCTCGGGCAGATTGGCCAGCAGGGACGGCGGGAACTGCGCGACCGTGACGCTGTTCTCGGCCATGAAGGACACGAGGCGCTGGGGATCGCGCACCACGTCGCCGGGGGCCACGCAGACTGCGGCACCGTGCAGCAGAGGGAACCAGATCTCCAGACCGACGGAGTCGAACCGCACAGAGGTGCGGAACAGCAGCACGTCGCCGGGCCCGACCGGGTAGGCGTCCTGCATCCACTGCAGATTGTTCGCCAGCCCGCGGTGCTCGACCACGACGCCCTTCGGCCGACCGGTGGAGCCGGAGGTGTAGATGACGTACAGCGGGCCGGAGGGAGTCAGCGGGGCCGCGCGGTCGGCGTCCGTCAGGTCGGACGCGTCGTGCAGAGCGACCGCCTCGACTGTCGACCCCTCGTCCACGACGACGCACGGGATCCCCGCCTCCACGGCGCCGAGGTCGTGGTCGCGGGAGACGAGCAGCAGTACGGGCCGCGCGTCATCCAGCGTGTGACGGAGACGCTCGACCGGGTCCTCGGGGTCGAGCGGGAGATAGGCGGCACCGGCCTTGATCACCGCAAGGAACGCCACGATCGTGTCGGCGGAGCGGGGCAGCGCAACGGCCACCAGTTGCTCGGGCCCGACGCCCCGGGTGACCAGATGGCGGGCGAGTCGGTTGGCTCGCGCATTCACCTCGGCGTAGCTGAGCGTCGTGTCGCCGGACAGCACAGCAGGGGCGTCCGGAGTACGCGTCACCTGCGCCTCGATCAGGCTGACGAGGGTCTCTCGGCGCACGTCGGCCGCGGTGTCGTTCCAGGTCGTCAGAGTCTGCTGCCGCTCGGCCTCGGTCAGCAGGACGGCATTGCCGATGGACTGCGCCGGATCGCTGAGTGTCTGCTCCAGCAGTCGCTTCCAACGGTCGAAGAGCGCCTCGACGGTGGAACGGTCGAACAGGTCCGTCGCGTACTCCACGACGGTCTCGATCCCCGTGGGGGCCCCGGCGGCGTCGTACCGTTCGGTCAGCGACAGCAGCATGTCGAACCGCGCGGTGCCCGGATCGGCCTCGGTAGTGCTGACCTGCAGCCCCGGGAGCGTGAAGTCCCCCTGGTCGGTGTTCTGGAGTACGAGTGCGACCTGGAAGAGCGGGTGGTGGGAGGTGGACCGGTTCGGGTTCAGCAACTCCACCAGATGCTCGAAGGGCACGTCCTGGTGCGCATACGCGGCCAGACTCGACTCCCGCACCCGGCCCAGCAGCTCCTCGAACCCCGGATCACCCGAGGTGTCCGTTCGCAGCACGAAGGTGTTCACGAACAATCCGACAAGATCGTCCAACGCCTCATCGGTACGCCCCGCCACACCACTGCCCAGCGCGATGTCAGTCCCCGCACCCAACCGCGTCAGCAACGCCGCCATACCGGCCTGCAACACCATGAACACCGTGGAACCGGTCCCGCGAGCCAGTTCCGCCATGCGCTGGTGCAGCGCTCCCTCGATCTCGAACGTGACGGTCTCACCGGCGTACGAGGCCACTGCCGGCCGGGGCCGGTCGGTCGGGAAGGTCACCTGTTCGGGCAGATCCGCAAGCTTGTCGCGCCAGTAACCGACCTGCTGCGTGAAGAGGCTGTCCGGGTCGGTCTCGTCGCCCAGCAGCTCACGCTGCCACAGCGTGTAGTCCGCGTACTGCACCGGCAACTCCGACCACTGCGGCACACCACCCTGCGAACGCGCCGTGTACGCCGCCACCACATCCCGCGCCAGCGGGCCCATCGACCATCCGTCCGCCGCGATGTGGTGGAACAGCAGCAAGAGGACGCTGGTGTCACCATCCGTGTCGAAGAGCCAGGCCCTGATCGGTGCCTCGGAGGCGAGTTCGAAACCGTAGCGGGAGACTTCCCGCACCACTGTCGGCAGCTCCGCCTCGGTCACCCGACGGTGTTCCCAGCCGAACGCGGCATCAGCAGGATCGAGCACCACTTGGCGGGGCTCGCCGCCCACCTCCGGGAACACGGTGCGCAGCGACTCGTGCCGAGTGGCCACATCCGCCAACGCAGCGTGCAACGCCTCCGCATTCACGGAACCGGTCAGGCGGAAGGCAAGCGGCATGTTGTAGGTCGCGGAGGGGCCCTCCAGCTTGTGCAGGAACCACAGACGACGCTGAGCGAACGACAGCGGCACCACATCCGGCCGCTCCACCGGCACCAGCGACCTACGTATTCGGCCTTCGCCACGCAGCCGCTCGACCAACAGCGCCACGGTCGGGGCCTCGAAGACGTCCTTGATGGGAAGCTCGACGCCGAGCACGCTGCGGATGCGGCTCACCAGCCGGGTGACGAGCAGGGAGTGGCCGCCGAGGTCGAAGAAGCTGTCGTCGATCCCGACCCGCTCCAGACCGAGCACCTCGGCGAACAGCCCGCACAGTGTCTCCTCCTGCGGAGTCCGTGCCTTGCGGCCACCCGCACTGACCGCGTTCTCCGGAGCGGGCAGTGCCTTGCGGTCCAGCTTTCCGTTCGGCGTGAGCGGCAACCGGTCCAGCACCATCACCGCCGAGGGCACCATGTACTCCGGCAACCCCTTGACCAACTGGTCACGCGCCGCCTTCACCACAGTCCCAATGCCACGCGCAGCCACCGGACTGTTCACCCACGGACCACCCGAAGCAGCCGGAACATACACACCCGACAGCACAGACCCGTCCCCGTCCCCGGGCAGCACGACCGCATCGAACAGGGCCACCGACCGGGACGACCAGGTCACCACCACCCGCAACCCCAGCTCAGCACCCCGCACCACCAGCTCCTCCGGATCCACCCCGGAACCCAGATCCCCCGCGTCGAGACCGTCGAGACGGCGCTCGGCAGCCACCTCACCGACCAGCCGCGCATTCGGAATCCCGGAGATCCGCACCGGCGACTGCACCTCGGCGATGTCGAACTCCGGCGTCCAGGCACGACAAGGCAGCTCAGCGACGTCCGCCACCGAGGAGGGCGCCTTGTGCAGCACCACCTCATACCGGTGCCGCGTCAGCTCGTTGTGGAAGTCGCCCTGCTTGAGCCGCACATCCACAGCCCCGACACGAGCATCGCCCTCGGCCAGCTCCGTGAAGAACTCAGGAGCCACCACCAGCTCCTTCTCCAACAACACCGCACGATCCACCACCGCACGCGCCTGCACACCCCGATCCCCATGCACCGCCGCATGCAAAGTCCGCAGCGACCCCGCATGCCGCACATCCCCCACCACCACACGGCCACCCGGCGCCAACAACTCCAGCGCCCGATCCAGAACCCGGGCCAGATACTCCCCATCCGGGAAGTACTGCACCACCGAATTGATCACCACCGTGTCGAAATACCCCAACGGCAGATCCCCCACCTCATCCGCCGCCTGACACCTCAACCACACCCGATCCGACAACCCCGCCCCGGCCACCTGACCACGAAGCCGCTCGATCACCGCACCCGAAAGATCCGTACCCCAATACTCCCCAACCCCAGGCGCCAAATGGCCCATCAA
Organism: Streptomyces sp. NPDC006925; assembly: GCF_042869575.1. Lineage (NCBI taxonomy): Bacteria > Bacillati > Actinomycetota > Actinomycetes > Kitasatosporales > Streptomycetaceae > Streptomyces > Streptomyces sp. NPDC006925. The sequence continues at coordinate 51,908 of NZ_JBIAGB010000027.1, forward strand.
CAGACCGGACCCCACCCCGATCTCCAGAACCCGACCACCACCAAAACCACGCACCCGCTCAACAACCGCATCCCGCCACGCCCGCATCTCACCCAACGGAATCGGCTCACCCGAATACGAACTGTCCCACCCCGCAAAATCCTCACCAAAACCACCAGACCCCACCCCCGAATACACCGAGTCATAGATCTCCCGCCACTCCTCGACCTGAGCGTCCCCACCCGAGGAGGCGGCTCCCTGGTCAGCACCGGCGTGGGCGGCCGCCCGCAGATCCGGCACGACATAGGCGGCGAGCCGCTGGTCTCCCGGAATGTCCTCACGCGCAACCACCGCGGCCTGGAGAATTCCTGCATCACTGGTCAGAAGGGATTCGATTTCGCCGGGCTCGATGCGGAAGCCGCGCACCTTCACCTGCTCGTCCGCGCGTCCAGCGAACTCCAGCTGGCCATCCGCACGCCACCGCACCAGGTCACCCGTGCGATACATCCGCGCACCCGGCTCGAACGGCGACGCGACAAACCGCTCCGCCGACAACCCCGCACGCCTCAGATAACCCCGCGCCAACCCCGCACCCGACACATACAACTCACCCACCACACCGGCAGGCACCGGCCGCAACACCTCATCCAGCACAAACACCTGCGTATTCACCACAGGACGACCGATCGGCGCCACCACCCCCTCGCCCAGACCACCACTCATCGACACGCACACCGTCGACTCCGTCGGCCCGTACGCATTCACCACACGCCGACCACCCGCCGACCACCGCCCGATCAATTCCGGCGGCGCCGCCTCACCCGCCAACACCACCGACTCCAACAACGGCAGCCCGGACTCCACACCCACCGACACCGCACCCAACACCGACGGCGGCAACGTCACATGCGTAACCCCCTGATCGGCCACCACCCGGTGAAAGTCCTCCCCCACCAGACGACCACCCTCCGGCACCACCAACACGGCACCGGAACCGAAAGCCATCACCAACTCCCAGAACGCCGCATCAAAACCCGGCGACGCGAACTGCAACACCCGACTCGACGAACCGACCCCCAACCCTTCAATCTGGGTTCGAGCCAAACTCACCACACCACGATGAGAAACCACGACGCCCTTGGGCCGGCCCGTCGAACCCGACGTATAAATCACATAGGCGGCCTGGTGACCTTCAACGTCGACTCCGAGGTCGGAATCCGGGAAGCCCGAAAGATCCTGCGCCAGCTCCTGCGGCCCCAGCACCAGCAACGGATTCGCGTCCTCGATCATGAACGCACGCCGCTCCTCCGGATACTCCGGATCCACCGGCACATACGCACCACCCGCCTTCACCACAGCGAGCACCGCAACCACCAACTCCACCGACCGCGGCAACTCCACCGCCACCAGCTTCTCCGGCCCCACGCCCCGGCCGATCAGCCAGTGCGCCAGCCGATTCGCCCACGCGTTCAACTCCCCATACGAAAGCGACCGCTCACCACACACCAGAGCCATCGCATCCCCGTCACGCCGCGCCTGCTCCTCGAACAGCCCCGCAAGCGACACCTCCGGCAACACCCTCGCCGTGTCATTCCACCCGGCCAGCCGCCCCCGCTCCCCCTCAGACAGCAACTCCACCGCACCCACAGACAACGACGGATCCGCCACCACCTGCTCCAACAACCGCACCCACCGCGCCAACAACCCCTCAACCGACACCCGATCGAACAACTCCGTCGCGAACTCCACCAGAGCCTCGATGCCCGCCACATCACCCGCGGTGTCGTGGCGTTCGTACATCTCGACGAGCATGTCGAAACGCGAGGTGTCGGTGCTGATGAACTCGGTGCTCACCTGAAGGTGCGGAAGGCGGAAGTCTTCGGACGGTGCGTTCTGCAGCACCATGGCGACCTGGAACAGCGGGTGATGGCTGGTGGAGCGCTGCGGGTTGAGCACCTCGACGAGGTCCTCGAACGGCACGTCCTGGTGCTCGTGCGCACTCATGCTGCGCTCCCGCACCCGGGCGAGGAGCTCCTCGAAGGCAGGATCGCCCGAGGTGTCCGTCCGCAGGACGTAGGTGTTGACGAAGAGACCGATGAGGTCGTCGAGGGCTTCGTCCGTGCGGCCGGCCACACCACTGCCCAGTGCGATGTCGGTCCCCGCACCCAGACGGGTCAGCAGCGCCGCCATACCGGCCTGCAACACCATGAACACCGTCGTGTTCGACCGCCGCGCCAACTCCACCAGACCCCGATGCAACTCAGCGTCCAGCCGGAAGTCGACCCGCATCCCCTCGTAGCCGGCGGTGGCCGGCCGGGGCCGGTCGGTCGGGAAGGTCACCTGCTCCGGCAGCTCCGCCAGCTCCGCACGCCAGTAGTCGAGTTGCTGTGCGTAGACGCTCTCGGGATCGTCGACGTCTCCGAGCCGGTCGCGCTGCCAGAGCGTGTAGTCGACATACTGCGCGGGCAGCTCGGACCACTCCGGGTCGCGCTGCTCGACACGGGCGGTGTACGCCTCCACCACGTCACGCGTCAGCGGAGCCATCGACCACCCGTCACCCGCGATGTGATGCAGCAACAACAGCAGCGTGCTGTGCTCCGCGTCCGTGTCGAACAGCCAGGCGCGGAAAGGGATCTCGGTGGAGAGGTCGAAGGTGTGCCGGGCCGTCTCGCGGAGGGTGCGCTCCAGGTCGGTCTCGGACACCGACCGCCGCTCCCACCGGAAGTCGGCCTCGTCGAGGTCCCGTATCAGCTGGTAGGGCTCGCCGTGCACGTCGGGGAAGACGGTGCGCAGCGACTCGTGCCGGCCGACGACATCGAGCAGGGCCGTGTGCAGTGCCTCGGCGTCGACGGTGCCGGTGAGGCGGAGGGCCAGCGGAACGTTGTAGGTCGCCGAGCGGCCTTCCATCCGGTGCAGGAACCACAAACGACGTTGGGGGAACGACAGCGGCACCACGTCGGGGCGTTCGACCCGGGTGAGGGGGGCGCGTGCGCCGTCGGCGGCCGCTCCGGTGAGCCGTCCGGCCAGCGCGGCGGGCGTGGAGAAGTCGAAGATCTCCTTGATCTTCAGTTCCTCGCCGAGGGTGGCACGGATCCGGACGAGCAGCCTGATCGCCGTCAGCGAATGACCGCCGAGTTCGAAGAGGTCGTCGTGGGGGCCGACGTGGTCCCTGCCGAGCGTCTCGGCGAACAGGGCGCACAGCGCCTCTTCGCACGATGCCTTGGCGTCCAACTTCTCGCTCCCTCTTCTGACGGTGTCGAATCCGTGCTGCATCGGCCCGGGTCGGCTCATGGGCGGCCGTTCCGGCGGTCGGTCACTCGGTGGGGTGGGACGTGGGATGGGACATGGGGTGGGATGCGGGAAGGGGCGTGGGAGGCGACGCGGCCTTCCGGAGTTTCTCGGCCACGAGCGGGCCGATCTCCCGCAGTGGTTCCGGGTTCATCATCTGGGTGTGCCGGTGGTTCAGCTGCCGGAACTCGACTGAGCCGGTGAGGTAGGGGTCCCATGTCCCTGCTTCGAGCTGGTGGTCGTGCTCGCCTCCGGTCGCGGCGAGAATCAGCGTCGGCGCGGAGACCGACCGGGGCCTGTTGTCGAGGCCGAGCACGGTGTGGTTCATGGTCAGGTGCATCATGGCTGCGACCTCGGTCTCGCCGAGGCCGGCCAGGGCGGAGTTCTTCGTGGTCAGCAGCTCCACCGTGGTCTCGTGGGTGAGCTGCGCCGCCTCGTCGTCGGTGAGTTCGATGTCGAAGAGGCCCAGCATGGCGCGGTGCACGTCGGCGACCCGCACCTTCGGCATCGACTCCTCGACCTCGCGGCGGCTGACCGGGTTCACCGGGAAGCAGTCCAGCAGCGTCAGCAGCGCGACCTGCTCTCCGCGCTCCTCCAGCAGCGCGGAGACCGTGTGGGCGACGACTCCGCCGAACGACCAGCCCAGGAGGTGGTACGGCCCCTCGGGCTGCACACGCCGGATCTGTTCCAGGTAGTCCTCGGCCATCTCCTCGACGGACTTCGCCAGCTCTCCGCCCGACAAGCCGCGGGCCTGCAGCGCGTACACCGGGGTGTCCCTGTCGAGGTACTGGAGCAGACCGGCGTAGGACCAGCCCAGGCCGCTTCCGGGGTGGATGCAGAAGACGGGGCGGCGGCTGCCCTGCGGGCGCAGCGGCAGGAGCACGTCGAGGGCGTTCCCGTCACCGCCCGTCTCCAGCCGGGCGGCCAGCCCCGCCACGGTGGGCGCGCCGAAGAGCGTGCGCAGCGGCAGTTCCACACCGAGCACCCCGCGGATGCGGCTCATCAGCCGGGCGGCGAGCAGGGAGTGGCCGCCCAGGTCGAAGAAGCTGTCGTCGACGCCGACCCGCTCCAGCTCCAGGACTTCCGCGAACAGACCGCACAGCACCTCTTCGTGCGGGGTGCGCGGTGCCCGGCCGCGGCCGGCCTCGGCGAAGTCGGGTGCGGGCAGGGCGGCGCGGTCGAGCTTGCCGTTGGATGTCAGCGGTATGTCCTCGACGGCCACGACGGCGGCCGGAACCATGTATTCCGGCAGCCGCTCCGCCACGTGGGCACGGAGCGCGCGCACGTCCGGCTCGGCCGTACCCCGCTCGGGCACGGCGTAGCCGACGAGCCGGGCGCCGCCGGGGCCGTCCTCGCGGGCGACGACCACGGCCCGCCGCACGGCGGGGTGCGAGCCGAGCACGGCCGCGATCTCGCCGGGCTCGATGCGGAAGCCGCGCACCTTGACCTGCTCGTCGGCGCGGCCCGCGAACTCCAGCAGGCCGTCGGGGCGCCGGCGCGCCAGGTCGCCGGTGCGGTACATCCGCACCCCTGGCTCGAACGGCGACGCCACGAATCGCTCCGCGGTCAGTCCCGGACGTCCGAGATAGCCGCGGGCGACCTGGGCTCCGGACACGTACAGCTCACCCGTCGTGCCGGGCGGTACCGGCCGCAGCCCGGCGTCGAGGACGTAGGCGCGCATGTTCCAGAACGGGCGGCCGATCGGCACCGGTCCGGACGGCTGCTCGGCGCCGGGCGCCAGCTCGAACTGGGCGCAGTTGACGGTCAGCTCGGTCGGGCCGTACGCGTTGATCACGGTGGCGGCCGGGTGCCGGTCCCGCCAGGCGGCGACGGCTTCGCCGGTCAGGGCCTCGCCGCCGAGGATCAGCGTCTCGGTGGGCGACCAGTCCGCGGGCAGCTCCGCCAGGAGCGGCAGGTGCGAGGGGGTCGCCTTCATCAGCGTCACCGGGGCGCCGTCGGCCGGCTTCCGGCCGGCCAGTTCGCGGAGGCTGCTCAGGTGGACCCGGCCGCCGGAGGCGAGGGTGGTGTAGAGGGCGGTGACCGTCAGGTCGAAGGCGAGGGAGGAGTGCACCAGCGTGGCGCCACGCGCGGCCGGGTAGTGCCGCACCGCCCAGGTGAGGTAGTTCGCCACCGAGTGGTGCTCGACCACCACGCCCTTGGGCCGCCCCGTGGAGCCCGAGGTGTAGATCACGTAGGCGGGGTGCCGGCGCAGCAGCGGAGCCGTGCGGTCGGCGTCGGACAGGTCGTGCGACGGCAGTCCGGCCAGGGCCGCCGCCGTCTCCGGGGAGTCCAGCAGCAGGCAGGTGGGGGCCGTTTCCGGGAGTCGCGGCGCCGCTTCGGTGGTGGTGAGCACGCACAGCGGCGCGGTGTCGTCGAGGGCGTACGCGAGCCGGTCGGCCGGGTGGTCGAGGTCGAGGGGCAGGTAGCCGGCCCCGGACTTGAGTACCGCGAGCATCGCCACCAGCATCGCGGCCGAACCGGGCACGGCGAGGGCGACGAACCGCTCCGGTCCGGCGCCCAGCGCGGCGAGACGGCGGGCGAGCCGGTTGGCCCGTTCGTTCAGTTCCCGGTAGGTGAGGAGTGCGTCGTCGGCCTCGACCGCGACCGCGTCCGGGCTCGCCTCGGCCCGGTCCTGGAGCAGTTGCACGACGGTGGTCGCGGGCGCCTCGCGGTCGGTGTCGTTGCCTTCGTGCAGCGCCTGGTGGCGCTCGGCCGCGGTCAGGACGTCGATGGCGCGGACGGGCCGCTCCGGGGCGGCGACGACCGCCTCGGCGACCCGGACCAGGCGGCCGGTGAGCGCCGTCGCGGCGTCGTGGTCGAACAGGTCGGTGGCGTACCGGAGCTGTCCGGTCACTCCGGCCGGTGCGCCGTCGTCGGTGAAGTGCTCGCCGAAGGTGAAGTCCAGGTCGAACTTGGCCGCGCCGGTCCCGGTGTCGAGGGGTGCGACGTCGAGGCCGGGCAGCGTCAGGTCGGCGCGGTCGGTGTTGGCCAGCGACATCATGACCTGGAACAGCGGGTGCCGGGACGTCGAGCGGTCCGGGTTGATGATCTCCACGAGCCGTTCGAAGGCCAGGTCCTGGTGGGCGTAGACGGCCAGGTCGGTCTCCCGGACGCGGCCGAGCAGTTCGCTGAACGAGGGGTTCCCGGACAGGTCCGTGCGCAGTACCAGGGTGTTGACGAAGAAGCCCACGAGGTCATCGAGCGCTTCGTCGGTGCGTCCGGCGATCGGGGCGCCCATGACGATGTCGTCACCGGCTCCGAGCTTCGACAGCAGGACGGCCATGGTGGCCTGGAGCGTCATGAAGACACTGGCGCCGGAAGCGGAGGCCAGTTCGGCCAGTCCGCGGTGGACGTGGGCGGGCAGTTCGACGGTGACGGTCGCGCCCTGGTGGCTGGGCCGGTCGGGACGGGGCCGGGTGGTGGGCAGGTTCAGTTCTTCCGGCGCTCCGGCCAGCATCTGCCGCCAGAAAGCCACCTGCCGGGCGATGGCGCTGTCCGGGTCGTCCTCGCGGCCCAGGGCCTGCTGCTGCCAGAGGGTGAAGTCGGCGTACTGGACGGGGAGGGCGTCCCACTCGGGCGCGCTGCCGGCGCAGCGTGCGGAGTAGGCGGCGACGAGGTCCTTGGCGAGGGGGGCCAGGGACCAGCCGTCGGCCGCGATGTGGTGCATCAGCACCAGCAGCACGCACGTGTCGCTGCCGCCCTCCGGCTCCTCGAAGAGCCAGGCCCGCAGCGGCGGCTCGGTGGCGAGGTCGAAGGCGTGGCAGGCGGCGGCCTCGAGCGCCGCGGGCAGTTCGTCCGCGGCGACCGCGCGGGTCTCCCAGGGGACCGCGGCCTGGTGTGGGGCGAGCACCATCTGGTGCGGCTCGTCGTCGGTCTCGGGGAAGACGGTGCGCAGCGACTCGTGCCGGGCGGCGACATCGAGCAGCGCGGTGTGCAGTGCTTCCTGGTCCACACGGCCGGTGAGGCGCAGTGCCAGTGGCATGTTGTAGGTGGCGGACGGGCCCTCGAGCTTGTGCAGGAACCACAGCCGGCGCTGTGCGTACGACAGCGGTATGTGGTGCGGCCGCGGCATCGGTACCAGTGCGGCGCTGGCCCGCTCACCGTCGGACAGGTGCTGGCCGAGTCCGGCGACGGTCGGATCGTCGAACACGGTGCCGATGGCGATCTCCACCCCGAACACCGTGCGGATACGGCTGACCAGGCGGGTGGCCAGCAGCGAGTGGCCGCCCAGGTCGAAGAAGCTGTCGTCGATCCCGACCTGTTCCAGACCCAGCACCTCGGCGAACAGTGCGCACAGCGCCGTTTCCTGCGCGGTGCGCGGCGCCCGGCCCTGCTGGAGGGCACGGTAGTCGGGAGCGGGCAGCGCCTTGCGGTCGAGTTTGCCGATCGGGGTGAGCGGCATCCTGTCCAGCACCACGAAGGCGGTGGGGACCATGTATTCCGGCAGCCAGGTGCGCAGGCCGGTGCGGAGTTCCCGGTTCAGTTCGACCGTGCGCCGGTGCGCGGCGGGGCTGTTGGCGTGCGGTGCGGCGGTCCGGGTGGTGTCGCAGCCGCGGTAGGCGGCCACCGGGGTGCCGGTGCCCTCGGGCCTGACGACGGCGTCGAAGCAGTCGTCCCGACCGGAGTTGGCCCAGGTGGTGACGGCTTCCATGCCCAGCGCCGCGGCGAGTCCGTGCACGGCCTCCGGGTCCAGGCCGGCCGGGGAGTCCACGGCCGGGTCGCCGCCTCCCTCCAGGGTCCGCAGGGCGAGGTGGTCGGCGCGCAGCCGGGCGTTGGGGACATCGGCCAGGCGCAGCCCGGCCGGGTGCGCGCGCAGGGCGGCCGACAGCCCCCCGGCGTCGGCGCCCACCGCCTCCCAGGTCAGCTCCGGCAGGTCGGTGGCGGTCTGCGGGGCGGACGGGGTCTTGTGGACGACGACGTCGTAGCGGTAGCGGGAGAGTTCGTTTGCGTGCTCGGCGCGCTTGAGGCGGACCTCGACCCCGCCGACGTCCTCGAGGGTCTCACCGAGCAGCACGAAGAAGTCCGGTGCCAGCAGCAGTTCCTCCTCCTCCCTGATCCGCTGCTCCAGGAGCGCCTGTGCTTCCTGCGGTGCGGAGGCGGCCTCCGGGCGGTGGGAGACGACACCGGCCTGGAGGTGGCGCAGCAACCGCAGGTTGCGGATGTCGCCGAGGAAGAGGGAACCGCCGGGGGCCAGCAGCCGCAGGCTCTCGCGGACGACCCGGGCCAGGTAGTCGGCGTGCGGGAAGTACTGGGCGACGGAGTTGAGGACGACGGTGTCGAAGAAGCCCTCCGGAAGGCCGCTGGTGTCGTCGGCGGCCTGAGCCCGCAGTTCGACGCGTTCGGCCAGCTCGGGCCGCTCGGCCGTCCGTGCGCGCAGGCTCTCCACAGCCGCGGCGGAGAAGTCGGTGCCCCAGTAGGCGTCGCAGTGCGGTGCGACCTGGGAGAGGATCAGCCCGTTGCCGACGCCCAGTTCGAGGACGTTGCGGGGGGCGAGCCGGAGGATCTCCGCGACAGCGGCGGAGCGCCACTGGTGCATCTCGGTCAGGGGGATCGGGGAGCCGTCGTAGCTGCTCGTCCAGATCCCGAAGTCCTCCCAGAAGCCGCCGCTGTCGGCCTGGCCGCGGTAGACCGACTCGTAGACCTCACGCCAGGAGTCGACGCGGCGGCCGTCCTCCGCGTGGTCGCTGCGCCGCGCCCACTCCTGGTCGGGGACGATGTAGCCGACGAGCTGCGGAGTGTCGGCGTCCTCCCGCACCAGGACGGTGGCCTCGGCGACACCCGGCTGCCGGGACAGTGCCGCCTCGACCTCGCCCGGTTCGATGCGGAATCCGCGTACCTTGACCTGGTCGTCGGCGCGGCCGACGAATTCGAGTCCGCCTTCGGCACGCCATCGGGCCAGGTCGCCGGTGCGGTACATGCGGGTGCCGGGTGCGCCGTGCGGGTCGGCCACGAAGCGCTCGGCGCTGAGTGCGGGCCGCCCCAGGTAACCGCGGGCCAGGAACGGGCCCGCCAGGTACAGCTCTCCGGGGACGCCGTCGGGCACCGGGCGCAGCCGGGAGTCGAGGACGTACACCTGGGCGTTGCGCAGCGGCCGTCCGATCATCGGCGGCAGCGGCGGGCCGGTCACCTCACTCGCGGTGATCCAGACGGTGGCCTCGGTCGGCCCGTACAGGTTGACCGCTCCGCCGCCCTGGGCGTGCAGTTGCTCGGCCAGCGACGCGGAGAGCGCCTCGCCGCCGACGAGGAGCCGGACGCCGGTCAGCCCCTCGGGGTCGTGGGTGAGGATCGCGCGGTACACCGAGGGGGTGCCCTGGAAGACGGTGGCGCCGCTGTCCCGGATGAGCCGGTGCAGGGCGATGGGGTCCTTGCCGACCCGGTCGGTGGCGACCTCGACGCTCGCACCGGCCAGCAGCGGGGCGTAGAGCTCCACGGCGGCGATGTCGAAGGTGAGGGTGGTGGCGGCCACCATGCGGTCGCGTGCGGTGAGCCCCAGGCGGGCGCCGACGGAGTCGAGGAACTGGGAGAGGCTCCCGTACGAGACCAGCACGCCCTTGGGCCGGCCGGTCGAGCCGGAGGTGTAGATGACGTAGGCGGCGTCGGCCGGGTGGACCGGGGAGCGCCGGTCGGCGTCGGTGACATCGTGCCGTGAGCACTCCGCGAGCTGCTGCTCCACATCCGGGTCGCCGAGTGTGACGACGAGGTCCGGTCGGGCCGCGGGCAGGTGTTCGCGAATGTCCGCGGTGGTGACGAGTGCGGCGGGCGCGGCGTCCCGGAGGACGTAGGCGAGCCGGTCGGCGGGGTGTGCCGGGTCCATCGGCAGATAGGTCGCGCCCGCCTTCTGTACGGCAAGGAGCGCCGCGACCATGTCCACGGAGCGGGGCAGCGCCAGCGCGACCACGCTCTCGCGGCCGATGCCGCGGTCGAGGAGCAGCCGGGCGAGCCGGTTGGCGCGGGTGTTCAGGTGGCGGTAGTCGGCCGTCCGGTCTCCGGCGCGTACGGCGAGCGCCTCGGGGGTCAGCGCCGCCTGTCGTTCGAAGCGGGTGTGCGCGAGTGCCGCGGGGGCCGGTGCGGTGGTGGCGTTGCGGTCCACCAGGGTCTCGGACAGCTCCTTCTCGGAGAGCAGTTCGGCGTCGGCGACGCGTACCGCCGGGTCCGCCGCCACGGCGCGCAGCAGATTCTCGTAGAGCCGGGCGATCTGCTCTGCCGTGGCACGGTCGAACAGTTCGGTGGCGTACTCCAGGGTTCCGCTCAGTCCGGCGGGCCGCCCCTCCTCGTCCTGCGTCTCGGCGAGGCTGAGGAAGAGGTCGAACTTCGCGTTGTCGCCCTCCAGCGGGTAGGGCGCGGCCTCGACGTCGTGCAACCGTTGCGTCGGTGCCGCCACGTTGTGGAGCTGGAACATGACCTGGAAGAGCGCGTTGCTGGCCTGTGACCGGACCGGGTTGAGCGCTTCCACGAGGAATTCGAAGGGCAGGTCCTGGTGGGCGTACGCGCTCAGCGCGGTGTCCCGGGCGCGGTCGAGGACTTCGTCGAAGCGGGGGTTGCCCCCGGTGTCGGTGCGCAGTACGAGCGTGTTGACGAAGAAGCCCACCAGGTCGGTGAGGGCCTCGTCGGTCCGGCCTGCGATCGGAACGCCCACGGGGATGTCATGGCCGGCGCCGAGCCGGGAGAGCAGGGCGGCGAAGCCGGCCTGCACCACCATGAACAGCGTCGCCCGGGAGTCGGTCGCCACCTGCCGCAGAGCGGCGTGCAGTTCGGCGTCCAGGGTGAAGTCCAGCGTGTCGCCCTGGTAGCCGGCGACGGCGGGCCGCGGCCGGTCCGTGGGCAGCTCCAGCTGGGCCGGGATGCCGTCAAGGGCTTCCCGCCAGTAGGCGAGTTGCTGTGCGGCCAGGCTGCCGGGCTCGTCCGTCGTGCCCAGGAGCTGCTGCTGCCAGATCGAGTAGTCCGCGTACTGGACGGGCAGCGGCTCCCAGTCGGGCGCTGCGCCTGCCAGGCGGGCGCCGTAGGCACGGCCGAGGTCGCGCATCAGCGGGGCGCGGGAGGCGCCGTCGCCGATGATGTGGTGCATCAGGACGACGAGTACCGGGCCGGCCGGCTCGGCCGGTTCGGCTGCCGCCGCGCCGTCCGATGCGGCCTCGGTGGAGGGAAGGAACAGCCAGGCCCGCACCGGGGGCGCGCTGTCGAGGCGGAAGCGGTGGCCGATCGCCTGCTGCACGGCCCGGTGCAGCGAGGAGGCGGGCACGTGCTCCACGTCGAGGGGGACGGCGGCCTCGGACGGGTCGAGCACGACCGGGTGGGGCTCACCGTCCGTCTCCGTGAAGACCGTGCGCAGCGACTCGTGCCGTACCGCCAGGTCGTTCAGCGCGGCGCGCAGCGCGTTCTGGTCGACCGCCGAGGACAGGCGCAGCGCGAGCGGCCAGTTGTACGCGGACGAGGGGCCTTCGAGCCGGTGCAGGAACCACAGGCGGCGCTGTGCGAAGGAGAGCGGGATCGTCTCCGGCCGCGGCATGGGCGCGAGCGGGGTGCGGGTCCGGCCGCCGGCGTCGAGGCGGGCGCTGAGCCCGGCCACGGTCGGCGACTCGAAGACGGCGGCGATCGGCACCTCGGCGCCCAGGGTCGCACGGATCCGGCCGACCAGCCGGGTGGCGAGCAGTGAGTGGCCGCCCAGGTCGAAGAAGCTGTCATCGACGGTCACCCGCTCCACGCCGAGGACCTGCGCGAACAGCCCGCACAGCAGCTCCTCCTCGGGGGTTCGGGGAGTGCGTCCGTCGCTGAGCGCGGTGAATTCCGGGGCGGGCAGGGCCTGCCGGTCCAGCTTGCCGTTGGGGGTGAGCGGCAGCTCGTCGAGGACGACGACCGAGGCCGGAACCATGAACTCCGGGAGCCGGTCGGCGAGGTGGGCGCGCAGCGCGGCGTAGTCGACCGAGGAGTGCCCGGCGGCCGGTACGACGTAGCCGACGAGGCGGGTGTCGTCCCGCTCGGTCCCGCGGGCCACGACGGCGGCCTGCCCCACCTCGGGGTGGTCGAGCAGGGCGGCGGCCACCTCACCCGGCTCGATGCGGAACCCGCGCACCTTGACCTGCTCGTCGGCGCGGCCGGAATACTCGAGCTGGCCGTCGGCACGCCACCTTGCCAGGTCGCCGGTGCGGTACATGCGCGCGCCGGGCTCGAAGGGGCAGGCGACGAAACGCTCGGCGGTCAGACCGGTGCGGCCCAGGTAGCCGCGGGCCAGCTGGGCGCCGGCGATGTACAGCTCGCCGACGGCGCCGGCCGGCAGCGGGTTGAGGCGCGCGTCGAGTACGTAGGCCCGCATGTTCCAGAAGGGGCGCCCGATGGGGACGGCTCCCGCGGCCGGCTTGTCCTTCGGGCCGATGCGGAACTCGGTGCAGTTGACGGTGGTCTCGGTGGGCCCGTACGCGTTGACGACGGTGACCCTGCGGTGCGCGGCGCGCCACTCGGCCAGAGCCTCGGCGGTCAGCGCCTCACCGCCGAGGATCAGCATCTCGCCGGGCGACCGGTGCTTGGGCAGTTCGCTCAGCATCGGCAGATGCGAGGGCGTGGTCTTGGCCAGCGCCACCGGCACGCCGCCACTCTCGGTCGGCACGTCTTCCAGGGCCGACAGGTAGACGCGTCCGCCGACCACGAGAGTCGTGTAGAGGCCGGTGACGGTGAGGTCGAAGGCGATCGAGGTCGGCACCAGCGTGGCGCCCCGGGCCGCCGGGTAATGGTGCGTGGTCCAGTTGAGGTAGTTGGCGACGGCGCGGTGCTCGACGATCACGCCCTTGGGCCGGCCTGTCGAGCCGGAGGTGTAGATGACGTACGCCGGGTGCTCCATCTCGACGTCGATCTCGGGATCGGTGTCCGGCTCCCCGGACAGGTCGCGGGCGAGCGTGCCCCCGTCGAGCACGAGGGCGGGCGCCGCGTCGCGGAGGATGAGCTCACGCCGCTCGCGCGGATACTCGGGGTCGACCGGAACGTAGGCGCCGCCGGACTTGAGCACGGCCAGGACGGCGACCACCATCTCCACCGACCGCGGCAGCTCCACCGCGACCAGCTTCTCGGGCCCCACACCCTGGCCGATCAGCCAGTGCGCCAGCCGGTTGGCGCGCGCGTTCAGCTCCCCGTAGGAGAGTGACCGCTCACCGCAGACCAGTGCCACGGCGTCGGGGCTGCGCCGCACCTGCGTCTCGAACAGTTCGAAGAGCGTCGCCTGCGGCACCTCGACGGCCGTGTCGTTCCAAGTGGTCAGCAACTGCCCGCGCTCCTCCTCGGCCAGCAGTTCCACCTGGCCGACGGTCAGCGAGGGGTCGGCCGCCACCTGCTCCAGGAGCCGCGTCCACCGGTCCAGAACGCTGCGCACCGTCGAGCGGTCGAAGAGGTCGGTGGCGTACTTCACCGCGCCGACGATTCCCGCGGCCGCGCCGGACTCGGTGTGCCGCTCCAGCACGTTCACCGACAGGTCGACCTTGGCGGTCTCGATGTCGACCGGCTCCCCCGCGACCTCCAGACCGGGCAGCTCGAACGCTCCAGTGGGGTTGTCCTGCATCACCAGCATGACCTGGAAGAGCGGGTGGTGCGCGGACGAGCGCCGCGGGTTGAGCAGCTCCACCAGGTGATCGAACGGGACGTCCTGATGCGCGTACGCCGCCAGGTTCGTCTCGCGCACCCGCTCCACCAGCTCCCGGAAGCTCGGATCGCCCGAGGTGTCCGTACGCAGCACCAGCGTGTTCACGAAGAAGCCGACGAGGTCGTCCAGCGCGGTGTCCATCCGTCCGGCGATCGGCGAGCCCAGCGGAACATCCGTGCCCGCGCCCAGCCGGGTCAGCAGCGCGGCCAGCGCCGCCTGCACGACCATGGGCACCGTCGCGCCCGTCTCGCGGGCGAGGTCCGCCAGGCGCTGGTGCACCTCCGCGCTCGTCGCGAAGTCGACGGACGCGCCCTCGAAGGAGGCGGCCGAGGTCCGGGAGCGGTCGGCTGGCAGGGCGATCCGCTCCGGAAGTCCCGCCAGCCGTCCGCGCCAGTAGTCCACCTGCTGCGCGTACAGGCTCCCGGGGTCGTCCTCGGCGCCCAGCAGCTCCCGCTGCCACAGCGTGTAGTCGACGTACTGCACGGGGAGCGGTTCCCACTCCGGTGCCCGGCCCCGGCAGCGCTCCGTGTAGGCCGTCACCACGTCGCGGGCGAGGGGGCCCATGGACCAGCCGTCACCGGCGATGTGGTGCAGCAGCAACAGCAGCACCCAGTTGTCGGGGCCGATCTCGAAGAGCGCGGCCCGGAACGGCACGTCACCGCTCAGGTCGAACGTATGGCGGGCTGCCTCGTCCAGCACCGTCGGCAGCTCCGCCTCGGTCACCTGCCGGTGCTCCCAGCCGAACGCGGCGTCGGCCGGGTCCAGGACCCGCTGCCGCGGCTCACCGTCGGACTCGGGGAAGACGGTACGCAGCGACTCGTGCCGGCCGACCGCGTCCTGCAGGGCCGCCCGCATCGCCGCCGGGTCCACGCTGCCCCGCAGCCGGAGCGGCAGCGGCATGTTGTAGGTGGCGGACGGGCCCTCCATCTTGTGCTGGAACCACAGGCGGCGCTGCGCGAAGGACAGGGGCACGCTCTCGGGGCGTTCACCTGCCCGATGCAGGGCGGGGCGGACTGCCTCACCGTCGAGCCGGCCGACGATGTGCTCCGCGAGCTGGGCAACGGTGGGGGCACCGAACAGAACACGCAGCGGCACTTCGACGTTCAGCGCCTGACGTATCCGGCTGACCAGCCGTGTCGCGAGCAGCGAGTGCCCGCCCAGATCGAAGAAGCTGGTGTCGATCCCGACCCGCTCCAGTCCCAGAAGCTCGGCGAACAGCGCGCAGAGCAGCTCCTCCCGCACAGTACGCGGCGCCCGACCGGCGCCCCCGCCGGCGGCGAACTCCGGATCGGGAAGCGCCTGCCGGTCGATCTTCCCGCTGGGCAGTAGCGGCACCTCGGCCAGGGGCACGAGCGCGGCAGGCACCATGTGCTCGGGGACCTGCAGACGCAGGTCGGCGCGCACCCGGTCGGGAGCGAAGCCTTCGGCGGTGTCACGGTCCGGCACGACATAGCCGACGAGGACGAGACCACCGTGTCCGTCCCCCCGCGGAACCACCACCGCACGGGACACAGCAGGATGCCCGGCCAGCACATGCCGGACCTCCTCGGGCTCCACCCGGAAGCCGCGGATCTGGATCTGGTCGTCGCCGCGGCCCAGGTAGTCGAGCTGGCCGTCCTTTCGCCAGCGCACCACGTCTCCCGTGCGGTACATGCGGGATCCGGCCGGGCCGAACGGGTCGGCCACGAACCGACCAGCAGTCAGCTCCGGACGCCCCAGATACCCGCGCGTGACCCCCGGCCCTGCCACGTACAGCTCACCGGTCGCTCCTGGCGCTACCGGCCCCAGCCGAGCGTCCAGTACATACGCGCGCACCCCCTGGTTCGGATATCCGATCGGCGCCTCCGGCCCGCTGAGCGGACTGCTGATCGTCGCGGCCACCGTCGTCTCCGTCGGCCCGTAGAGGTTGACCATGCGACGCCCCGGCGCCCACCGTTCCGCCAGCTCCGGCGGACACGCCTCGGCGCCCACGATCAGTGAACGGAACTCCTTCAGGTTCGATTCCGCTCCCTGCGGAAGCGTCGCGAGCACCGACGGCGGAATGAACGCATGCGTGATGCGCTGGTCCACCAGCCAGCGTGCCAGCTCCTCCCCGGCCAGCCGCACCACACCTGGAACCACCAGCGTGCCGCCACAGGTCAGTGCGAGCATCATCTCCAGCACCGAGGCGTCGAACGCCATGGGGGCCAGCTGCAGTACCCGGCTGCCGGCATCCGCCGCGGTCCGCTCCAGCAACGTTGCGCCCAGTGCCGCCAGTCCCGTGTGGGTCACCGCCGTGCCCTTCGGCATGCCGGTGGACCCGGAGGTATAGATCACGTACGCGAGCTGCCGCACGTGCGAGGGCACCACCCGGTCCGCGTCCACCGGGTCCCTGTCCGGCTGCGCGGCGAGCAGTTCCTCGACATCCGGAGAGTCGAGACAAGCGACCTCGCGCACGCCCTGGCCCGGTACCCTGTCGACGAGTTCGAGATCGGTCAGCAGCAGGCTCGGGTTGGAGTCGCCCAGTATGTGGGCGATGCGCTCGGCCGGGTACTCGGGGTCGACCGGCACGTACGCCGCCCCTGCTTTCAGGATCCCCCACACCACCGCCAGCAGCGAGGCCGACCGCGGCAACAGCACGCCCACCAGCTGTTCCGGGCCCACGCCCTGACCGATCAGCCAATGGGCGATCCGATTGGCCCTCGCATTCAGCAGGCGGTACGTCCACACCGCTCCGTCGGCGTCCTCGACCGCAGCCGCCGTCGGCGACGCCACGACCCGCTCCTCCAGCAACTGCGGCAACGAAGCCGTCGCCGGGCCGGGGCCGCCGCCGACCGGCCACTCGCCCAGGACCAGCTCCCGCTCGCCTTCGGACAGCAGCTCCACCGCGCCGATCCGGCACTCCGGCCGGGCAACCACCGCGCGCAACAAACGCACCCACCGCGCGGCGAAGGCCTCCACGGTCCTGCGGTCGAACAGCTCCACCGAGTACTGGACGGCCATGGCGATGCCGCCAGGAGCACCGCCGAGGCTGTGGCGCTCCATCACGTTCAGTTCGAGGTCGGTCTTGACGATACTCAGGTCGACCCCGCCCGTCTCGACGTGGAGGCCGGGGAGTTCGAAGGAGCCCTCCTGGGCGTTCTGGAGCCCGAGGATGACCTGGAAGAGCGGGTGGTGGGAGGTCGAACGATTGGGGTTCAGCAACTCCACCAGATGCTCGAAGGGCACGTCCTGGTGCGCGTACGCCGCCAGACTCGACTCCCGCACCCGCCCCAGCAACTCCTCGAAGCTCGGGTTCCCCGACGTGTCCGTCCGCAGCACCAGCGTGTTCACGAAAAAACCGACCAGATCGTCCAGCGCATCGTCCATACGCCCCGCGATCGGCGACCCCAGCGGAATGTCCTCCCCCGCACCCAACCGCGTCAGCAACGCCGCAAGACCCGCCTGCAACACCATGAACACCGTCGTGTCCGACCGCCGCGCCAACCCGACCAGACCCCGATGCAACCCCGCATCCAACTCGTAGGCGAGGGAGGCTCCCTCGTGCGAAGCGACGGCCGGGCGGGGGCGGTCGGCCGGGAACGTCGCCTGCTCGGGAAGTGCCGCCAACTGGTCACGCCAGTAGGAAACCTGCTGCGCGTACACGCTGTCCGCATCGTCCTCACTGCCCAGCAGCTCGCGCTGCCACAGTGCGTAGTCCGCGTACTGCACCGGCAGCTCCGACCACTGCGGCACACCACCCTGCGCACGCGCCGTGTACGCCGCGACCACATCCCGCGCCAACGGACCCATCGACCACCCGTCACCCGCGATGTGATGCATCAGCAGGAGCAGGACACACTCCTCCTGTCCCACCTCGAACAGCCACGCACGCACCGGTATCTCAGAAGCGAGGTCAAAGGGGTACCGGGCCTTCTCGGCCAGAACGTCCGGCAGCTCCTCCTCCGTCACGGCTCGGTGGTCCCAGCCGAACGCGATATCGACAGGGTCGAGCACCACCTGGTGAGGCTCGCCGTCCAGCTCGCGGAAGACCGTACGCAGCGATTCGTGCCGCGTCGCGACATCGCGGAGTGCCGTGTGCAGCGCTTCCGCGTCGACGCCGCCTCCCAGCCGCAGAACGAGGGGCATGTTGTAGGTAGCCGACGGGCCCTCCAGCTTGTGCAGGAACCACAGACGACGCTGCGCGAACGACAGCGGCACCGCCTCGGGCCGGGGAGCGGGGATCAACGGGGTACGCCTCAGCCCCTCGAGTGCAGCCACGCGGCCGGCGAGACCGGCCACGGTGGGTGCGCCGAACACGTCTTTGATCGGCAACTCCACCCCGAGCACACTGCGAATACGGCTGACCAGGCGCGTGGCCAGCAGCGAATGTCCGCCCAGCTCGAAGAAGCCGTCGTCGATGCCGACCCGCTCCAGCCCCAGCACCTCGGCGAACAGCCCGCACAGCACCTCCTCCTGCGGAGTCCGCGCCTTCCGGCCCGCACTGGCCGTGTACTCGGGGGCCGGCAGCGCCTTGCGGTCCAGCTTTCCGTTCGGCGTCAACGGCAACCGGCCCAGCACCATCACCGCCGACGGCACCATGTACTCCGGCAGCCCCTCGGCCAGCCGCGCAACGAGCGTCGCCGGATCAAGGGCGACGGCAGCCCCTTCGGACTCCTCCGGCACCACGTACGCGGCGAGTCGCTGGTCACCGGGCACGTCCTCACGCGCCACCACCGCCGCCTGCCGCACTCCCGTGCAGCCGGCCAGCAGCGACTCGATCTCCCCCGGCTCGATCCGGAAGCCCCGCAGCTTCACCTGCTCGTCCGCGCGCCCCACGAATTCCAACTGGCCATCCGCACGCCACCGCACCAAGTCGCCGGTGCGGTACATCCGCGCACCCGGCTCGAACGGCGACGCCACGAACCGCTCCGCCGTCAGCCCGGGACGCCGCAGATAGCCGCGAGCAAGCCCGGGACCCGACACATACAGCTCGCCCGGCACGCCCGCGGGAACCGGTCGCAGGCCCGCGTCGAGCACGAACACGCGGGTGTCGGCCACCGGCCGTCCGATCGGGACGACGCCGCCGGAGGACGGCTCGCTGTCGGTCACGGTGTGGGTGGTGACGCAGACCGTGGCCTCTGTCGGACCGTACGCATTGAGCATGCGGCGCCCCGCGGACCAGCGGGCCGCCAGCTCCGGCGGACACACCTCTCCCCCGGCCACCACGGTCTCGAGGTGGGGAAGGGCCGACTCGACCCCGTCGAAGGTGAGCGCGCGCAGCACCGAGACCGGAAGCTGCACATGGGTGACCTCCGCATCGGCCAGCAGCCGCAGGAGTGCCTCGCTCGACAGCTGCCCCGATTCGGGAAGGACGAGCGCGGCGCCCCCGGCGAACGCGGTGCACAGATCGCCGAAGGCCACGTCGAAGCTGGACGAGGCGAACTGCAACAGCCGGCTCTGGGGAGACACACCCAGCCGCCGCACCTGGGTGCGCGCCAACGCGGCGACACCCGTGTGTGTGACGACCACGCCCTTCGGGGTGCCGGTGGAGCCGGACGTGTAGATGACGTACGCCGGGTGGTGGAGAGCTGCGTCGCGCGGCGGGTCGGTCTCCGGCCGGCCGGACACATCCTGTGCCATGGTGTCCGGATCCAGGACCAGCACCGGCTGTGCGTCCTCCAGCATGAGGTTCCGGCGGTCCCGCGGGAGGTCGGGGTCCAGCGGCAGATAGGCGCCGCCGGCCTTCGACACCGCCAGGACGGCGACGACCATCTCCACAGACCGCGGCAACTCCACCGCCACCAGCTTCTCCGGCCCCACACCACGACCGATCAACCAGTGCGCCAGCCGGTTCGCCCGCGCGTTCAGCTCCCCGTAGCCGACTCGCGTGCCGGCGAACACCACCGCGGTGGCCTCGGGGGTGCGGCGGGCCCGGGCTTCGAACAGTCCGGCCAACGTCTCGGCTGGGGGCTCGACCGACGTACCGTCGTTCCATTCGGCGGACGTGTCATTCCACTCGGAGAGGATCCGGTCCCGCTCCGGTCCGGTCAGCAGCTCGGCCCGACCGATCGGGGCCGAGGGATCCGCCACCAGCTGCTCCAGCAGCCGCACCCACCGCATGGCGAAGCCCTCGACCGTGGAGCGGTCGTACAGGGACTCGGCGAACTCGGCGAGTGCCTCGATGCCGGTCGGCTCGCCCGCGTCGTCGTACCGCTCGATGACATTGACCGCCAGGTCGGTCTTGGCCACGCCCAGATCGACGCCCTCAGCCGTGACGTGGAGGCCGGGGAGTTCGAAGGAGCCCTCCTGGGCGTTCTGGAGCCCGAGGATGACCTGGAAGAGCGGGTGGTGGGAGGTCGAACGGTTCGGGTTGAGCAGCTCCACCAGATGCTCGAAGGGCACGTCCTGGTGCGCGTACGCCGCCAGACTCGACTCCCGCACCCGCCCCAGCAACTCCTCGAAGCTCGGGTTCCCCGATGTGTCCGTCCGCAGCACCAGCGTGTTCACGAAGAAACCGACCAGATCGTCCAGCGCATCGTCCATACGCCCCGCGATCGGCGACCCCAGCGGAATGTCCTCCCCCGCACCCAACCGCGTCAGCAACGCCGCAAGACCCGCCTGCAACACCATGAACACCGTCGTGTCCGACCGCCGCGCCAACCCGACCAGACCCCGATGCAACCCCGCATCCAACTCGAACTGCAGGTGCGCGCCCTCATAGGAGACCACCGCGGGGCGGGGCCGATCGGCCGGGAACGTCACCTGCTGCGGCAGGTCCGCCAGCCGGTCGCGCCAGAAGCCGACCTGCTGGGCGTAGAGGCTGTCCGGGTCGTTCTCGTCGCCCAGCAGTTCACGCTGCCACAGCGTGTAGTCCGCGTACTGCACCGGCAGCTCCGACCACTGCGGCACACCGCCCTGCGCACGCGCCGTATACGCCGCGACCACATCCCGCGCCAGCGGGCCCATCGACCAGCCGTCACCCGCGATGTGATGCACGAGCAGGAGCAGGACACACTCCTCCTGTCCCACCTCGAAAAGCCACGCACGCACCGGCATCTCGGAGGCGAGGTCGAATGCATGGCGGGCGGCGTTTCCCAACGCCTCGGGGAGTTCCTCCTCCGTCACCTGGCGACGCTGCCACTGCAGCTCCGCGCCCGCTGCATCGAGCACCACCTGGCAGGGCTCGTCCCCGACCTCGGAGTAGACGGTTCGCAGCGACTCGTGCCGGACGACCAGATCCTGCAGCGCGGTGTGCAGCGCTTCCGCGTCGACGCCGCCCCGCAGCCGCAGGACGAGGGGCATGTTGTAGGTGGCGGACGGGCCCTCCAGCTTGTGCAGGAACCACAGGCGACGCTGCGCGAACGACAGCGGCACCGCCTCGGGCCGGCGCATGGGCACCAGCGGGGTGCGCATCTGCCCCTCCGCCGCACTCAACCGACCGGCGAGACCGGCCACGGTGGGTGCGCCGAACACGTCCCTGATCGGCAACTCCACCCCGAGCACACTGCGAATACGGCTGACCAGGCGCGTGGCCAGCAACGAATGTCCGCCCAGGTCGAAGAAGCTGTCGTCGATCCCGACCTGCTCCAGCCCCAGCACCTCGGCGAACAGCCCGCACAGCGTCTCCTCGCGCGGAGTCCGCGCCTTCCGCCCACCCGCACTCACCGCATACTCAGGTGCGGGCAGCGCCTTGCGGTCCAGCTTTCCGTTCGGTGTGAGCGGCAGCCGGTCCAGCACCATCACCGCCGAGGGCACCATGTACTCCGGCAGCCCCTCGACCAGCCGCTCACGCGCAGCCTTCACCACAGTCCCAATGCCCCGCGCAGCCACCGGACTGTTCACCCACGGACCACCCGAAGCAGCCGGAACATACACACCCGAAAGCACAGACCCGTCTCCGCCGTCGGGCAGCACGACCGCATCGAACAAGGCCACCGAGCGGGACGACCAGGTCACCACCACCCGCAATCCCAGCTCAGCACCCCGAAGCACCAACTCCTCCGGATCGACCCCGGAACCCAGATCCCCCGCGTCGAGACCGTCGAGACGGCGCTCGGCAGCCACCTCCCCGACCAGCCGCGCATTGGGGATGCCGGTGATTCGAATCGGTGACTCCGCTTCGGCGAGGTCGAACTCCGGCCTCCAGGCACGACAAGGCAGCTCAGCGACATCCACCACCGTGGTGGGCGCCTTGTGCAGCACCACCTCATACCGGTGCCGTGTCAGCTCGTTGTGATACCCACCCCGCTTGAGCCGCACATCCACAGCCCCCACACGGCCATCACCCTCCGCCAGGTCCGTGAAGAACTCCGGAGCCACCACCAGCTCCTTCTCCAACAACACCGCACGATCCACCACCGCACGCGCCTGCACACCCCGATCCCCATGCACCGCCGCATGCAGCACCCGCAACGAACCCGCATGCCGCACATCCCCCACCACCAGCCGGCCACCCGGGGCCAACAACCCCAGCGCACGATCCACCACCCGGGACAGATACTCCCCATCCGGGAAATACTGCACCACCGAATTGAGCACCACCGTGTCGAAATACCCCAACGGCAAATCCCCGGCCACATCCGCCGCCTGACACCGCAACCACACCCGATCCGACAACCCCGCCTCAGAAACCTGACCACGAAGCCGCTCGATCACCGCACCCGACAGATCCGTACCCCAATACTCCTCAACACCCGAAGCCAAATGCCCCATCAACAGACCGGACCCCACCCCGATCTCCAGAACCCGGCCACCACCGAACCCACGCACCCGCTCGACAACCGCATCCCGCCACTCCCGCATCTCACCCAACGGAATCGGCTCACCCGAATACGAACTGTCCCACCCCGCGAAATCCTCACCAAAACCACCCGACCCCACACCCGAATACACCGAGTCATAGGTCTCGCGCCATTCCTCCACCTGGGCCGCTGCCTCATTGTTGGCCCCGATCGAGGCCGCCGTCTCCAGGTCCGGCACCATGTACGCAGCAATCCGCTGATCGCCCGGCTCGTCCTCCCGTACGAGTACTGCTGCCTGACGTACTCCCTCACAGTCGGCCAGTCGGGATTCGATCTCTCCGGGCTCGATGCGGAAGCCGCGTACCTTGACCTGTTCGTCCGCGCGGCCCGCGAATTCCAGCTGGCCATCCACACGCCAGCGCACCAGGTCACCCGTCCGATACATGCGCGCACCCGGCTCGAACGGCGACGCCACAAACCGCTCCGCCGACAACCCCGCACGCCCCAGATAACCACGCGCCAACCCCGCACCCGACACATACAACTCACCCACCACACCCACCGGAACCGGCCGCAACACCTCATCCAGCACATGCACCTGCGTGTTCACCAGGGGACGGCCGATCGGCGCGTCCGCCTCGCCCAGCTCACCACTCATCGACACGCACACCGTCGACTCCGTCGGCCCGTACGCATTCACCACACGACGGCCATCCACCGACCACCGCCCGATCAACTCCGGCGGCGCCGCCTCACCCGCCAACACCACCGACTCCAACAACGGCAGCCCGGACTCCGCACCCGTCGGCACGGCCCCCAACACCGACGGCGGCAACGTCACATGCGTGACTGCCTGATCGGCGACCACGCGGTGGAAGTCCTTCCCCACCAGACGACCGCCCTCCGGCACCACCAGCGCGGCGCCGGACCCGAAAGCCATCACCAGCTCCCAGAACGCCGCGTCGAAGCTGGGTGAGGCGAACTGCAGCACCCGACTGCGGGGGGTGACACCCAGCCCCTCCACCTGGGCACGGGCCAGACTGGCCACACCGCGGTGCGAGACCACAACGCCCTTGGGCCGGCCCGTCGAGCCAGAGGTGTAGATCACGTACGCTGGATGCGCCGCCTCGACGGCCACTCCGGGGTCGATCTCCGGGAAGCCCGACAGATCCTGCGCCAACTCCTCGTCCCTCAACACCAGCAGCGGATCCGCGTCCTCGATCATGAACGCACGCCGCTCGACCGGATACTCCGGATCGACCGGCACATACGCACCACCCGCCTTCACCACAGCGAGCACCGCAACCACCAACTCCACCGACCGCGGCAACTCCACCCCCACCAACACCTCAGGCCCCACACCACGCCCCACCAGCCAATGCGCCAGCCGATTCGCCCACGCATTCAACTCCCCATACGACAGCGACCCCTCACCACACACCACCGCCGCCGCATCCCCGTCACACCGCACCTGCTCCTCGAACAACCCCGCAAGCGAGACCTCCGGCAACACCACCCCCGTGTCATTCCACCCGGCCAGCCGCTCCCGCTCCACACCCGAGAGCAACTCCACCGCACCCACCGACAACGACGGATCCACCACCACCTGCTCCAACAACCGCACCCACCGCGCCAACAACCCCTCAACCGAACCCCGATCGAACAACTCCGTCGCGAACTCGACGACGGTCTCGATGCCGGCCGGGCCATGGACGCGGTCATGGCGTTCGGTGAGGGAGACGAGCATGTCGAACCGCGACGTCCCGGAACCGATCACCTCGGCCTGCACCTGGAGTCCGGGAAGTTCGAACTCCTCCGTCGGTGCGTTCTGGAGGACAAGCGCGACCTGGAAGAGCGGGTGGTGGGAGGTGGAACGGTTCGGGTTCAGCAACTCCACCAGGCGCTCGAACGGCACATCCTGGTGCTCGTACGCCGCCAGGCTCGCCCGTCGGATACGCGCGAGCAGGTCCTCGAAGGCGGGGTCGTCGGAAGTGTCCGCCCGAAGGACGAACATATTGACGAAGAAGCCGATGAGGTCGTCGAGGGCCTCATCCGTACGGCCGGCCACACCACTGCCCAACGCGATGTCGGTCCCCGCACCCAACCGCGTCAGCAACGCCGCCATACCGGCCTGCAACACCATGAAGACCGTCGTGTTCGACCGCCGCGCCAACTCCACCAGACCCCGATGCAACTCAGCGTCCAGCTCGAACGTCAGCTGGGCGCCCTCGTAGCCGGCCGTGGTCGGTCGGGGCCGGTCGGTAGGAAAGGTCACCTGGTCCGGCAGATCCGCCAGCTCCGCACGCCAGTAATCCACCTGCTCGGAGAACACGCTCTCCGGGTCGTTCTCGTCACCCAGCAGTTCACGCTGCCAGAGCGTGTAGTCGACATACTGGACTGGAAGTTCGGACCACTCCGGATCGCGCTGCTCGACACGGGCGGTGTACGCCTCCACCACATCACGCGTCAGCGGAGCCATCGACCAGCCGTCACCGGCGATGTGATGCATGAGCAGCATCAGGACACACTCGTCGGGCCGAAGCCGGAACAGCCACGCACGCAGAGGGACGTCCGAAGAGAGGTCGAACGTGTGGCGGGCAGCGGAGTCCAGAGCATGCGGCAGTTCATTCTCGGAGACCGACCTGCTCTCCCAGACGAGTTCGAACGCATCCGAAGGAAGGACGAGCTGCTGCGGCTCGCCGTCGACCTCCGGAAAAACCGTCCGCAGAGACTCGTGCCGCTCCATCACGTCCCGCAGTGCCGCCCGAAGCGCCTCCGCATCGACATCGCCTTTGAGCCGGAGCGTCAGCGGCATGTTGTACGTGGCCGACGGTCCCTCCAGCTTGTGCAGGAACCACAGGCGACGCTGAGCGAAGGACAACGGGATCACGAGCTGATTCCTTCTGGGTCGTCGGACAAAAGCCCTTGGGCACGCCCCCGCGGCACCTGGCTCATCGGGTGGACGAGCCCGCGTGGCAAGAGGACAGCGGAGTAGCTGTCAGCAGGCGTGAGAAAGTCAGGTTGGGAAGAGGAAAGGGAAGACGGCGTTGGAATGCCGGCTGCAAAAAATGAAGACCGAAGCCGTGGTGTCAGAGCTGTTCGGCAGATCTCGCGGTGCGGGAGCCGGGGCTATCGCGTATCGGCCCTACCGCGTCCCCCACGTGGCACCCCGCCGCAATCGCCCACCTTGAGGTCGCCCGCTACGAGCGCACCGCACCGGCATCGTCGGTCGTCTTCGGACCCCAACACAAAGCCCCCCGTAGCGCCTTGTCGTCTCGTTGGGCGTAACTACGCCCGGGCAGCGCCATATTGGCCGCGTACCCCCGGAGTGAAACACACCCGACCCACGACGTGTCAAGGTCGGATTCCCGGCACCCTCCAGGCCGCCGCAGTAACCGTCAAACCCGCCGTCTATTAGGTGAGTTGGGCATCCAACACGCTCGTGGAGCAAGGCCCTCCGCGGGGCTTGCGGTGGGAACGCGGACCAACGGGACAGTCCGACAGTCCGGGCCTCCGCGGGCTCGCCAGAATGTGATCTACCTCATATGCCAAGGTCAATGTTCTCGCATAGCGTGTTCAGCCGGTGACGGCAGGGGCCGTGTTCTCTGCGTTCATTCGTCCTGTTTTCACACCGTTTCCACTTCGTTCGTCCGGGGAGAGCTGCACTCTGCCTGCCCGACCGACTCCGCGCGCGGACGGACCGTCCACCCACCCGTACGAGGGACGACCCCCGTCCGAACTCGAGGGACGTGCAAAGTTCATGCAAGAAAACAATGCCCGGCGAAGCGCCCTGGAGATTCTGGAAAATCAGCAGCAGTTCGATGGGACGTTGGCCGAGATCGACAACATTGAAGGATTCGACACGTCGCTCGGCGTGGAGACAGGCGCACCGGTGGAGCCCTGGGAAATCCTGGAGGCCGACGACAGCACCCTGGAGAACAATTCACGATACTCGCCGACCCCGGTCCGCACGGTGCGCTCGGCCATCACCGCAGCCGGTGTCCGGTACGAGAGGATCTCCTTCGTCGACTTCGGCTCAGGAAAGGGGCGTGTGCTGCTCATCGCGGCCGAGTTCCCTTTCAAGAGAGTCATCGGCGTTGATTACTCCTCCGATCTCTGTGCAACCGCCAGAAGGAATGTCGAGCACACCACCAAGAACTCACCGGCGCCCCGGAGCCCCATCGAGATCCACCACAAGGACGCAAGGGACCTCGAGATCCCCGACGACGCGGGGTTCTTCTATTTCTACGAACCCTTCTCCGCCACCGTCGCCGCTACAGTCCTCGACAACATCGAGGCGTCTCTCGCCCGGACCCCGCGCTCAGCGGTGATGTGCTTGGTGGGGTCGGCTCTCCTTCCCGAGGTGGAACAGCGCGCAGCCTGGACACAGTTGGGCGACACGCTGGCCTCACCGGACACCGACTATTACACGACCCGGCTCTACACCCATTCGGACGGCGCCCCAGCGCAGCACCCCGGGTAGATGCTTTCCGGCGCAGCTCCGCAGTACCTCCGTACCGAAGGCGAGTCCCCCTGCATGTCCAGCCTCATCACGCCCGATTCCGGTGCTCTGGACACACTGGATCTGGCCGATCCGCGCACGCACACCGAGTATGACCTCACCCAGGTGTGGCAGCGGCTGCGGAAGGAACAGCCCTTCTACAAGCACCGGCCGGTGGGCGGGTCGGAGGGCTTCTGGGTCGTTTCGCGCCACGAGGACGTCTCCACCCTCTACCGCGACACCACGCGCTTCACCTCCGAGAAGGGGAATGTTCTCACCACGCTCCTGATGGGCGGTGACTCGGCGGCGGGCATGATGGCCGCGGTGACGGACGGTCCGCGTCACAATGATCTGCGCAGGATCCTGCTCAAGGCGTTCTCGCCGCGGGTGCTCACCGGGGTGGTGGAGAACATCCAAGCAGCCGCCCGGCAGCTCCTGCTCGACGCCGTCGCGCGGGAGGAGTGCGACTTCGCACGGGACGTGGCCGCGCACATCCCGCTCAACGCGATCTGCGACCTCATGGCCGTGCCGCAGGCGGACCGTCCCTTCGTACTGGAGTGCACCGAGGCGGCGCTGGGATCGGACGGGGCGGCCCAGTCCCCCGCTGTCGCCTGGCAGGCACGCAACGACATCCTCGCCTACTTCGAGAAGCTGGCCACCGAGCGCCGGAAGAACCCCGGTACGGACGCGGTCAGCATGCTCGCCACCGGCACCCTCGAGGGCAAGCCGCTCACGATGGACGAGATCGTCGTCAACTGCTACAGCCTCATCCTCGGCGGCGACGAGACCAGCCGGCTCTCGATGACGGGTGCCGTAGCGGCGTTCCTCGAACACCCGGATCAGTGGCGTGCGCTGCTCGACGGCGAGGTGGATGTCTCCACGGCCGTCGAGGAGGTCCTGCGCTGGACGACGCCCGCGATCCACTTCGGCCGGTCCGCGCTGGAGGATGTTCCGGTCGGCGACCGCGGGCAGGAGATCAAGGCCGGCGACATCGTCACTCTCTGGAACAACTCGGCCAACATGGATGAAGAGGTCTTCGCGGACCCGGGCCGCTTCGACCTGGCCCGTACTCCGAACAAGCAGATCGCCTTCGGCTACGGGCCGCACTTCTGCCTCGGCGCATACCTCGGGCGCGCCGAGATCGCGGCCATGCTCACCGCGCTCCGCGACATCGTGGCCACGATCGAACCGAACGGGGAGCCCCGCCGGGTCTATTCGAACCTGCTGTCCGGCATGACCAGCCTTCCGGTGGTCCTGCGCCCCGCCTGACCTGC
The DNA here is from genome assembly GCF_042869575.1 of Streptomyces sp. NPDC006925. Lineage (NCBI taxonomy): Bacteria > Bacillati > Actinomycetota > Actinomycetes > Kitasatosporales > Streptomycetaceae > Streptomyces > Streptomyces sp. NPDC006925. The sequence continues at coordinate 80,276 of NZ_JBIAGB010000027.1, forward strand.
GGGCGATGCGCCCAGGCCGCCGGGCGCCCAAGAGGGCGTCCGGAACTCCGGGACGCCCGCGGCGAAGCCGGGAACGTCGGCGACGACCCGATGCGCGGGAACTGAACGCCGACATATCGGTTTCCGGGACCTCCGGCCTGCCGGCCGGCTGGACAGGGGCGTTAACCTCTAGCTTTGCTCTCCGAGGCCGCAGTCGGCCGGCTTCGCCTGCGACATGGGCGGCCTCCGCCCCTCTGTGAGGTACCCGTGCACTTCGATGCCTGCCCCGTAGCGGCGTCCTCCGCTGCCTCCGGCCTCCCCGGACCGTCCGCGGGCCCTGTCGCCGACCGGGACGAGGCGGAGGAGTTCCTCCACCAGTTCCACGCCGAGCACCCGGGACTGCCGGTTCCGCTCAGCACCCGACTGCAGCAGGTCCGGGCCGCCATCGACGCGACGGGCAGCTACTGGCACACCCCGGAGGAGCTCACCTGGGGAGCACGGGTGGCGTGGCGCAACTCCGCCCGCTGCATCGGACGTCTGTACTGGCAGAGCCTGCGGGTGCTGGACCGCCGGGACGCGCACACGGCCGAGGAGATCCACCACCACCTCACCGATCACCTGCGCCAGGCCACCAACGGCGGCCGCATCCGCCCCGTGATCTCCGTCTTCGCGCCCGACACACCCGCACGTCCCGCGCCCCGGGTCTGGAACGACCAACTCGTCCGGTACGCGGGCCACCGCCGCGCGGACGGCAGCGTGCTGGGCGACCCGGTGAGCGTCGACCTGACCGCGGCGGTGCGCCGCCTGGGCTGGCAGGGCCCGGAGGGGATGTTCGACGTGCTGCCGCTCGTCGTCGACGCCCCCGGCGACAAGCCCCGGCTCTTCGACCTCCCGTCGGACGCGGTCCTGGAGGTTCCGCTCCGGCATCCGGACTGCAACCGGATCGACCAGCTCGGCCTGCGCTGGTACGGGGTCCCGGTGATATCCGGCATGCGGCTGCGGATCGGCGGCGTCGACTACCCCCTCGCCCCGTTCAACGGCTGGTACATGGGCACCGAGATAGGTGCCCGCAACCTCGTCGACGAGGACCGCTACAACCTGCTGCCCACGGTAGCCGCCTGTCTGGGCCTCGACACCAGCAGCGAGGCCACGCTCTGGCGGGACCGCGCACTCGTCGAGATCAATGTCGCGGTACTGCACTCCTTTCAGGCCGCCGGAGTGCGCATCAGCGATCACCACACGGAGTCGCGCCGCTTCCTCACCCACCTCGCCAAGGAGGAGCAGCAGGGCCGTACCGTCACCGCGGACTGGAGCTGGATCGTTCCTCCGGTCTCCGGTGGCCTCACCCCGGTCTTCCACCGCTACTACGACGAGGTGGAACAGCGCCCCAACTTCCATCCGGGCGCCGACCTCTCCGCCCGTATGCGGGACACCGCCTGAGAGGACATCGGGTCTACCGGTCGTGCGCCGGTCCGGACTTCCTGCCGGTTCCCCCGGCGGACCGGGGGCCGCCTCGTCGTCGCGGGGGCACGTCCCCGTCGTGCCGTACCCGGTCCTACGGGGTGGCGGAATCGGAGTCGGCCCGGCGCCGGGTGGCGTGCAGGGAGCCGAGGAGATCCAGGGCGTGCGCCGTGGGGCTGCCCGGTTCCGCATGGTAGATGACGAGTTGCTGGCCCGGGGCGTCACGGACGTCGAAGGACTGGTAGGTCAACGCCAGTGCGCCGACGTCCGGATGGACGAGGTGCTTGGCCTCCTGCGTCTTGCCGCGCACGGAATGGGCCTGCCACAGCCGGCTGAACTCCGCACTCTGCTCCGTGAGCAGACCGACGAGTTCGCCCAGTCGCGGGCTGTCGGGATCGTAGCCGAGCGCCTGGCGCAGGTTGGCGACGGCCGCTTGTGCCGCCCGGTCCCAGTCGGCGTGGAACTGCCGGCCGGCCGGGTCGAGGAAGGTCATACGGGCCAGGTTGTCCGCCGGGCCGAAGGGGGCGTAGAGCGCGTCGGCCAGGGCATTGGTGGCGAGCAGATCCAGGGTGCGGTTCATGACGAGGGCCGGGGTGCGGGCGTAGCCGTCCATGAGCTGACGCAGTGCGGGACCGACGCGGTCGGTGGCGTGGACGGGAGAGGGGCCGCCCGGCGCGGCCCCGGCCAGCCGGTGAAGGTGGGCCCGGGCCTCCGTGTCGAGGCGCAGTGCGCGGCCGAGCGCTTCCAGCACCTGCGGCGAGGGGTTGCGCTCCCGGCCCTGTTCCAGGCGGGTGTAGTAATCGGCGTTCACCCCGGCCAGGACTGCGACCTCCTCGCGGCGCAGTCCGGCGACCCGGCGCACGCCGTGACTCGCCATGCCGACGTCCTGCGGCCGCAGACCGGCCCGGCGTGCGCGTAGGAACTCCCCCAGGTGCTTGTCGTCCATGCTCCCCAGGCTAGGCAGTGGCCGTCCGCGCTGCCCGGGTGTGCCGCACCCAGGCTCGAGACGTCCTGGTCGCCTTCTCTGTGACCTGCGCAGACTCGGTGCAGCACCCCACCCCGCACCGAGGAGAGACGTTCACATGACCGGAACCGCACGCACCGACCATGTCCCCGAGAACGTCCCCGAGAACGTCCCCGAGAACGCCGACGTGGTCGGCATGTGGGTCACCGCGGACGGCCACATCCGTCAGGAGCTGCTGCCGGACGGCCGCTACGACGAGGCCCGGGGCACCCGGCGCAGCGCGTACACGGGCCGCTACACGGTGACCGGCGACCACCTCGACTACGTCGACGACACCGGCTTCACCGCCACGGGCGAGATCCGGGACGGCGTGCTCCACCACGAACACCTCGTGCTCCATCGCGAGCGGAAGTAGCCGGGGCGCTGTCCGCCCGGTGCGGCCCCTCGCCGCCGCGGCCGGCCGGACGACGGAGACAGCGTCCGGCCGGACGCCTACACCCCCTTCGCTGCGGCGCGACCGAGGCCGACGGAACGCGGAACCGGCCCCGCGGCGGGAGACATCGAGAAGGAACAGGAGCATTCCATGACGGGACGACGCCTGGACGGCAAGGTCGCGCTGATCACCGGGGCGACCGGCGGCATCGGCACGGCGGTCGCCGAACTCTTCGCCCGCGAAGGCGCCCGGCTCGTGGTCAGCGATGTCGCCGAGGAGCCGCTGCGGCAACTGGCGGACCGCGTCGGGGCAGCCGGCGCCGAGGCCGTCCGCGCCCGCCTCGACGTCTCCTCGGCGCGCGAGTGGGACGAGGTGATCGGGCTCGTCCGGGACCGGTTCGGGGCGCTGGACGTGCTCGTGAACCTCGCGGGCATCGTGGACTGGCCGGGCGTCGAGGACACCCGGGAAGAGGCGTGGGACCGCGTCATCGACGTGAACCAGAAAGGCACCTGGCTCGGTATGAAGGCGGCGATGCCGCTGCTGCGCGCGAGCGGCGACGCATCGGTGATCAACACCTCCTCGGTGCTCGGACTCGTGGGGAGCGGCGCGGCCGCGGCCTACCAGGCGTCCAAGGGCGCGGTGCGGCTGCTGAGCAAGACGGCCGCCGTCGAGTACGCCCGACGCGGCGTGCGGGTCAACTCGATACATCCCGGGGTGATCGCCACACCGATGATCCAGGACCTGCTGGACGAGGAGGGCGACCAGCAGCCGGACATCCGGCGCACCCCGATGCGCCGGGCCGGCCGCGCCGACGAGATCGCATCCGCCGTCCTCTTCCTCGCCTGTGCCGACTCCTCGTTCGTCACCGGCGCGGAACTCCTCGTCGACGGCGGGCTCACCGCGTACTGAACCGTCCGGCCGCACGGCCCCACCGCGCGGGCCGACGGCCGGTTCCCGCGGCGCTGCCCCCGCTGCCCCTCCGGCTCCCTGCCCGGAGCCACAACCCCACCCGTCACAGGAAGGACACCATGCCCTCTGCAACTCCGTCCGCCGCGGTGCCCGAAGCCTCTGGAGTTCCCGGGGCCGCCGAAGCGGCAGAATTCACCGGAAGGGTCGCCCTGGTCACCGGAGCCGCACGCGGTGTGGGCAGGGCGACCGTGGCGCTCCTGCATGCGCGCGGCGCACGCGTCGCTGCCGTCGATGTGCGGCCCGAACTCGCCACGCTGCCCGAGGAGTTCCCAGGGGTCGCGACAGTGGCCGGCGACGTCACCGCGGAAGACACCGCCATGCGCGCGGTGCGCTCGGCCGTGGACGCCTTCGGCGGCCTGGACATCCTGGTCAACAACGCCGGGCGCGCCCTGAACCGGCCCGTCACCGAGACCACGGCCGAGGACTGGGACAGCGTCATGGCGCTCAACGCCCGTGGCGCGTTCTTCTTCGCCCGCGAAGCCTTCCGGGCCATGAAGGACCGCGGCGGCGGAGCCATCGTCGGCACGGGCTCCTACGCGTCGACCGTCGGCCTGCCCGAGGGCGCCGCCTACAGCGCCTCGAAGGGTGCGCTGGCCCAGCTGACGAAGGTGCTGGCGTTGGAGGGCGGACCGCTGGGCATCCGCGCGAACCTCGTCGCCGCGGGCGTCGTCGAGACCGACTTCCTCGACACGTTCCGCACCGACAGCCGCGCCTACCTCGCCTCCTTCGCCGATGCCCACCCCCTGGGCCGGGTGGCCCGGCCTCGGGAGATCGCCGAGGTCCTGTGCTTCCTCGCCTCGCCGAGGTCCGGCTTCGTCACGGGCGCCGTGGTCGCTGCCGACGGCGGCTTCACCGCGGCCTGACCCCGCTCGCGGCCCGGTCGGCCCGGTCGGCCCGGTGGTCCCGCCCTCGGGCCGGCCGCCGTCCTGCCCCGCAGCAGGCGGGGCCGAACGGAGTGGGACGGCGCCGGCGGGCGGCCGGCTGTGGGACCGATCCGACTCAGCGGCTGCGGAGTTCGGCCAGGGTGGCGTCGAGGTCGGCGGCGCGCGGGCGGTTGTGGGGCAGCTTGGCGAGCAGGACGGCCATGCCGCAGGTGTTGGTGAGGGCCGAGAAGACCAGCCCGGCGGCGATGCCTGCGGAGAGCAGTCGGAAGGCCGGGTGGACGAGCAGGCCGAGGAGAAGGCCGAGGAGGACGACCGTACCGGCGGTGAAGCGGACCTGCCGCTCCATGCCCCAGGTGGCGCCGCCGGCGCCCTGCGGGCGGTGCAGGTCGTGGCCGTCGGCGGCCCAGGCGCCGGTGCCGCCGGAGAGGGTGGCGGTCTCGATGCCGTGCTCGGCGAGGATCCGGCAGGCGTTCTCGGACCGGGCGCCGGACGCACAGACGACCAGGATGTCGCCGCGGTCGGCCGCATGGCGGATGTCGGGCAGGGCCCGCCGGAGCTTGTCGAGGGGGACGTTCAGCGCGCCGGGCAGGTGCCCGTCGGCGTATTCGCCAGGGGTGCGGACGTCGATGACGGTGAGCTCGTGCAGCCGAGTGCGGGCTTCTCCGGTACCGAGGGCGGTGGGCGTGGTCATGGCAGGTGTCATCCTTTTCTTCCGGCGGTGCCCCCTCGGGGCGGTAGATTACCCCTAGGGGTATCTCGCGAGGAGTGATGATGGAACTTGAGCTGGCGGCAGCGGAACTGAAGGCGGTCCTCAACCGGCTGCGCCGGGCGCAGGGCCAGATCTCCGGGGTGATCCGGATGATCGAGGAGGGGCGGGACTGCGAGGAGGTCGTCACGCAGCTGGCGGCCGCGTCGCGGGCGCTGGACCGGGCCGGGTTCGCGATCATCGCCACCGGGCTGCAGCAGTGCCTGACCGACATGGAGGACGGCAGCCGCTCCGGAGAGGACCGGGACGAGATGCGCGCCCGGCTGGAGAAGCTCTTCCTCTCCCTGGCCTGATCCGACCGCCCCGGGCCACCGCCCCGCCCGACCGTGCCGAGCCGTCCGTCCCGGGTGCCCGGCGGCTCGCGCCCTCAGACGACCACGTCCACGAGCATGAAGGCCGCCACCGCCAGCAGGACGACGGCGAAGATCCGCTGCAGGGAGCGGCCGGTGATCTTCGTGGCCAGGCGTTTCCCGTCCCAGGCCCCGAGGATCGCGGCTCCGGTGAACGGCGCGATCACCTCCCAGCGCAGGTCTCCGCCACCACCCGCCCGGGCGGTGAGCGCGGCCAGCGAGTTCACGGTGATGACCAGCAGGCTGGTGCCCACGGCCTGCTTCATCCGCAGCCCGAGGACCCCCACCAGCGCGGGGACCGCGAGGAACCCGCCGCCGACGCCGAGGAGTCCCGTCACGGCTCCCAGCCCGGCACCCGCCCCCGCCGCCTTGGCGGGACGTATCCGCTCGGGCGGCTCGGAGTCCGCGGGCCGCAGCATGCGCAGGGCGGCCAGCGCGGCGATGACCGCGAAGGCGGTGGTGAGTGCGGCTGCCGGGAGGCGGCCCGCCGCAGCCCCCGCCAGGACCGCGGGCACGATGCCGGCGGCCGCGAACAGCGCCCCGGTCCGCCACACGACGTTGCCGTCCCGGGCGTGCCCGTAGAGGGCAGTGGCCGAGGTCGCGGTGACGATGATCAGGCTGGCGGTGGTCGCGGACGCCGGGGAGAACCCCAGCAGATAGATCAGCGCCGGTACGGCGAGCACGCTGCCGCCACCGCCGAGCGCTCCGAGGGCCAGGCCGACGACGGCCCCGGCGATCAGGGCGACGACCAGGAGGCTCACGCTATCGAGCCGGTCTTCCCGCGTTCGTCGACGACCGGGAACCCAGCAGCGGCCCACGCGTTCATGCCGCCCTCGACGTCCACCGCGTCCGTGTTCCGCTCGGTGAGCAGCTTCGCGGCCTGCTGGGAGCGGTGCCCGCTGCGGCAGATCACCACGAGCGGACGGCGCTGTGCGGCAGCGGGCAGGGCCGCGCCCGCTGCCAGCCCGGTGAGCGGGGCGTGCACGGCACCGGGGGCGTGCCCCGCCTGCCACTCCGACTCCTCGCGCACATCCAGCAGAACCGCCGCGGGCCGGTCCCCGGCGGTACGGGTGCGGGCCTCGTCCACGGCCAGACGCGGTGCGCTCCTACGGAAGAGGAACATCGTCGACGTCGCCTTTCTCGTTCGGGTTCTCGTCCCGGGTTCTCGTCCCGGGGTCTCGTCCCGGGGTGCGGCAAGGGGCCGGACGGTCCGGCCCCTGCGCGTTTCAACCGGTGACGACGGTCAGTCCGGCCTCGGCAGCCGCGTCGAAGCTGTCGTCCACGGCAACGACCCGCCGCCCGACGGCATCCAGCAGCGAGGCCGCGATACCGGCGCGCATGCCGCCGGCGCAGTGCACCCAGACCGTTCCGCCGGGCACCTCACCGAGCCTGCTGTGCACCTCGTGGATCGGAATGTGGACGGACCCCGCTATCCATCCCGCGACGCGCTCGGAGTCGCGGCGCACATCGAGGACGACGACATCCTCCTCGTCCCGCGCCGCCAGTTCCGCGAACGTGGCACGGGGGAAGGAGGCGGGGCGCTCCCCGTCGCGAAGCCAGGCCGCAGGACCACCGGTCGCAGCGGAGGCGGGCCGGTCGATGCCGACACGGACCAGTTCCCGCTGTGCGGCGGCCAGTTGCTCCGCCGAGTCCGCGAGCAGGGTGACCGGCTTGCCCCAGGGAATCATCCAGGCCAGGTAGGTGGCGAGCTTGCCCTCCGCCTCGAAGTTGAACGAGCCGGCGACATGGCCTTCCGCGAAGGCGACCCGGTGGCGCAGGTCCACCACCCACTCACCCGCCGCGAGCCGCGCCGCGATCCCGTCCGGGTCCGCGACCGCGGGCCGGGTCAGATCGACGGGGGCGGGGCCCCGGGCATTGGCCGGGCCCATGTGCGCGTAGTAGGCGGGCACGTCCTCCAGTCCGGCGAGCAGCTCGGCGACGAAGGTGCCGGCGTCGGAAGTGAGGGCCGTGTTGGCGGCCTTCTCCTCTCCGATGGTCGTGGTGTCGCCGTCGGCCTGGGCGGACGAGCAGAAGCTGCCGAATCCGTGCGTGGGCAGGACAGCGGTCTCGTCGGGCAGGGCATCGGCGAGGCGGTGGGCCGAGGCGTGCTGGGCGTGCGCCAACTGCGCGGTCAGGCGCGGCTCGACGAGGTCCGGGCGGCCGACCGTGCCGATGAGCAGGGAGCCGCCGGTGAACGCGGCGACCGGACGCCCCGCCTCGCCGAGTACGTAGGCGGTGTGGTGCGGCGTGTGTCCGGGCGTCGCCACGGCCGCCAGCGTCAGTTCCGTGTCGATGTCGACGGTGTCTCCGTCGGCGACCGGGATCCGGGAGAACGAGACCCGCGCACCGGCCGGGACGAGATAGTCGGCTCCGATGATCCGGGCGAGCTCCGGGCCGCCGGTGACGTAGTCGTTGTGGAGATGCGTCTCCGCCACATGGGAGATGCGCACCCCTCGCCGGGCGGCAGCCGCCAGCACCTGGTCGATGTCGCGGGGCGGGTCCACCGCGACCGCCGTCCGCGCCCCACCGGCGAGGTAGCTGCGGTTGCCCAGGCCCTCGATCTCGATCGTGTCGACGAAGAACACCGGGTACTCCTTTCCCGAGAAATTACCCCCGTGGGTATGCTCGCCACCGTAACACTTTTACCCCGGGGGGTATATTCCGCAGCGAGCCGCACCCGGACCGCTGCCGCTGTGCGGCACGGCCGCCGGGTACCCCGGACAGGGCGAGGGACGAGGTCGAGCCGGGGCCCGCGACCGGCCGGGCCCGGCGGACCGGAACCCGCACCCGCACCCGTCGGTGACATGGCGGAGCGGACCGGTCCGCCGACCGAGATCGTGTTTTCCTGCCCATGTCAGAACGCCCGGAGGGCTGCAGCGACGGTACGGACGGGCCCGCCGAACGGCGGCGAGCCCGGAAAAGGCCGGATCAGAGCATGCGGGGCCCCGGAACCAGCGCCCCGGACCGGGACACACACGAGCCTTCGACCGGCGCCGGAACGTGACGGTCAGCGACCGACCGCGCTCACCCCCGGACGGACCGCCCCGCGGCAGCGCCGCCGCGCGGTGTCAGGTCCGGCCGTCCGGGGCGCGTGAATCCGCAACCCCGCGCGGCCAACCCCGCATCCGCAGCAGCACATGGCCCCACGCACCCCCGACGGCGGACACCCCACCCGGACCTGTCGCCCCTGCCCGTCCGGCCCGCGAGGGGCCCACGCCATCGGATCGCGCCAGACTGGCAGAAGGACAGAGAAAGCAGACGAAGGACGGGCAGAGGGCGCGCGCCGGACAACGACAGAGGCGCGCAGAGGGCACAGCGGAAACGTCGGGCCACCTCACCGGCGGACGGCGCGGACCACCGTGTCCAGGGCCTCGGCCTCGCCCACCGGGCGGCGTGCGACCTCGGCCACGACGACATCGGCGCACGGTTCCCACCCGGCCCTGACAGCCTCCACGCTGGACAGCACCCGCGGATCCTGCGGCCCGCCCGTCCCCTGCTCGAGGTTGGCCACGTCGTGGCCGACCAGCAGCAGCGTGCCGCCGGGCCGGGCGGCCCGGCACGCCAGGGCCAGCACCCGCGCCATGTCCTGCGGGGGAAGATGAAGATAGGAGAGAAGAACCAGGTCGTACGCGGCGTCTTCGGCGGCGTACCGGGTGACGTCGGCCTCCACGGCTCGCACCTCCGCCTCCCGGCGGTCCGCGGCCTCGGCGATGCGCCGCACGGCGACGGGTGAGAAGTCGACGGCGTCCACCCGCCAGCCGCGTCCGGCCAGCCACAGGGCGTTGCGGCCCTCCCCCGCGGCCAGATCCAGCGCCCGGCCCGGCGCCAGCCCGGACGCCTCCCGGGCCACCCACCGGTTGGGCTCGGCGGACCACAGGCGTTCCGATGCCCTGTACCGCTCGTCCCAGGCGTCCGCGTCCACGCCTCTCCTCCTCCCGGCAACCGGCAGCCGGTCCGACCCCTCGCTTGTCCGCCAGGCACGCCGGTCTCCTGCCGCCACGTTACGTGTACCGCTGAACGACCCGTCGCGCCACACGCGCACAGTTCCGGCGCCTGCCCGGGCGGTCGCGGCCCCGCCCGGCACGGACACGGCCAGGAGGCGACACCGACCCGGTCGTCGCAGCCGCCGCGCCCGCCGGGACCGTGCCGGTGGCAGTGGCGCCGTGGAGACGGGCACGCATGAGGAGCGGCGAGCCCACCCGTGCCCGCGCCGCGCAACGACCGAGGCGACTGCGGCCACTCCGCTGACCTGGCCCCGGACGACGGCCTGTCCGACCCGTCCCGCCCGAGCGACACCTGCTCCCCGCAGGCTGCTTCCGGGCGACTCACCCGGCGGTGAACCCCAGGATCTCGCGCACCACGGCCTCAGGGTTCTCCTCCGCGAGCCAGTGGCCCGACTCGGGGATCTCGACCGCGCGTGTGACGTTGCGCAGCATCGGTGCCAGGGTCGGACGGGTGGCGGCCAGTGAGCCGGTCGCGGTGAGGAGCAGCGTGGGGGTGTGCGCGGGAGTGGCTGCGATGTTGTCGCGCTCGTCCCGGTCCAGACTCCGGTAGAGCTCGAATCCCGCATGCCGTACGTCGGGGCGGCCGTAGGTGCGGACGTACTCCTCGATTTCCGCCCGGGTGAAGGGGGACTTCGTCCTGTCGCCGCCGAAAGCGGATCCGCCGTGCGCGACTTGTGCGGAGAAGGCTGTGATGTATGCGCGCATGTCCTTCCGGTTGTCGACGAGTTCCTCCGGGATCTTCTGCTGGCTGTTGAAGGCCATGTGCCAGGAGAAGGTCCGGTACTGGGCCGCGGGAAGCTTCCGCCCGGGGAGCGGATAGTCCATGTGCACATAGGAGCGGACCTGCCGGGGGAACTGCGCGACGTACTGCGCTCCGACCCCACCGCCGAGATCGTGTGCCGCCAGGTCGAATGTCTCCAGTCCGATCCGGTCGTGCAGCAGACCGCGCACGTAGCGGGCCAGGGTCTTCTTGTCGAAGCCCTCCGGGCTTCCCTTGCTGTCGCCGAGGCCCGGGAGGTCGAGCGCGTACACGGTGTGGTGCTCGGCGAGGGCCGGCATGATCTTCCGCCACTCGTACCAGGTCTGCGGCCAGCCGTGCAGCAGCACCAGCGCGGGGCCTCTGCCACCCATGACGTAGTGCATGCGCACCCCGCGGACTTTCGCGAATTCGTGCCGGAACGTGGCGTTGAATTCCACGTCGTGTTCCGTCGCACTGTCGTACGCCGCCGTGGGGCCGTGGGAGGAGGTGCCGGGTGCGGTTGCGGGTGCGGCACCAGCATCTTCGAGCGCGGTCCACCCGACGGTGCTGCTCGCGGCGAGTGAGACGGTCAGCGCACCGGCGCCCAGGAGGAGTCGCCGACGGGAAGGGGAGGTCCGACTTCGGGTCAGTGTCATGCGGCAATCGTCGAGCGCAGCCTTGCAGAAACGCATACTCTTTTGCAGAACCGCAAATCGCCGAGCGGGTCCGAGGGATCGACGAGCGGATCCGGGGGGAGGTGCCGGGCCCGTGGGGGACGACCTGGCGGTACTGCAGAACGTCGGCCCGAGGCTGCGGGGCTTCCGCAAGGCTCTCGGGATCACCCTCACCGGGCTCGCGGAGCGGACAGGGCTCACGCCGAGCACCATCTCCCGGCTCGAACGCGGCCACATCCGGCCGACTCTGGAACAACTCCTGCCGCTTGCCCGCGCCTACGCCGTGCCGCTCGACGAACTCGTCGCCGCGCCGACGACCGGCGATCCGCGGGTTCATCTGCGCCCCTTCCGCCGGCACGGAATGACCTTCGTGCCGCTCGGGATGAAGACGGGCGGCCTGCAGGCGTACAAGGTCGTCTATCCGCCGGCCTCGCAACTCCCGCCGCCGAGATTCCATGTGCATCCCGGCCGGGAATGGTTCTACGTACTCCACGGGACGGTCCAGCTCGTCCTCTCCCACACCCGGACGGAGCTGTCGGCGGGCGAGGCCGCGGAGTTCGACACCAACGTCCCGCACTGGATCGGCAACGCCCGGGAGGACACCGCGGCGGAGACCATCGCCATCTACGGGCAGCAGGGCGAACGTGTTCACCTCACGGATGTTCCCGCCGCGGCCGGAGCACGGCGGCGGGACGAAACCGAACCCGCTGCTGGACAGACGACGTGAGCCCGAACCGACATGAGGGCATGTCAGCTTCCCGAAGAATCCCCCGCCTCGTCCGGAGCGGTGGCCACGCCGCAGGCGGGCAGGCAGGCGGGCGGATCCGGCTGTCAGGCGGAGCCGGCTCTCAGGCGGAGCCGACTGTCACGTCGTCCGGGAAGGCACCGCGGCTCCTCCGCCCCGGGCGGGCTCGGCCGCCGGTGACCCGCCCCCGCGGGCCGGGCCACCGCGCGCCCTCGGGCTCGTCAGCCCACGAGCAGATAGCTGGTGCCATAGCCCTGCGGATTGCAGGGGCCCCGGTAGCGCCGGTCGGTGTCGGTGTACGAGAAGCCCGACGGGACGGTGCAGGCCCAGATCCCGGTGCGGGGCTCGCGCAGCCGGTAGGCCGTCCCGTAACCCTGCGGGTTGCAGGCTCCGCGGTAGCGCCGGTCGGTGTCGTCGTAGGTGAATCCCGAGGGCACCGTGCACGCCCAGATACCGTCGGCGGGGTCGACGACGTAGTAGCTGGTGCCGTAGCCGCTCGGGTTGCAGTCCCCGCGGTAGCGCCGGTCGGTGTCCGTGTAGGTCTTGCCCGCGGGCACTGTGCAAGCCCAGAAGCCGGACGCGGACACCCGGGGCGCCTCAGCACCGGCGGACGGCTCGGACGCGGCTGCTGCCGCGGGTGTCGCGGCGAGCCCCGCGAGAGCCATTGCCGCCACACCGGCGGCGGCGGTAACGGCCTTAAGTAATCCCGATCGCATCATCGAAATCTGACTCCTCCTGATGTCGCCCAGGGTGCACGACCGGCAGCTCGGTGCACTGTGACGGGGCGTCGCAGTCGCCGGTCGCCGAGCGCGCTCATCGTCACATCGCAGCAGGGGGCGGACAACGCGCGCCCGCTCCCGCCCGGAACGGTCCCGCCATTCTGCGAAGGTCCGGTGAAGAACTCTTGTGCTTGGCGTGATGGCGACACAGTGGCTCCCCTGGGGACCGGCGGGGGCCGGCGGGATCGGAATCCGGACACCTGACGGCGCGCAGGACGGCCCCACCAGCCCCCGCATCCGGCCGGAACCCGTACGCGACGACCCCGGCCCCCTTGACCCGGTCGTGAGCAGTCTTCGTGAGGTACGGATACGCCACAACCAGTCCGGAACAGCCCTCTCCCCGCCCCGACCACTCGCCCGTGAGGCGAACAGGACACGGACCGGGCATGGGGGTTGTCGGTGACGACGACGCTGGTCTTGCTGCTGACCGAGGTCATCATGTTCAGCCCGGCCGCCACCGACAGGGCGACCAGTTCCTCACGGGAGGCCCTGGTGTCCCCGGTGTTGGCGATCTGCATGCCCTGCACCAGAGGCCCTTCCGACGCGAAACGTCCGGGATTCTGATACGCGCACGGCGTCTTGGGAACAGACAGCCGACAGTTCTGACGGGGCGGACATTCCAGAAGGGGGAGAGAAAGACCCTCTGCTCTGCCGCACCGTCGGGGCGGTCAGATCAGCTGGTCGGCTTCGTCGAGCAGGTAGCGGCGCTCGATCTCGTTGCCGGTCAGGGCGGCCGCCTCACGGTACAGCCTCGCGGCACCGGCCGGGTCACCCGTCATCCGCACCAGGTGTGCGCGCACCGCGCGTTCCCGTCGCCGGGTGAGGGGGTCCTGGTCCAGTCCGTGCCGCCGGTTGAGGTCGTCGAGCAGTGCCAGCCCCCGGGTCGCTCCGAAGGCGCGGGCCACCGCGACCACCCGGCTCAGCCGCACCGGCGCGGTCGGGGTGAGGCGCTCGAGCCACAGATAGAGCATGGCGATCTGCGGCCAGTCCGTGCGCTGCGGAGCCCCGGCGGCGTGCAGGGCCGCGATCGCCGCCTGGAGCTGGTACGGCCCCGGCTCGCCACGGCTCCAGACCTTGTCGATCAACCCGGTGCCCTCCTGGATCAGGGGGCGGTTCCACCGGGTCCGGTCCTGCTCGTCCAGCGGCAGCAGTCGGCCGTCCTCGCCGCTACGGGCGGCGCCCCGCGACTCGGTGAGCAGCATCAGCGCCAGCAGACCGGTCACCTCCGCGTCGTCCGGCACGGCGGCCGCGAGAGTCCGGGTCAGTCTGATCGCCTCAGCGGTCAGGTCGAGACGTGCGAGTTCGTCACCGGCGGAGGTCGCGTACCCCTCGTTGAAGATCAGGTAGAGCACCCGCATGACAGCCCTCATACGGGCGGGCAGGTCGGCGGGGGTGGGCGCGGTGAAGCGTGCTCCGGCCCGGGTGAGCTGCTGTTTGGCGCGGCTGATCCGCGTCCCCATGGTGGCCTCGGAAATTCCGTGGGCGTGCGCGATCTCGGCGGTCGTCAGGCCGCCGACCGCGCGCAGGGTGAGCGCCACCTGCGAAGTGTGGCTGAGGGCAGGGTGACAGCACAGGAGCAGCAGGGTGAGGCTGTCGTCGGTCTCCTGCGGGGGACTCTCCCGGCGGCCCGTTTCCCGCATGGCCAGTTCGGCCCTGCCCACGTCCCGCTCACGCCGGTGCCGGGCCTGCTCGGAGCGGAGCAGGTCGACCATCCGTCGGTAGCCGATCCGGATCAACCAGCTGCGCGGGTCCTCCGGGACGCCGTGGTCCGGCCATGTCCGGACCGCCGCCAGCAGCGCTTCCTGTACCGCGTCCTCGGCCGTGTCGAAGCGACCGAAGCGCCGCACCAGCGCACCGAGGACCTGGGGGGCTTCGGCGCGCAGCAGATCCTCGACGTCGGCGGCCCCCTTCGGCCCGACGTCCGACGGAGCACCGCCGGCCGGGGCGCCGTTCTCCGGACCACCGCAGGCCGGGGCGCCGTTCTGCGGACCACCGCTGGGCGGGCCGCCGTTCACCGGAGCACCGGCCATCGGGGCGGCACGGCGGGCTGCCGCACCGGCCCCTGCGGGGATCCGCCGGTCATGACGTGAAGTCCTCGCCCATGACCGGCCGGATCTCGATGGGCTCACCCAGTACCTCCACGATCCGCGAGGCGATCTCCACAGCGCGTTCCCGGTCGGCCACGTCGATCACGGCGAAGCTGGCCAGCACTTCCTTCAGTTCGGCGAACGGCCCGTCGGTCGCCGTCGTGCCGTCCGGTGTCCGGTGGACCGTGGTGCTCACCGCCGGGTGGCCCAGGCCCTCGGTGCTGACGAGCTCACCGGTGTCGAGCAGCTCCCGCTCGAACTTCTGGTAGACGGCGAACGCGGCCAGCGCCTCCGGAGACGGTTCCTCGGCGGTCGCGGCGTCCCAGGCGGCGGCTGAGGTGTAGCCGAGCAGCAGGTACTTCATCGCAGTTGCCCCTTCGATCTCATGCGGTGAGGGTAGAGCGGGTCACGGGGTGCGCCGCAGGGATGTGCCGACGACGGTGGTCCAGGTGAAGGCGACCAGGCCGTTCACGGCGATCTGGACACTCATGTGCTCCGGGGACATGGGCAGGACCAATACGAGCGCGGCTGCGGCGTTCAGTACGGCCGGCAGTGCCGCACGGCGACGCACACACCGCACGGCCAGCACGACGGCGGCGACGGCCAGCGCGGTGAAGGCGACGGCGGCCGAGGCGGAGTGCGCGATGCTGTGCCAGGACATCCGGGCGACCGGCCGGTCCGGGGTGCCCAGCGGGAAGCCGTTCTCCGGGTCCATGGTGAACACCCCCGCGGCGATCAGCCCGGCGCCGAAGACACCGACGCAGACCGGCAGTGCGCGCCGTCCGACTCCGTCGTGGAGTGTGCGTCCGATGCCGGCGGCCAGTGCGAGACCACCGAGTCCCGCGAGCACGAACGTGGTGATCTGGATCCAGCCGAGGCCGCCGGTGGCGAGCTGGCTGATCGGGTGCCGGGTGATGTCGAAGCCCGGACGGGTGAGCATCTGAAGGACGGCGGACGCGGCGAAGACCGGTCCGGCGAACGCTCCGGCGGCCAGCAGACGGTCCGGGTTGCGAGCGGTGGCGACAGCGGGAACGGCGGGGGCGGTCATGGCTTCCTCCTTGGCGGGTCTCCCGGCTACCTCGTCGCCGGATCCGGGATCTCGACCCGGCATGTACGTGACGTACATCACAGGCGCTGGACGTCGAGGGCGGCCGGACGGCTCCGAGGTGGCTGCGAGATCCCATCGAGGAGGACGACATGTTTGAGACCCTTCCGCCGAGCGCCGAACTCACGGCTCTGGACCGTCTGGTCGGCACCTGGGCGGTCACCGGCGGCGCAGAGGGAACCGTGCGGTACGAGTGGATGCCCGGCCGGTACTTCCTGATCCAGCACGTGGAACTCACCCAGTTCGGCGAGCCGGTCACCGGCATGGAACTGATCGGGAACCTTCGCCCGTTCGGCGAGCCGACCGGTGCGGACGTCGTGTCGCGGTACTACGACTCGATCGGCAACACGTTCGACTACGTCTACGAACTGGTCGGCGACAAGCTCACCATCTGGGCCGGCGCGAAGGGCAGCCCGGCCTACTACGAAGGAACGTTCAGCGCCGACGGCGCCACCGCGACCGGCGATTGGGTCTACCCCGGCGGAGGCGGATACACCTCGACCATGACGCGAATCTGACCCCGGCCCACGACAGACCGCACGACCGGCACGCTGCATGACGACGCCCCTGAGCGGACCGTCGTCATGTAGCGGACTGGAGCCGGTATCCGCATGAGCTCTTCACACCTCGAACCGGATCCCAGTTCCCGGGGAGGGAACACTCGCTGAAGGAACTGCGACCTCAACCGCAGCCGTGGTTCCACGCAACGGGTCGAGAACAGGAACTCCAGAACATGACCAGCCTTCGACAGACGTGGCGCAGTCCATCACCGTGAGCAGTCGGACATCATGTTCACGTGACGAACACTGTTATCATCGCGGGTTGTACTTGTCGCCGAACCTTCCCCCAGGGAGCGCATCGTGCATCGTCGTCGCCATCTTCCGCGCCGAGCCACGAGGACGATGGCTGCTCTGGGATTCGCGTGTGCCCTCTTCGTGACCGGTTGCGGTGGCGACGGAGAGCGCGAGGGCGGGGACGAGAAGATCGCGGGCGCGAACAGGGGAGAAAAAGAGGCGGAGTCCTCCCCCGCTGAGGAGTCACCGGCCGCTCAGGCGCCGACATTCGACCTTCCCGATGATCTCAAGCTGGACTTCAAGGGCGTGCGGTCAGAGGACGCCGGGAAAGACGAGGTCCTGCAGGCCACGGAGTATGCCGCGAAGGCACGTGTCGAGGCGTACACCAAGGCGGATCCGGCGACGAAGAACATGATCAGGTACTGGAAGCATCCCGCATTGCAGTACTGGGGCAAGGACATCACGAGGTTCGCCAAGGACAACAAGACGTTCACCGGCTCTCTCCGCTACTACGACTTCAAGGTGACCGACCTGACGCAGAAGGCCGCATGGGTGCGGTACTGCGAGTCGCAGCGCAATGCCTTCGCCAAGGACAAGAAGTCGGGGAAGACACTCAAGACGACGCCCAGCAAGGACGACTTCGTCGCCTGGAAGGCCGGGCTGGTCAAGATCGACGGCAAGCAGTGGCAGGTATCGCAGACGCAAGCGACCAAAGGGGCCACGGAGTGCCAACCGTGAGCAGACGTACAGGACGCACGTGCATGGCGACAGCGGGAACCACAGTCCTTCTGCTGGCCGTGGCGTCCCCAGCGCATGCGGGCTTGGGAGACGGGCAGGGTGGCACGGTGGTGGAGGAGAGGCCCACCCCGGAGAGCGACGGCAATGACACCGTGGGCATGCACATCGCCGTCCACGGCAACGCTCCCGCCTCCGGTACGCCGATGACACCCGCCCCCGCAGCGAACTGGAAGCCTCCGGCGTGCTGGTACGAACCGATGTGGAAGCCGAAGGCATACAAGAAGGCACTGCGGTCGGAGAGCCCCACCCCGCAGGTGCTGGGCGACTACGCGGAGGAGTACCAGGCGTATCAGAAGAAGCGGGAGAAGCAGAACTACAACATCGGCAAGAAGGGTCTGTGGTGGTCCTTGCACCATGAGGCAGGCAAGGATGACGCAGAATGCCTGGCCAAGGAACGCGAAATCTGGGTACCCAAGGGGAATCCCCCGGGAGACCCGGCAGCCATTGATCCGCGACTGCTCGCCGGAATCGCGTACGACAACACCAAGCTCCCGACGCCCCCGGTGAAGCTGAGCCCCAGCCCGGGCCGCCAGGTGGTGAACCTGGAGACCCGGATCGTTTTCAAGCAGCCGCTGAACCGGGTGTGGGTGACCGCGAGCATCGACCACCTCGGGGTCAACATTGCGGCGACCACGGTGGCCACTCCCAAGGCACTCACCGTGAAAGCGGGTACGGACAACGCCGAACCGAAGTCGTGCACATACGGCCTGTCCAAAGCCAACGGGGGCTACCAGGTCGACTCCGAAGACGCGGACTGCAACATCACCTACAAGCGATCCTCGAGATCGGGGGACACGTACCCCTTCTCAGCCTCTGTTGTGTGGGACGTCACCTGGACCGACTCCGCCGACCCGAACGGTCAGCCGGTAGGTGAGCCCACCCTTCCCGCCGGCAACTCCACCTACGAACAAGCCGTCACGGTCAAGGAAATACAGTCCATCGTCCGGGACTGACAGGAACGTCCTCCTGCCCTCGAGCTGGAGTGGGGCGGCCTTGCGACGGGAGCCCCCTGAGCGGAATCCGCCCCGCTTGCCGACCCCCAGGACTGCAAATCGTTCGGCTCTGTTTGGGTCTGTCAAACGAGCGGTGTAACCAGGGTGGTTGGGGTCACTGACGAGCTGCGGAGAGACGGCCGTCGAAGGTGATGTCGAAGGCGTTCAGGG
>NZ_JBIAGB010000028.1:0-89927 GCF_042869575.1 Streptomyces sp. NPDC006925
CCCCCCCCCCCCCCCCCCCCCCCCCCCCCCCCCCCCCCCCCCCCCCCCCCCCCCCCCCCCCCCCCCCCCCGACACGACCTCTCGGCGGCAGCCGAAAAACCACGGGGGCGTGCCCCCACCAGGCGCGAACCCACCCGCGGCAGCCGAAGACGCGTGCCCTCACCAAGGCCGCGGGGCCGCCACCAGGGGGTGCCCCGCGAGGGGGCGGGGCCCGGAGGGGTCAGCGCCAGGTGCTTCCTGCGAAGTGGAGGTCCTCCAGGGCGTCGAGGACGACGGTGTGCCGGTACCACTCCAGCCACGCCGCGGACTGTGCCCCCACCTCGTCCAGGGCCCGGGCCTCCGCGGCGGAGAGCGCCCGCACCGGGCGTTCGTGGTGGGTGGAGACCACTCCCTCGGGCAGGTCCGAGGGGTGCTTCACCAGGGGTGTGCTGTGGCAGCCGCGGCTGCCCGCGGCCAGGATCGCCTCCCGGGCGGGTTCCTCGAACACGGGGTCGGTGGCCACGTCGGTGACGGTGACGCGGGCGACGTGCTGCGAGGCCTGCGCGCAGGCGGTGCCGTCCTTGCCGACGCGGTCGAAGAACTCCACGAAGTCCTCGTCCAGGCCGCGGTGCTTCTCGATCCGCAGGTCGCCGGTGACCGGGTCGACGAGCTGGACGTTGCCCATGTCCGTGCCGACGATCTCCATGCTGCGGCGCAGTACCGCGGAGAGTACCTCCGCGGTGTTCGCGGAGGCCGTCCGCAGCCCCGGCGCGAAGGCCAGCCGTGGCGGGGTGCGCCGCTCCCGGGCCGGGAACCACACGCTGTCGTAGGAGCGGGGGCCCGGTGTGGTGACGAGCGCGGTCGCGAGGGTGCGGAGCCGTACGTTGAACCGTTGCGAGCTGGCTTCCAGCAGGGAGAACGCCGCCCGGTCGTCCGGTAGTCGGTAGCGTTCCTCCAGGATGCCCTGGGCGCGGGAGATCAGCGGGTGGGTGCGGGCTTTGGCCCGCAGGTGACGTATCTCCTTGCGCAGCAGGAGGAGTTCGCCCGGCGAAGGCGCATGCTCCGCCGGGTGGGTGGTGGGCGCGGCGGACGCGGGTGGTCCGGGTGGCGCGGCGCCCGACTGCGCGGCGGGCCTGTCGCATCCCGCGGCGGCGTCGGTCGCCTCCGCGACGGAGCCGGCCGCCCTCGCCACGCGGCCCGCGGCCGCCTCCGCGACGGAGCGGACCACGACCGGACGGCCTTCCGCGAAGGAGCTGCCCTCCGCGGAGTGCCCATTCTCCGCGGAGTGCCCATTCTCCGCGGAGTGCCCATTCTCCGCGGAGTGCCCACTCCCCGCGGAGGGTCCATCCTCCGCGGTGAGAATCCCCTCCGCGGAGAGTGCGCGGCGGAGCCGCTCGTTCGGGGCGGCCAGCAGGAGTGCGCGGCGGTCGGCGGCGAGCGTCCGCGCGCAGGCGGCCAGCGCGCGGACGCCCGCCGGGGACACGTGCGGGACGAGGGCGAGGTCGATCACCACGGCGGTGCAGCCGGCCGCGGGGCGCACGGCTGCGCGGAGCGCCGGGTGGTCGGCGTCCGTCACGCTGCCTTCCGCGCGCACCGCCCACAGGCCGTCTCCGTGCGGCAGCCGCACGACTTCTGCCCGTGCGGTGCCGGGGCCGCCCGTCGCGCCCATAGGGTGCCCTTCTTTCTCCCCCGGAACATTTGCAGTGTGACAACGGTACTCACCTCTCGGAGAGCGCGGGAGCGCGGTCCCCCGTCGGGTCGGAAAGGCCGGGTGCCGCCCTCTTGTCGGCGGTCGGCGGGCGCCGCACCGTATGGGAATGGACCTGGAACTCCGACACCTCAAGGTCGTCTCGGCCATCGCCGAGGCGGGGAGCCTGACGCGGGCCGCGACCGGGTTGGGGCTGGCGCAGCCGGCGCTGAGCGCGCAGCTCAAGCGGATGGAGCGGGCTCTGGGCGGTGAGCTGTTCGTCCGGGGTCCGCATGGGGTGCGGCCCACCGAGCTGGGGGAGTTGGTGCTGGAGCGGGCCCGGGTGCTGGTGCCCGCGGTCGCGGAGCTCCAGGAGGAGGCGCGCAGCTTCAGCCGGAAGCGGGCGGCCGGTCGGGACCGGCGGATGCGCTTCCGGCTGGGCGGGACGCACGGGCCGCTGCTGGGCGGCCTGGTGGACCGGCTGGCCTCGGCCTGCCCTGCGGCGTCGGTGACGACGTGCACCTCGTGGTCGACCCGCGAGCTGGCGGGGCTGCTGGCCGAGGGGCGGATCGACTACGCGCTGACGGGGGTGTGCGGGCTGAGCCGTCCGCCGACCGACGGGAGCGGTGCGGCGGTGGTGTGGCGGGAGGTCGCGGTGGATCCGGTGTTCGTGATGCTGGCCGAGGGGCATCCGCTCGCGGCCTGCGAGGAGGTGCCGTTGGGGGAGTTGGCGGACGCGTGCTGGACCAACGTTCCGGGGGACGGGTGTTTCGCCGAGTGCTTCGCGGCGGCCTGCGCGCGGGTGGGGTTCACCCCGGAGGCGGTGTACGAGACGGACACCGCCTCCTGTGTGCACCTGGTGCAGGTGGGGCGGGCGGTGGGCCTGTGCCGGGCGACGTTTCCGCCGACTCCCGGGCTGGTGACGCGCCCCCTGCTCGGCTCGCCGCTGATGTGGCGGCACGTCCTGGGCTGGTATCCGGACACACCGGCTGCCGAAACCGCGGAGAGCGTCCTGGCGCACGCCCGCGCCGTGCACGCCGGCGCCGCCGCGCTCAGCCCCAGCTACGTCCACTGGCGCCGGCTGCGGCAGGCGCCGACGTGACACGGAGAGCCCGGGAGGCAGCCGTGCGGTCTCGGTGCGGAGGGCAGCTCCGCGAGGAGGGGCACCGCCATGACGCGGCGGCCCGCACCACGACGCGGCGCCCCCGCACCGCGGAGGCCCGCACCATGGCATCGGCGCCATAACACCGTGGCAGGGGGACAGATGAGAGGTCCGGACCAATGGTGGTCCGGTCTACGGTTTCGCCAACCCGCTCCCCGTCCCCGCCGGGAGCGCCCCACAGAGGAGAACTCCATGGCGAGACCCACGAGTTCCGGAAACCTCCCACCCGGATCCCGTTCCGTGCGTCGGCAGGGTGCCGCCGCTGCCGCCGCCGTACTGGCCGTCGCGGGCCTGGTGCTGGCCGGGCTGAGCGAGCCGTCCCCCGCCGCTGCCGCCGAGGGGCCCCGCGCCTCCGGCGGCAGCGGCGAGGGTGCGACCCCCGACCCCGACCTGGTGCGGGCGATGAGCCGTGATCTCGGGCTCACCGCGTCCGAGGCCGAGACCCGGCTCGGCAACGAGGCAGCGGCCGCTGCCACGTCCCGGGCGCTGCGCACCGCCCTCGGCGACAGTTTCGCCGGGGCCCACGTCAGCGGCCGGACAGCCGGGCGGTTGACGGTCGCGACCACGGACGCGGCCGAGCTGTCGCGCATCCGCGAGGCGGGCGCCACCGCGCGGGTCGTCGCACGGGACCTCGGCGCGCTCGACCGGGTCCAGAAGGCCCTCGACCGCGCGGCGGCCCGCTCCGCGCCGAAGGGCGTCCCCGTCTGGTACATCGACACCGTCCGCAACGACGTCGTCGTGGAGGCCCGCAGCACCTCGGCGGCGCGTGCGCTGCTGAAGCGGGCCGGTGTGGACCGGGAAGCGGTGACGGTGCGCCGCACTACCGCCGAGCCCCGCCCGCTGGCCGACCTGCGCGGTGGCGACGCCTACTACATGAATGGCAGCGGCCGGTGCTCCATCGGCTTCTCCGTCACCCGCGGCGGCCAGGGCGGATTCGTGACGGCGGGCCACTGCGGCACCCCTGGCACCTCCACCTCCGGCTACAACCAGCAGGCGCAGGGCAGCTTCCAGGGCTCGACGTTCCCCGGCCGCGACTACGCCTGGGTCGCGGCGAACTCTTCCTGGACGCCGCGTCCGCTGGTCAACGGCTACGGCGGCGGTGATGTGACGGTGGCCGGCTCCACCGAGGCACCCGTGGGCTCGTCGGTGTGCCGCTCCGGTTCGACCACCGGCTGGCACTGCGGCACGATCCAGCAGCGCAACACCAGCGTCACGTACCCGCAGGGCACCGTCTCCGGGGTGACGCGGACCTCGGTGTGCGCGGAACCGGGCGACTCGGGTGGCTCGTTCATCTCCGGCAGCCAGGCTCAGGGCATGACCTCGGGTGGCTCCGGCGACTGCACCTCGGGCGGCACCACGTTCTTCTACCCGGTCAACCCGGCGCTCCAGGCGTACGGCCTCACTCTCGTCACCAACGGCGGCGGTGGCCCGACGGACCCGCCCGACCAGGGCACCTGGGCCGCGGGCACCGCGTACCGGGTGGGCGACCAGGTCACCTACAACGGAGTGACCTACCGCTGCGTCCAGGCCCACACCGCGCAGCCGGGCTGGAACCCGCAGGACGCGCCGTCCTTGTGGAGCCGAGCCTGACGGCGCCTCCCTGCGGAGGCGGGTCCGGACCGACCCGGAGTGGTGCCTGAACCCGACCGCGAGTCCGTCCGGCTCCTGCTCGCGGTGGCCGGCCGGCGGCCCCGCCACCGGCGGGATCCGCAGGGCCGTCGGCCACCCCCCGGGGGGGGGGGGGGGGGGGGGGGGGGGGGGGGGCCCGGGGCGGGGCCCGGGGCCGCGCCGGCCACCCCCCCCCCCCCGCCCCCCCCCCCCCCCCCCCCCCCCCCGCCCCCCCGCCCCCCCCCCCCCCCCCCCCCCCCCCCCCCCCCCCCCCCCCCCCCCCCCCCCCCCCCCCCCCCCCCCGCTCCCGTACTGCTCCCACCCCCGGCGGCAGAATTGGGCGGTGTACGGGAGAGACGAGTTCGGGTGAGAGGGGCAGCGCGTGCCGGCGGAAGGCGCACCCGGCGAAAGAGCCGACGGAGCGGGAGCGGCGGGAGAGAACGGCTGGACGGCCGAGGGGGACGTCGTCGCGCGGGTCCTGGGACAGTGGCGGCAGGTGCTGCCCGACCTGGACACCGAGCCGATCGGGGTGATCGGCCGCCTCACCCGGTGCGCGGCGCTGCTGCGGCAGTCGTCCGATGCGCCGCTGGCCCGGGAGGGCTTCTCGCGCCCCGAGTTCGACATCCTCAGCGCCCTGCGCCGCGAGGACCGGGATCTGACTCCGGGGCGGCTGGCGCGGGAGACCTACGCTTCGGGGACGGCGGTCACCAAGCGGGTCCGCACGCTGGAGGAGCGGGGGCTGGTCGCGCGGCGGGCGGATGCGCGGGACCGCCGCGTCGCGCATCTCTCCCTGACCGCGCAGGGGCGCGAGCTGGTGGACCGGATCCTGCCGGAGCAGGTGGCGTTCGAGCGGTCGCTGCTGGCGGGCCTCGGCGAGGAGGAGCGCGACGGGCTCGCCCGGACGCTGGGCGAGCTGCTGCGGCTGCTGGAGAGCCGCGAGGAGGCGGGCACCCGGCGCTGAGCGGCGCCCGGGCGGACGCCCGGCGCTCCCGTGCGTCGGCCTTTCCGCGCTCACGCGCGCCCGGCCGCGTCGGCCTTTCCGCGCTCACACGCGCGCCCGGCGCTCACCGGGAGCCCTTGACCACCA
This sequence comes from Streptomyces sp. NPDC006925, assembly GCF_042869575.1. Taxonomy (NCBI): domain Bacteria; kingdom Bacillati; phylum Actinomycetota; class Actinomycetes; order Kitasatosporales; family Streptomycetaceae; genus Streptomyces; species Streptomyces sp. NPDC006925. The sequence goes on from NZ_JBIAGB010000028.1 coordinate 5,524, forward strand.
GGCTCTCCAGGAGGTCCTCGGTCGCCGCGGTGATCCGCTCGACGGCCTGGTCGAATGCGGCCTGGTTGTGTGCTGCCGGGGCACGGAATCCGGACACCTTGCGGACGTACTGGAGTGCGGCCGCGCGCACGTCCTGCTCGGTGACGGCCTCGGCGTAGGGCGGACGGAGGGTCCGGATGCTTCTGCACATACTGCCGACGGTACGTCGCGTCTCTCCCGGCTCGCCTGTTCGAGTGAGGAGAGGTACGGTGAAAAGGCCGTGACGTGGGAATACGTCGCTCCGTTCCCGGAAGGGAGGGTGGGCCATGCAGACCACGACGGGACTGCTCGGCGAGCTGACACCCGAGCAGCGAGAGCGGGTGCGCTCCTTGGGGTCCGAAGTGCACTTCGACGCCGGGGAACGGATCTTCGAGGAGGGTTCGAGAGCCGACCGGTTCTGGATACTGCACACCGGCTCGGCGACCCTGGCCATGCACATCCCGGGACACCGGGACGTGGCCATCGACCACGTCCGGCACGGGGAGCTGCTCGGCTGGTCCTGGATGTTCCAGCCGTATGTGTGGTCGCTCGCGGCCCAGGCGGACAGTCCCGTCCGCGCCCTGGAGTTCGACGCCCTCACGGTCCGGGTGCTGTGCGACGAGGACAAAGCGCTGGGCTTGGCGATGACCAGGTCGGTGGCTGCGGTGATGGCGGACAGGCTGCAGCGTTGCCGCGCCCGGCTGGTGGATCTGTTCGGGCCCTATGCGCCGCACGACGCCGCCACGGACCCGATCTGAACCCCTGAGCCGTACCGCAGCTGACCTGTCGGCCGCTCGCCGTACCGGCGGTGCCGGCTGCTCGCCGTACCGGTGGACGGACGGGTTCGGCTGCTGCTGTGCGCTGCCCGGCCGGGCAGCGGCGGCGCCCGGTCGGCGGCTAGCCGACGTCCTGCCCCGGCACCGGCACCGCGTCCGCGCCCCCGGCGAGCGCACCGGCGCCTGCGGGGACGGACGCGTCCTCGGCCGCCGAGGAGTCCCAGCCGGTCGGGTGCGGGGCGATACGGCCGGACATCATCGCGGCGAGCCCGTTGACCGCGCACAGCTCCGGTTCCTCCGCCACCTGGACGGCCATCCCGGTGTGCTCCCGCAGCTGGTCGGCGAGGCCCGGCAGCAGCGCGGTGCCGCCCGCCAGCACCATGCCGTGCTCGGCGAGGTCGGCCACCAGGTCGGGCGGGCAGCGGTGCAGCACGATCCGGATCGTGTCCAGGAGACCGGTGAGCGGGGTCTGGATGGCGCCGCGCACCTCCTCCGGGTCGATGGTGACGGTGCGGGCCAGGCCCGAGACCACGTCCCGGCCCTGTACCTCGATGGTCCCGGTGTAGACGCCGGTGCCGACGCCGCCGCTGCCGAGCAGGGCCAGGTGGAGCGGGCGGACGTCCTGGCTGGGCAGCAGCAGCTCGTGCCGGTTGCGCAGGTACTGCACCACGGAGTGGTGGATGGTGTCTCCGCCCAGGCCGACCGTGCCCGCCGCCACGATGGCGCCCAGTGAGACCACCGCGATCTGGGTGCTGGTCGTCCCGCACAGCAACACCATCGCCCCTTCGGGGTGGACGACCGGGAGTCCGGAGCCGATCGCCGCGGCGATCGGGGCCTCCACCAGTTCGACGTGGCGCGCCCCCACCCCGGAGAGGGTCTCGACGGCTGCGCGGCGCGTCAGGGGGTCGGCGTCGTGCGGGACGGTGACCACGGCCCGCTGCATCGTCCGGCGCCGTTTGAGGCGGGGCAGCTGCTCGCCGATGAGGGTCCGCACCATCCGCCGGGCCATCTCGATGTCCACCACGTGGCCGTTGGCGATCGGCCGGATGACCTCGATGTGCTGCGGTGTGCGCCCCGCCATCCGCTCCGCGGCCTGGCCGACCGCGATCAGGCTGCCGGAGTAGGTGTTCACCGCGACGGCCGACGGCTGGTCGACGATGAGCCCCGCACCCTTCGCGTACACACGGGTCCTGGCCGCCCCCAGGTCGACGGCGACGGAGCAGCGGGTCAGAGACTCAAGGCTGGAGCAGCTCATGGCGCTCGTGTCCTTCCGGCAGGCTGGCGTGTACCAGTGGACCGCCGCGTGACGGAGCCGAGGGACGGTCCACGGCTCAGCCTGTGCCTCTGCGAGGGGGCGCGCCCGCCGAGCGCGTCCGCGGGGGTGACGCGGGCGGGCCGCGGCCCGTGTCCGGGTGCGCTGCGGTGCTTCCGGGGCGGGCGGTGTCCGCGGTGCGCGCCTCCGCGGTGCGCTCACCCGCGGGGAACCGCTTTTGGCCTGCCGGGTGCGTCCGCGGTCGGCGCCTCCGGGGTGTGCTCGCCCGCGAGGAACTGCGTGCGGTGGAGTTCCTCGTAGCGGCCGCCCGCGGCCAGCAGCTCCTCGTGGGTGCCCTGCTCGACGATGCGGCCCTCTTCCAGGACGAGGATCCGGTCGGCGGCCCGCACGGTGGACAGCCGGTGGGCGATCACGAGGGAGGTGCGGCCCTGCAGTGCCTCGGCGAGCGCTTCCTGTACGGCGGCCTCGGAGGTGGAGTCCAGGTGGGCCGTCGCCTCGTCCAGCAGGACGAGGCGGGGCCGGGCGAGCAGCAGCCGGGCGATGGTCAGCCGCTGCCGCTCACCGCCGGAGAGCCGGTAGCCGCGTTCCCCGACGAGGGTGTCCAGCCCGTCGGGCAGGGAGGCGACCAGCCCGTCCAGGCGGGCCCGGCGCAGCGCGGACCACAGCTCTTCGTCGGTGGCTCCGGGCCGGGGAAGCAGCAGGTTGGCGCGGATGGTGTCGTGGAAGAGGTGCCCGTCCTGGGTGACCATGCCGAGGGTCTGCCGGATCGTGGCGGCGCTCAGGTCGCGCACGTCCGTCCCGCCGAGCCGGACGGCGCCGCTGTCCACGTCGTAGAGGCGGGGGAGCAGCGAGGCGAGGGTGGATTTGCCCGCGCCCGAGGAGCCCACGAGGGCGACCATCTGTCCTGGTTCGGCGCGGAAGGAGATGCCGTGCAGCACCTCCTCGCCGCCCCGGGTGTCGAGCGTGGCGACCTCCTCCAGGGACGCGAGGGAGACCTTGTCGGGGGAGGGGTAGCTGAAGTGGACGTCGTCGAACTCGACGGAGACGGGACCGGCGGGCACGTCTTCCGCGTCCGGCTTCTCCTCGATCAGCGGTTCGAGATCGAGGACTTCGAAGACCCGCTGGAAGCTGACGAGGGCGCTCATGACCGCGACCCGGGCGCTGGCCAGCGCGGTCAGCGGGGCGTACAGGCGGGTGAGCAGGAGCGCGAGGGAGACCACGGCGCCCGGCTCCAGGCTGCCGCGCAGTGCGTAGTAGCCGCCGAGTCCGTAGACGAGGGCGAGTGCGAGGGCCGCCACCAGGGTGAGCGCGGTGAAGAAGATCTCCTGCACCATGGCGGTGCGCACTCCGATGGCGCGTACCCGGTCGGCGCGGGCGGCGAACTCCTCGGACTCCTCGCGCGGCCGTCCGAACAGCTTGACCAGGGTGGCGCCGGGTGCGGAGAAGCGCTCGGTCATCTGGGTGCTCATCCGCGCGTTGTGGTCGGCCCGCTCCCGCTCCAGCCGGGCGAGCCGGGTCCCCATCCGCCGGGCCGGGAGGACGAACAGCGGCAGCAGCACCAGCGCGAGCAGGGTGATCCGCCAGGACAGGTTGAACATCACCACCAGGGTCAGCAGCAGGGTGACGACGTTGCTGAAGACCTGCGAGAGGGTGGAGGAGAAGGCGCGCTGGGCGCCGATGACGTCGTTGTTGAGGCGGCTCACCAGGGCGCCGGTGCGGGTGCGGGTGAAGAAGGCCACCGGCATCCGCTGCACATGGTCGTAGACGGCGGTACGCAGATCGAGGATGAGTCCCTCCCCGACACGCGCGGACAGCCAGCGGGTCAGAAGGCCGACGCCTGCCTCCGCCAGGGCGATGGCCGCGATCAGAGCGGCCAGTCCCAGCACGGTGCCTGCGGCGGCCTGTTGGTCGATCGCGGTCACCACCCGGCCCGCGAGCAGCGGGGTGGCCACCGTGAGGACTGCGAGCACGCTGCTGAGCAGCATGAACGCGAGCATTCTGCGGTGGTGGCGGTGTGCGAAGCGGACGATGCGGCCGATCGCGGCTGCGGAGAAGGGGTGCTGGTCCTGGTGGGCCTGGCGTGCGTTGTAGAGCGCCTGCCATGCCGTCATCTCCATGCTCATGGCGTGACGCTAGAACTTGAAGCTAAGTTTAAGTCAAGGGTCTGACCAGCTGTGACGGCCCTGCGACCCGCGGTCGTGCACGTGCATCGGCACATGCATCTGTACATGAACGAAGTTATGATCCCGGGAAGTTGGCAGTTCACGGCTGCGCGACCCGGTCCTGCACATTCGACCACCTCAGGAGTTCCAAGTGCCCGACGCGTTCAACGGCATGGCAGCCAGGGACCTCCAGGGGGTCGTGTGGAGAAAGAGCCGCTTCAGCAACTCGCAGGGAGCCTGCGTGGAGTTCGCCAAGCTGCCCAACGGGGAGATCGCCATGCGCAACTCGCGCTTCCCCGACGGGCCCGCGCTCGTCTACACGTCCGCCGAACTGGAGGCGATGATCCTCGGCGTCAAGGACGGTGAGTTCGACGACCTGACAGCCCGCTGACGACCGGCATTCCGCCGAAGGCCGGCGCTTCGCCGAAGGCCGGCGCTTCGCCGAAGGCCGGCGCTTCGCCGAGGACCGGTGCCTCGCGCCCGGTCCGGAAGAGCGCCCAGACGATCTTCCCGGCGAGCGGGCCCGAGAGCGGGTGCCAGCCCCAGGCGTCGCTGAAGGAGTCGACCAGGCGCAGGCCGCGGCCCGACTCCGCCGTGAAGCCGGGCGTCTCGAACTCCGCGTCCTCGGAGTACGAGACGCCCGACGCGTCGCACGCGGCGAACGCGTCAGCGGCTTCCACGGCGCCCCCGTGTCCCCCGTGTCCGGGAGGCCCCTCGGATCCGAGGGGCCTCCCGGGTTCAAGAGGGGCCCCGAGAGCCGAGGCACCCCCTCGATCCATGGAGCCCCCGTACTCCATGGAGTCCGCGAGCGCCGACCGGTCGTGAAGGCCGGCGGGTGTCCCGCGGTCGTCGCATCCCCCGTGCGCCCCCCGGTGTGCGGCGGCGTCCCGCACGGCCGTCACATCGGGGGGCTGGTCGCTGGGGTCCCGTACGGCACAGACCAGCCGGGCCGACCAGCGCATCAGATGCAGCCGGACCGGCGGGTCGCCCTCGTCCCCCGACGCCGCCCCGTGATCGGCGCCGGGGGTGAGGCCGTGCCGCATGGCGTTGGTCACCAGTTCGGAGACCACCAGCGCCACGTCGTCGAACTTCTCTGCGAGGTCCCAGTACCGGAGCGTGCTGCGGGTGAAGTTCCGGGCACTGGAGACCGCTTCGTAGCGCGGCGGGAGCGCGCAGGAAGCGGATCCGGAGACCGAGGCGGCATCCGGCGTACGGAGCCCCTCACTTAAGGGCTCCAGCACCGTCGATCCTTCGGTCCCCAACAAGGGCCACTCCTGGCGTCAGCGGCAGTGTCGATCCTGTGCGGATCCTGTCGGCCGTGCTACTCCGTCTGGTGCGGGCGCCACAGCGCAACCCACGCGGCCAACTTGCGTACCGGCGAGTCCACTTGTGCCCTCCCCATGGTTCCCAATGCTCACAGCAGATGCAAGGGCAGATGCACGTGCACGAGAGACTTTCGATCGTGTGTAATCGGCTGCGCACGCAACGGAGCGCGGGGATGGCACACTTCCCTTCAAGCAGGGGTGGAGGGCTGATCGGAATGGCAGCAGAATCGGCAGGGAGCGACATCGGAGCGGCGAAGGGAGTGAACAGCTCCAGCGGCTCGATGGTCCGGCGTATCCTGCTCGGATCGCAGCTCAGGAGATTGCGCGAAGCCCGGGGCGTCACCCGCGAGGCCGCCGGATACTCGATCCGGGCCTCCGAGTCCAAGATCAGCCGGATGGAGCTGGGCCGGGTCAGCTTCAAGGCCCGCGACGTGGAGGACCTCCTCACGCTCTACGGCGTCACCGACGACGCCGAGCGCGCACCCCTCCTGGGGCTGGCCAGGGACTCCAGTGTCGCCGGCTGGTGGCACAACTTCAGCGACGTGCTGCCCGGCTGGTTCCAGACCTACGTCGGGCTGGAGGGCGCCGCCTCGCACATCAGCACGTTCGAGGTCCAGTTCGTGCACGGCCTCCTGCAGACCGGCGAATACGCCCGGGCCGTGGTCGCCGCCGGTCACCGCACCCCGCTGGCCGAGGAGGATGCCGAGCGCCGCGTCGCGCTCCGGCTGGAACGGCAGAAGCTCCTCCTCGGCGAGAGCGCCCCGCAGCTGGTCTGCCTGCTGGACGAGGCCGCGCTGCACCGGCCGTTCGGCTCGACGGCCGTCATGGAGGCCCAGCTCGCCCACCTCGTGGAGGTCTCCCACCAGCCCAACGTTCACCTGCATGTGGTCCCGTTCGCCGTCGGTGGGCACGCCGCCGAGGCCGGCGCCTTCACCCTGCTGCGCTTCCCGGAGTCCGACCTCAACGACATCGTCTATCTCGAACAGCTCACCAGTGCCCTGTACCTGGACAAACGGGATGAGGTGGCACAGTACGACCAGGCACTGCGGCGACTGGTGGATATCAGCCTTTCTCCCGAAGACACCCGGGATCACCTGTGGCGAATCCGCCAACTCCTGTGACACGTCGGTACGATGACCAAGCAGCAGCATCTCCTTCAACCCCCCGAAGGAATGGCATGGCCTACTTCACGGACCTGGCACTCCAGTGCATAGACGGCGAGTGGCGTCCCGGCTCCGGCTCCTGGGACATCATCGACTTCAACCCGTACAACGGGGAGAAGCTCGCCTCCATCACCGTCGCCACGCGCGACGAGGTGGACGAGGCGTATCGCGCGGCCGAACGCGCGCAGCGCGACTGGGCTGCCACCAACCCGTACACCCGCAGACGGGTCTTCGAGCGGGCGATCCGGGTCATCGAGGAGAGCGAGCCGCAGATCACCGAGGCCATCATCGCCGAGCTGGGCGGCACCCGGCACAAGGCGGCCTTCGAGATCCACATGGTGAAGGAGTTCTTCCGGGAGGCGCTCCAGCTCTCGCTCAACCCGCTCGGGGAGATCCTGCCCTCCTCGGTGCCCGGCAAGGAGAACCGCGTCTACCGGGACCCGGTGGGGGTCGTGGGGGTCATCTCCCCCTTCAACTACCCGTTCCTGCTGGCGGTCAAGTCCGTGGCGCCCGCGCTGGCGCTGGGCAACGCGACGGTCCTCAAGCCGCACCAGTCGACCCCGGTGTGCGGGGGCACGCTGGTCGCCAAGGTGCTGGAGGACGCCGGGCTGCCGCCGGGGCTGGTGAACGTCGTGATCACCGACAGTGCGGAGATCGGCGACACGCTGATCGAGCACCCGGTGCCGAAGGTCATCTCCTTCACCGGCTCCGACCGCGTCGGCCGCCATGTGGCCACCGTCGCCGGCCGCAGCTTCAAGCGGGTGATACTGCAGCTCGGCTCCAACAGCGGCCTGGTGGTGCTGGACGACGCCGATGTGGACTACGCCGTGGACGCCGCCGTCTACAGCCGCTTCGTCAACCAGGGCCAACTGTGCATGGCGGCCAACCGGATCATCGTGGACCGCAGCCTGGAGCGGGAGTTCACCGAGAAGTTCGTGGACCGGGTCGGCAGGCTGGTGGTGGGGGACCCGGCGAAGCCGGAGACCCACATCGGTCCGCTGATCAACTCCCGTCAGGCGGAGCGGGTGACGGCCATCGTCGAGCAGGCCCTCTCCGAGGGCGCCACGGCGCTGCTGCACGGTTCGGCGGACGGCAACCTCGTCTCGCCCAGCGTGCTGGGGGACCTGCCGGCGGACTCCCCGCTGCGGCACGAGGAGATCTTCGGACCGGTCGCGCTGATCATCGGCGCGGACGGCGAGGAGGACGCGGTACGGGTCGCCAACGACACCCCCTACGGACTCGCCGGCGCGGTGCACACGGCGGACATCGAGCGCGGTGTCGCCGTCGCCCGCCGGATCGAGGCGGGCATGGTGCACGTGAACGACTCCACGGTCGCCGACGAGCCGATCGTGCCGTACGGCGGCGAGAAGCTCTCGGGCCTCGGCAGGCTGAACGGACCGCAGGTGGTGGAGGCGTTCACCACCACCCGCTGGGTCTCCATCCAGCGGGAGCGCAGCGAGTTCCCGTTCTGATCCGCTCGGCCCGGCCCCACGTGGGGCCGGGCCGAGCGGCGCCCTCGCCGAGCCGTGTGCCCCGCCGTGCCGCCGCGGCCCCCTCGCCCATGCCGGGGTCGGCGGCGACCGGAATTCCCACGCCCCTCGCGCGCGCGAACGAGGACAGAGCCTGTCCGCGAGGCCGCATAGCTTGTGTTCACCGGCCGGGGAGAGGCCCCGGACCGACCCGAGAGGTGGCGAGCAGCATGCCGGTAGTCGTCCAGGCAGAGACCCCCGGTGACGAGCGCGGAGCCCTGCTGGCGTTCCTGGAGGCGCAGCGCGGCGGCATCCGCCGGGCCCTGCACGGGCTGACCGAGGAGCAGGCCCGCAGCACCCCCGCGGCCAGCGAACTGTCGGTGGCCGGCGTCCTGAAGCATGTGACCGTGATGGAGACGAGCTGGCTGCGCACCTTCCGCGGGATCGAGGCCGGTGAGGAGGTCAAGCGCGCGGAGTGGGAGACCAGCTTCACCCCCGGCGAGGCGCAGACCGTCGAGGTGCTGCTCGCCGAGAGCGAGCGGGTCGGCGCCGAGACCGAGCGGGCCGTCGCCGGGCTCGGCTCGCTGGACGAGACCTTCGTCGTGCCGCCCGCGCCCTGGGACAAGGGCGGGGAGTTCTCCTGGCGCTGGGGCCTGCTGCACCTGATCGAGGAGTACGCGCGGCACGCGGGGCACGCCGACATCATCCGCGAGACCCTCGACGGCAAGGGTGCCTTCGACCTCGTGTTCGAGACGGGTGCGATGCCCGAGCCGGACTGGTCGGCCTTCGGCGGCGCACCCGGTGGGGGCGACACCGCGCAGGACTGATCCCGCCGCCCCCGCCCCGGCGAACCCGCATAGGGTGGTGCTTGACAGAACCACGGCGGTGTGACTGGGGCAGGGAGCGATGTCGGCGATCCGGCTGCTGGTGCTGGGGGACGTGCGCCTGCGGGGGCGGGCGCACGGCTACCAGGTCCGCAACGATCTGGAGTTCTGGGGCGCGCACGAGTGGTCGGCGGCCAAGCCCGGATCGATCTACCACGCGCTCAAGCAGCTCGCCAAGCAGGACCTGCTGCTCGCCCACGACATCGCCCCCAGCACCGCGGGCGGTCCGCCGCGCACCGAGTACGAGATCACCCCGGCGGGTGAGGCGGAGTTCTTCCGGCTGCTGCGGCACGCGCTGACCGCCACCCGGGAGAAGCAGGAGCTGCTCACCTCCGCCGTCGGGTTCCTCGTGGACCTGCCCCGTGCCGAGGCCGTCGCGCTGCTGGAGGAGCGGGTCGCCGCGCTGGAGTCCTGGCGCGACGAGGTCACCTCGAACTGGACCCCGGACGGCGGTGCTCCGCCGGAGTGGGGCCACATCGGGGAGATCATGAAGCTGTGGGTGCACACCGCCGAGAGCGACGCGGCGTGGGCCCGCGACCTGATCGCCCGGCTGGAGGGCGGCTCCTTCGTGATGGCGGGCGAGGGCGAGCGGGACCTCAGCGTCCTGACGGACCGGCGCCCGTTCTGAGCCGGTCGCCGCGACGGCGCCCCTTCCGAACCGGTCGCAGGCGCGGCGGCCGCTGCGAACCGGTCGCCGGAGCTCCGGGCAGCGGGGCCCGGAAGAACGGCTTGCACCTCACGTGACGTGAGGGAGCACCGTGGATGCCGCAAGCCAACGAGGAGGCGGATATGAGCCACTCCGTCGGGCAGGTCGCCGCTCTCGCGGGGATCACGGTGCGCACCCTGCACCACTACGACGAGATCGGACTGCTGGTCCCCGGGGAGCGCACGGCGGCCGGACACCGGCGCTACACCGATGCCGACCTGGACCGGCTGCAGCAGATCCTCTTCCACCGGGAACTGGGCTTCCCGCTGGAGGAGGTCGCCGTCCTGCTGGACGACCCCGCTGCGGACCCGATCGACCTGCTGCGCCGGCAGCACGCCGTGCTGACGGCGCGGATCGGTCGGCTCACGGAGATGGCCACCGCCGTGGAACGCGCCATGGAGGCACGGAGAATGGGCATCAGTCTCACCCCCGAGGAGCGGTTCGAGGTCTTCGGGGACTTCGATCCGGAGGCGCACGCCGAGGAGGCGGAGCACCGCTGGGGCAGTACCGAGGCGTACCGGGAGTCGCAGCGCCGCGCCGCCTCCCGCACCAAGGAGGACTGGAAGGCGCTCACGCGGGAGCTGGACGGGATCCACCGCGCGGTCGCCGACCGGATGGCGGCCGGGGACCCTCCGGACGCACCCGGAGTGACCGATCTGGCCGAGCGGCACCGGCTGTTCATCTCCCGGACCAGCTACCCGTGCGACCACGGGATGCACAGCAGGCTCGGCGAGATGTACGTCCAGGACGAGCGCTTCACCGCGACCTATGACGCGATCCGGCCGGGGCTGGCCCGGTACCTGCGGGACGCGATCGCGGCCAACGAAGCAGCCGAACGTGACCGCGCCCGCGCACGCGGGGCAAACGCAGTAGGCGCGGAGCGGGGCGAGGACGGTTCTTCCGCCTCCTGAGCCCCCTCCGCACCCCCTTCCCTCGTGTTCTCTCACTTTTAATTCCCCTGTACAGGGGGACCTTTGGGGAGAGGATCACTTCTCATGCTCCACTGTGAGGTAGCACGCTTCCGGTTCGTGGAACCATTTCCGTTGGACACCACGTCGGTCGTGTGGCACTGCTGGAAACTTGAGACGTAACGCGCATCAGGCGCGAGAGGGTAAGGAGCGCACAGAAAGTGGTGGGGCAGCCCCGGGGAAACGGCGACGCCGCGGAGCAGGGTGGTGAGCCGGACGACACCAAACCGGCGTCCGACGAATCACGCAGCGCCTTCACGGCGCCCTTGGGCGTGCCGCTTCCCCCCGTCCCGGAGGAGGAGCACCCGACCTCCGAGTTCACCATCCCGGAGGGGTTGGTCAGCCCGCTGTCCTACGATCCCGGCAGCGCCTTCACACCGCCCGACGGCATCCCCGTCGTCGGGCCGCTGGCCAAGCCGGGCTCGCCCTGGCAGGACCGGATGCGCTCCATGGTCCGGATGCCGCTCGCCGAGCGTCCGGTGCCCGAGCGCTCCCCGCGCGGCGACGAGGGCACGGAGAGCGGACCCCCCGTTCCCCGTGTCCTCGACCTGACGCTCCGGATCGGCGAGCTGCTGCTCGCGGGCGGGGAGGGCGCCGAGGACGTGGAGGCGGCCATGTTCGGCGTCGCGCACGCCTACGGACTCGACCGCACCGAACCCGAGGTCACCTTCACCCTGCTGTCCATCACCCACCAGCCCTCGCTGGTGGACGACCCGGTCACGCTCAGCAGGACCGTCCGCAGACGCGGCACCGACTACACCCGGCTGTCGGCCGTCTTCGCGCTCGTCGCCGACATCACCCAGGGCGAGGTGTCGCTGGAGGAGGCCTACCGGCGGCTTGCGGAGATGCGCCGCAACCGGCACCCCTACACCAAGTGGGCGCTGACCGTGGCCAGCGGCTCCCTGTCCGGCGCGGCCTCGCTGCTGGTGGGCGGCGACGGGCTGGTCTTCGTGCTGGCCGCGTTCGGCGCCATGCTCGGCGACCGGCTGGCCTGGCTGTGCGCCGGGCGCGGACTGCCGGAGTTCTACCAGTTCGCGGCCGCCGCCATGCCCCCGGCCGGGATGGGCGTGGGCGTCGCGCTGCTCGCCCAGCACACCGACACCCGCATCCAGGCGTCCGCGGTGATCACCGGTGGCCTCTTCGCGCTGATCCCGGGGCGGGCGCTGGTCGCGGCCGTGCACGACGGACTCACCGGCTTCTACATCACCGCCGCCGCCCGGCTGCTGGAGGTCATCTACCTCATCGTCGGCATCGTCTGCGGGGTGCTGATGGTGCTGTACGTGGGCGCCCGGCTGAACGCTCGGCTGACGCCCGACATCGTGCACCACAGCGACCGGCCGCTCACCCAGCTGCTGGCCGCCATGCTGCTGGCGCTGGCGTTCTGCGTGCTGCTCCAGCAGGAGCGCCACACCGTGGTGCTGGCCACCATGAACGGGGGCGTCGCCTGGCTGATCTTCGGTGTGCTGACCAAGGCCGACGTCACACCGGTCCCGGCCACCGTGGTGGCCGCCGGGCTCGTCGGCCTGTTCGGCCAACTGCTCTCCCGGTACCAGTTCGCCTCGTCGCTGCCGTACATCACGGCGGCGATCGGGCCGCTGCTGCCGGGTAGCAACACCTACTTCGGGCTGCTGAACATCGCCCAGGGCGACGTCAACAAGGGGTTCGAGCACCTGGCCACGGCCGGCGCGCTGGCCCTGGCCATCGCCATCGGGGTCAACCTGGGCGGCGAGCTGGCCCGCCTCTTCATCAAGACCCCGGGCCAGGAGACGCCGCTGCCCGGCCGCCGCGCCGCCAAGCGCACCCGGGGCTTCTGAGCAGCGGAGGGGCCGCTCGGCGGCCGGGCAGCCCCTCCGTCACCCGAACGGGGGCAGCGGCGCAGCCCCGTGCAGAAACGGTTCTCAGTGCCCGCCCTCGGCGGCCAGCCGCTTGATGGACGCCTCGACCTCGGCCTCGGCCTCGGCGCGGCCCACCCAGTCGGCGCCCTCGACCGACTTGCCGGGCTCCAGGTCCTTGTAGACCTCGAAGAAGTGCTGGATCTCCAGCCGGTCGAACTCGCTCACGTGGTGGATGTCGCGCAGGTGCTCCATCCGCGGGTCCGAGGAGGGGACGCACAGCAGCTTGTCGTCGCCGCCCGCCTCGTCGGTCATCCGGAACATCCCGATGGCGCGGCACTTGATGATGCACCCGGGGAAGGTGGGCTCCTCCAGCAGCACGAGCGCGTCGAGCGGGTCACCGTCCTCGCCCAGGGTGCCGTCGACGAAGCCGTAGTCCGCCGGGTACACGGTCGAGGTGAACAGGTGCCGGTCGAGGCGGATGCGGCCCGTCTCGTGGTCCACCTCGTACTTGTTCCGCGAGCCCTTCGGGATCTCGATGGTGACGTCGAACTCCAAGGGAGGCTCCTCCGTATAGATCATGATGAGATCAGCACTCGTGTGCCCTGGGGGCCGTCCCCCAGAAGAACTCCAGTCTGGTGATTAAGTGTCCCCCACGCACATGTGTGCTCGCGAAAGGGGCTGGTCGAGGTGCATGACACCGGATCGAAGGTGCGTGGCACCGCGAACCGGGCATACCGCTCCGGCCTCCGCGCGGCCCGTTCGGTGGCGGCGCACACCCGGACCGTCGCGCCCCGTGTGCGCGCCCTCGCGGCACACGCTCGTACGACCGCCCTACGCGCGAACGCGCGCGGGCGCGCCGCGGTGGACGCCGCAGTCGACGGGGCCCGGCGTCGTTGGCGGGCGGCCTCTCCGCAGCAGCGGCTGACGGTCCGGTTCACCGCCGCCTCCACCGCGCTGGGGCTCGTGGCCGCGCTGCTGGCGGTGGCCGCGGCGGGGCCGTGGGACTCGGGTCAGCGTACGGCCGAGCGGGTCCGGGCGGCCCGCCAGGAACGCGGAAGTGGCGCGGACCACACCCCCGGCACCCCCGGTCGCCCCTCCGGACCCCCCGCCGCCCCCCAGGTGCTCGCCGCGGCCGGCCCCGTCCCGGAACAGGGCGCGGGCGAGGGCGGCCCGCAGGGCTCCGGCCGCGGCGACAACCGGCCGGAGCAGATGCCGCCGCCCACCGCCTCGGCCCTCGCCGACACGCTGGAGCCGCTGATCGAGGACGGCTCGCTCGGCGCCGTCCGGCACGCCTCCGTCGTGGACGCCGTCACCGGACGGCAGCTGTTCTCCCGGGACGCCCGGGCGGTCTCGGCCCCCGCCTCCACGATCAAGCTGGCCACCGCCGTCGCGGCGCTGACCGCGCGCGGCGAGACGTACCGCATCGCCACCCGCGCGGTCCGCGAGGACGACCGGGTCACCCTCGTCGGCGGCGGCGACCCCACGCTCACCGGGAAGGACCTGACGGCGCTGGCCGCGCGGACCGCCCGGGCCCTGGACGGGAGCGACACGCACACGGTCCGGCTCCGGTACGACACCTCCCGCTACACCGGCACCGAGCGGCACGTCATCGGGCCCAACGAGAACCTGGCCCGGGTCACCCCGCTGATGGTCGAGGAAGGCCGCACGGACGGCAGCGACCACGGCCCGGCCCCGCGCGCCGCCGACCCCGCCCGGGAGGCGGCCGACGCGTTCGCCGACGCGCTCGAGGACAAGGGCGTCACCGTCGAGGGCGCACCCCGGGAGCGCACCGCGGGGAAGCAGGCCACCGAGCTGGCCGTGCACCGCTCGGCGCCGCTCGGCGCGCTGGTCGAGCGGATGCTCACCCACAGCGACAACGACCTCGCCGAGGCCCTCGCGCGCCAGACGGCGCTCGCCGCGGGCGAGCCCGCCGACTTCCGCGGCGCGGGCCGCGCCGTACGGCACACCCTCGACCGGCTCGGGCTGCCCCTGAAGGGCGCCCGCTTCGCGGACGGCAGCGGCCTCGACCGCGCGGACCGGGTCTCCCCGGCACTGCTCACCCGGCTGCTCACCCTCGCGGCCGATCCGGACCGGCCCGCGCTGCGCACCGTCCTCACCGGGCTGCCCGTCGCCCGGTTCACCGGCACCCTCGGCAGCCGGTACGGCGGCGAGCGCGGCGAGCCCGGCGCGGGGCTGGTGCGGGCCAAGACCGGCACCCTGACCGGAGTGAACACACTGGCCGGCACCGTCGTCGACGCGGACGGCCGGATGCTGGCCTTCGCGTTCATGACGACGGGAGCCGCCGCGCGGGACGCGGCCCAGCAGTCCCTGGACCGGCTCGCCTCGGCCCTGGCCAACTGCGGCTGCCGGGATTCGCCCTCGGCGGGCTGATCCCCGGGCGGCGCGTGCTCCTCGCGCTCTCCTCCCGCCCCGCGCGCGCTGCACGTACGGTGAAAGAATGACGAGCCTCGGTGGTGTGCAGATGGTCGACTGGAATCTCGCGGTCACGACCGCGACCCGGCTCGGACGGCCGGGGCCGGAAGTCAGCAGGGAGGAGGCCCGCGGCATCGTCGCCGAGCTGCGGCGGCACGCGAAGGTCTCCGAGGAACATGTACGCGCCTTCACCCGGCTGGCCCCCGCCGACGCCGAGGCGGGGGACACGCCCGTCCTGGTGGTGGACCGGCCCGGCTGGGTGCGGGCCAACGTCGCCGGATTCCGGGAGCTGCTCTCCCCGCTGCTGGCCAAGGTGGCCGAGCGCCGCGCCGGCGTCCCCGGCGGGGCCGTCCTCGGCGCGGTCGGCGGCAAGGTCACCGGGGTGGAGGTCGGCATGCTGCTGTCCTTCCTCTCCTCGCGGGTGCTGGGCCAGTACGAGACGTTCGCGCCCGCCGGCCGCGACCTGCCGGGGGGCGCCGACGGCGGCGGCCGGCTGCTGCTGGTGGCGCCGAACATCGTGCACGTGGAGCGCGAGCTGGAGGTCGATCCGCACGACTTCCGGCTGTGGGTGTGCCTGCACGAGGAGACGCACCGCACCCAGTTCACGGCGGTGCCCTGGCTGCGTGACCACCTGCGGATGGAGATCCAGTCCTTCCTGGAGCAGACCGACATCGACCCCTCGACGCTGGTGGAGCGGCTCCGGGAGGCCGTCCAGTCGCTGGCCGGCGGCAGGTCGGGCGAGAGCGGCGCGGAGGACGCCGCGGAGGAGCGGCCCGGTCTGGTGGAACTGGTGCAGACCCCGGCGCAGCGCGAGGTGCTGGGCCGGCTGACCGCCGTCATGTCGCTGCTGGAGGGGCACGCCGACTACGTGATGGACGGTGTGGGCCCGCAGGTCGTCCCGACCGTCACCGAGATCCGGGAGAAGTTCCAGAAGCGCCGGGCCGCCGGTGCCGGACGGCTCGACCTTGCGCTGCGCAAGCTGCTGGGCCTGGACGCGAAGCTGCGGCAGTACCGGGACGGGGAGCGGTTCGTGCGCACTGTGGTGGATGAGGTGGGCATGGAGGGTTTCAACCGTGTGTGGACGTCACCGAACACCCTTCCGACGAAGGCGGAGATCGCCGAACCCGCCGAGTGGATCGCGAGGGTGCACCGCAAGGCCGATTGAGGCGGGTGGCAGCCTCGCCAATCACCCTTCCGAGGGACCGTGCGGGCGGGGTACGCGTGCGATGCTCGGGGAACACAGTCCGTCTCTGTCACCATCGACACACACAGCGTGACAGTAGTTGCCGACTTCAACACCCCCACCCGGATCCGCGGAAGCCTCCTTCCGCGATCTGCGCAGCTCCTGACGAGGAAGTGAATCGGACATGGGTCCCCACCCCGCGGTCGCCGCAATACGCCTGGCGGTCCGCCGCACACTCCACGACGTGCTCAGCGCGCACGACCTCAGCGCCCACGACGCGAGCACGCGCGGCGCGCGCGGCGCACAGCTCGCGGCGACCCCCCAGCCGGCCGGCTCCCTCCCCGCCGACCTCCCCGCCGATCTCCCCGCCGACCTCCCCACCGAAGCGCCGCCACCGCTCGTCCTCGTCGCCTGCTCCGGCGGCGCCGATTCGATGGCCCTCGCCTCCGCGCTCGCCTTCGAAGCCCCCCGCCTCGGCCTGCGGGCCGGCGGCGTCACGGTCGACCACGGTCTGCAGCCCGGCTCCGCCGAGCGCGCCCAGGAGGTGGCCGACCGGCTCGCCGGACTCGGCCTGACGCCCGTCGAGTCGGTCGCCATCCAGGTGGGGCGGACCAACACCGGCCCCGAAGCCGCCGCGCGCGAGGGCCGGTACGCCGCGCTGGACGCGATCGCGGAGCGGTACGGTGCGGCCGCCGTGCTGCTCGGCCACACCCGCGACGACCAGGCGGAGACGGTGCTGCTCGGGCTGGCCCGCGGCTCCGGCACCCGCTCGCTGTCCGGCATGGCGGCGGTCTCCGGCCCCGGTGGCCGCTACCGCCGCCCGTTCCTGGCCGTCGACCGGCAGACCACCCGCAAGGCGTGCATGGTCCAGTCGCTCCCCGTCTGGGACGACCCGCACAACGCCGACCCCGCCTACACCCGCTCCCGTGTCCGCCACGAGGCGCTGCCCGCGCTGGAGAAGGCGCTCGGCAAGGGCGTCATCGAGGCACTCGCCCGTACGGCGCAGCTCTCCCGGGACGACGCGGACGCGCTCGACGCGTGGACCGACGACGCCGAGCGCGCCGTCGTGCGCACCCCCGGCAGCGGCCCGGAGGACGCCGGGGTGCCGGATCAGGCGGACGGTTCGGCGCCCTCCGGCCGGGCCGTCGCCAGGACGGAGGGCGCGCCCGGCGCCGACGGAGCGGTGGAGCTGGACGTGGTCCGGCTGTACGCGCTGCCGCCCGCGGTGCGGCGGCGGGTGCTGCGCCGGGCGGCGATCGAGGCCGGCTCCCCGGCCGGGTCGCTGTTCGCCCGGCACGTCGAGGAGATGGACCGCCTCATCACCGCGTGGCGCGGCCAGCGGGCCCTCAACCTGCCCGGGCGTGTGGAGGTCGCGCGCCAGGGTGGCAGACTGGTCATCCGGCACGGCTCACCGAGCTGACCGGCGTCCCGGCACGCACCGGGCCGTCCGGAGGCTGCGGCGGGCCGGGGCGACCGGACCGCGACGAGCGAGAGCAGCACGGGTGGACGAGAAAGACATGGGCACCGACCTGCAGTCGGTGCTGGTCGGCAAGGAAGAGATCGACGCGAAGCTGGCCGAGCTGGCGGAGCGGATCGACGCGGAGTACGCGGGCGAGGAGCTGCTGCTGGTCGGGGTGCTCAAGGGAGCCGTCATGGTGATGGCGGACCTGGCGCGCGCCCTGTCCACCCCGGCGACGATGGACTGGATGGCGGTGTCCTCCTACGGCGCCGGGACCCAGTCCTCGGGTGTGGTCCGGATCCTCAAGGACCTGGACACCGACATCAAGGGGAAGCACGTCCTGATCGTCGAGGACATCATCGACTCGGGGCTGACGCTCTCCTGGCTGCTGTCCAACCTGGGATCCCGCGAGCCCGCCTCCCTCAACGTGTGCACCCTGCTGCGCAAGCCGGACGCCGCCAAGGTGGCGATCGACGTGAAGTGGGTGGGCTTCGACATCCCGAACGAGTTCGTCGTCGGCTACGGGCTCGACTACGCCGAGCGGTACCGCAATCTGCCGTTCGTCGGCACGCTTGCCCCGCACGTGTACGGCGGCTGACATCCGTCGCGCACGCGCGTGCGGGCCGGGAACACAGGACCGGTGTCCCTCGTTGCAGGGTCGGAGGGCGGTGCGGTTGACCGTCCTCGGCGGCGCCGGGTGACAATGCTGGGGTACCGTCCGAAGGTCAGGCTTTTCAACTCACTGTGGCAGGAGGGACGGGGCCCACGCGCTCCGTATGGATGGACGTGAAGCGATACTTCCGCGGGCCGGTCATGTGGATCGTGCTGGCCGTCCTTGCCGTGGTCGTGTTGATGCAGGTCGTCGGCTCGTCCGGCGGCTTCAAGACGGTGGACACCGGCCAGGTCGTACAGGCGATCCGACAGGACAAGGTGAAGTCCGCAGAGCTCACCACGGGCGACGAGCAGATCGTCAAGCTCGAGCTCAAGGACGGCGCCAAGGTCGAGGACAGCGACAAGATCAAGGCGAGCTACATCGACTCCCAGGGAGTCGACATCGCCAAGGAACTCCAGAGCAAGTACGACCAGAAGGAGATCCCGAAGGGATACACGGTCGCGCCGCAGAAGCAGAACCCGTTCGTCGGGATGCTGATCTCGCTGCTGCCGTTCGTGCTGATCATCGTCATCTTCCTGTTCCTGATGAACCAGATGCAGGGCGGCGGCTCCCGGGTGATGAACTTCGGGAAGTCCAAGGCCAAGCTCATCACCAAGGACACCCCGAAGACGACCTTCACCGACGTGGCCGGCTCCGACGAGGCCGTCGAGGAGCTCCACGAGATCAAGGACTTCCTGCAGGAACCCGCCAAGTTCCAGGCCGTCGGTGCCAAGATCCCGAAGGGTGTGCTGCTCTACGGCCCGCCCGGCACGGGTAAGACGCTGCTCGCCCGCGCGGTCGCGGGTGAGGCGGGCGTGCCGTTCTACTCGATCTCCGGTTCGGACTTCGTGGAGATGTTCGTCGGTGTCGGCGCCTCCCGGGTGCGCGACCTGTTCGAGCAGGCCAAGGCGAACGCCCCGGCCATCGTCTTCGTCGACGAGATCGACGCCGTCGGCCGGCACCGCGGCGCCGGTATGGGCGGCGGCCACGACGAGCGGGAGCAGACTCTCAACCAGCTCCTGGTCGAGATGGACGGCTTCGACGTCAAGGGCGGCGTCATCCTGATCGCCGCCACCAACCGGCCGGACATCCTGGACCCGGCGCTGCTGCGTCCGGGCCGGTTCGACCGGCAGATCGCCGTCGACCGCCCCGACATGCAGGGCCGCCTGGAGATCCTCCAGGTCCACCAGAAGGGCAAGCCGATGGCGCCCGACGTGGACCTGAGCGCGGTCGCCCGGCGCACCCCGGGCTTCACCGGCGCCGACCTGAGCAACGTGCTGAACGAGGCCGCGCTGCTCACCGCGCGCAGCGACCAGAAGCTGATCGACAACAAGTATCTGGACGAGGCGATCGACCGCGTCGTGGCCGGACCGCAGAAGCGGACCCGGATCATGAGCGACAAGGAGAAGAAGATCACCGCGTACCACGAGGGCGGGCACGCCCTGGTCGCGGCGGCCTCACCCAACTCCGATCCGGTTCACAAGATCACCATCCTCTCCAGAGGCCGCGCGCTCGGGTACACCATGGTCCTCCCCGACGAGGACAAGTACTCGACCACGCGGAACGAGATGCTCGACCAGCTCGCCTACATGATGGGCGGCCGGGCGGCCGAGGAACTGGTCTTCCACGACCCGACCACGGGCGCGGCCAACGACATCGAGAAGGCGACGGCGACCGCGCGGGCGATGGTCACCCAGTACGGCATGACCGAGCGGCTGGGCGCCATCAAGTTCGGCTCCGACCAGTCCGAGCCCTTCCTGGGCAAGGAGATGTCCCACCAGCGGGACTACTCCGAGGAGGTCGCCGGACTGGTGGACGAGGAGGTCAAGAAGCTGATCGAGACGGCGCACAACGAAGCCTGGGAAATCCTGGTGGAGAACCGCGACGTCCTCGACAACCTCGTCCTGGCCCTGCTGGAGAAGGAGACGCTGAACAAGGAGGAGATCGCCGAGGTCTTCAACCCTGTCGTCAAGCGTCCGGCCCGTCCCGCCTGGACGGGGTCCTCGCGGCGCACTCCCTCCACCCGGCCCCCGGTGTCGGCTCCGCCCGCGGCGCTGACCAACGGGAACTCCGGCCCGAACCTGGGCAAGGAGATCGGCCCCCGGGACTCGGACGCCATCGTCGAGCCGGTGGATCCGGACAACGGATAACCGCAGGTGGGCGCGGTGAGAGCCGCGCCACGGAATGTCAGCCGCGCCCCTCGGGTTACTGTCGAGGGGCGCG
Organism: Streptomyces sp. NPDC006925; assembly: GCF_042869575.1. NCBI lineage: Bacteria > Bacillati > Actinomycetota > Actinomycetes > Kitasatosporales > Streptomycetaceae > Streptomyces > Streptomyces sp. NPDC006925. Next base: position 26,053 of record NZ_JBIAGB010000028.1, read on the forward strand.
GCTTTTCGCTGTGTACGCGACAGCCGGAACCGGTCACGCACGGTGACGGTCCGCAGGCTGTGGAAGTCGAGGAACGAGGGACCAGATGACCGACCCGGTGACCCTGGACGGGGAGAGCCCCAACAGCGCCTTCGACGAGAAGCGCGCCGAGAACGCGATACGCGAGCTCCTGATCGCCGTGGGCGAGGACCCCGACCGGGAGGGGCTCCTGGAGACCCCGGCGCGGGTGGCCCGCGCCTATCGGGAGATGTTCGCGGGCTTGAACCAGCGTCCCGAGGACGTGCTGACGACGACGTTCGATCTGGGTCACGACGAGATGGTCCTGGTCAAGGACATCGAGGTGGTCAGCCAGTGCGAGCACCACCTGCTGCCGTTCCACGGTCTGGCGCACGTCGGCTACATCCCGTCCGCCAGCGGCAAGATCACGGGGCTGTCCAAGCTGGCCCGGCTGGTCGACGTCTTCGCCCGCCGACCCCAGGTCCAGGAGCGGCTGACGACCCAGATCGCCGATTCGCTGATGCGGATCCTGGAGCCCCGCGGGGTCATCGTGGTCATCGAGTGCGAGCACATGTGCATGTCGGTGCGGGGCGTCCGGAAGCCCGGCGCCAAGACGACGACCTCCGCGGTCCGCGGACAGCTCCGTGACGCGACCACCCGGGCCGAGGCGATGAGCCTGATACTGGCCCGCTGAGCCGGAGCCGGAGCCGGAGCCGGAGCCGGAGCGCGGGGCTGAGCCTGGGCGCCCGGCGCTGCGCCCTCCGTCGTCGATGCGGGCTGCGCCCGGCGGGTAGGGGCCGGATTCGGGCCGAGCCGGGCCGATCCGCCGCTCCGCTGGGCTCAGGTCCCGCCGGGCTCAGGCCGCGGCGGTCGGGGGGCCGTTCTCGTCCTCGTCCTCGGGCAGCCGGCAGATGCGCTCCAGCAGCACGGCCGCCGCTATCACCGCGATGCCCGCCACCACGGAGAGGCCTGCGTAGAGCGCCTGCTGGGCACGGGCCGGGACCTCGGCGCGCTCGGTGATCAGGAACAGTCCGGTGCCGCCGTACATCCCCGAGACCAGCCCGGCCACCAGCGCGCTCGCCTGGCCGAAGAGGACGGCACGGGCCGCCATCATCGGATCCACCCCTTTGGCGCCCGGCTCCCGCTCCCGCTGGGCCTTCAGCCGGGAGCGCAGCGAGAGGGCGGTGGCCAGCAGCACGGCCGCGATGGCGCCGAGCACGATGGGTGCGGCGAACGGCACCCCCGGCAGCGTGCCCAGCGCGTCCCACAGCCGCGCTCCGCCCCACGAGAGCACCCCCGCGATGACGAAGAGCGCCGCGAGGGTGCGGATACGGAGTTGGTTCATCGAGCTTCCACCTCGCGGGTGCGGTCCGGACGGTGCGGGCGTCGGCCGGGGGGACGCCGGGCAGGAACGGGCAACGGGGTACGCGCAGCCAACGCTCAGGCGTGCACGATGAGTTCCAGGTCCGGACGGGCGGTGACGCCCTCCGTGCCGAGCGTCCGCAGCAGCTCCTCGACGCTGCCGCGGCCCGGAACCTCGGCCGCGGGGTCCACGTCGTGCCACGGCACGAGGACGAAGGCCCGCTCGTGCGCCCTGGGGTGCGGGAGGATGAGCTGCGGGTCGTCGGAGACGACGCCCTGGTAGGCGACGATGTCCACGTCGATGGGGCGCGGCTCCCAGCGCTCCTCGCGCACCCGCTCCAGCGCCTCCTCGATGGCGTGGCCGCGCTCGAGGAGCGAGCCGGGCGGCAGGGTGGTGCGGACCACGACGACCGCGTTGAAGTAGGCGGGCTGGCTGCCCGGCTCGACGCCCCACGGCTCGGTCTCGTAGACCGGCGAGACGGCCGTCACCTTCATCCCCGGGGTGTCCGCGAGCGCGTCGACGGCGCTCTGCAGCGACTCCAGCCGGTTGCCGAGGTTGCTGCCGATCGACAGCACGGCGGTCTTCGGGTTGTGCAGCGTCGTGTCGGCGGCGTCCACCTGCTGCACCACGGAGGCGGGCACCGGCTGTACGGTCGGGTCACTGTTCGGCGTCATGCGCGGCTCCGCTTGATAGTGATGGTCACGTCCTCGAACGGCACGGCGATCGGGGCGTCGGGCTTGTGCACGACCACCTCCACCTCGCGTACGGCCTCGTGCCGCAGGCAGGTGTCGGCGATCCGCTGGGCGAGCGTCTCGATCAGGTCGACCGGTTCCCCCTCGACGACCGCGACGACCTCTTCGGCGACGACTCCGTAATGGACCGTACGGGACAGGTCGTCGCTCTCGGCGGCCGACCGCGTGTCGAGTCCCATGTCGAGGTCCACGACGAAGGTCTGCCCCTGCTCGCGTTCCCTCTCGAACACACCGTGATGCCCACGCGCCGCGAGGCCGCGCAGTGCGACGCGATCCACTTCACCACTCCCGTCGGTCGTGCGAACGTATACCGGCCCTCGGGGCACCGGGCCGCCCCTCGCGGCACCGGATCGAATCTACCCGTGAGCGTGACGGCTCGCGCCGCCGCCTACCCCACAGCGTCCGCGGTCACGCGCACATTCCCGGTCATGTGCCGGATCGGGTGGTCCGCGCGCAACGGTTGCCGACAGGCGCCCGGTGCGGCCGGACGGAGCGGGTCCGGACAGGACGTCGCCGGCGCCTCGGGCGAGGCGCCGGCGCGCTTGTGGGGGCTGCCGTGCCCGCAGGGCCTAGAGCTCGATGTCGCCCTGGCCCAGGTCCCCTTCGCCGTCCCCGTCCTCGTCGTCCTGTTCGACCAGGACCGGCGAACCGTGGTGCGACCACAGCTTCCACTCGCCCTGCTCGGTGCGGCGGAAGACGTTGGTGGCCACCACGAGGCCGCCGACCAGCGGCCCCGCGGAGCCGTCCGCCTCGGCCGGGCCGCCGCTGAGGATGTTCTCGGTGCAGCTGACCAGTGCGGTGTCGCCCAGCACCGAGATCTCCACATCGGTGAGGAAGAACTGGACGTACTCGGTGTTGGCCATGATCAGGGCGTAGGAGCGCAGCACCTCGCCGCGCCCGGTCAGCACCGGCCAGCCGGGGTGGACGACCCGGATCCCGTGCTCGCCCTCACCGCCCTCGGGGTCGTCCGGATCGGCCGCCTCCTCGCCCAGCCACATCCGGGAGAGGGTCTCGATGTCGCCCTGCTCGACCGCCTCGTAGAGGGCGGTGTTGGCGGCCTCGACCGCCTCGCTGTCGGTGTGCGCGCCGCTCATGTCGCCGCCTCCGGGTTCGTCGTCCCGGGGGTGACCGGAACCCGGGGTGCGTCGGGAAGAGCCGCGGCGGCCGCGTCGACGGCCCGGACGACGCGGACGGCGTCCGCGCTGGCCCGCACCTCGTGGACCCGTACCGCCCAGGCGCCCTCGCGGGCCGCCAGCGCGGTGACGGCGGCCGTCGCGGCGTCGCGTTCGCGGGCGGGCGGCGGGGCCGCGCCCTGTTCGTCGGTCAGCACCCGGCCCAGGAACCGCTTCCGGGAGGCGGCCACCAGCATCGGGTGGGGCAGACCGGCGCGCAGTTCGGCGAGCGCCGCGACGAGGGCGAGGTCGTGCTCGGCGCGCTTGGCGAAGCCCAGCCCGGGGTCGACCACGATCCGGGCGGGGTCGACCCCGCCCGCCACGGCCTGCTCCACCGCGGTACGCAGTTCGTCGAGAACCTCGCCGACGACATCGGTGTAGACGGCGCGGTTGTTCATGTCGATGCTCTGGCCCCGCCAGTGCATCACCACGAACGGCACACCGGCGTCGGCGACGGCGGGCACCATCTCCGGGTCGGCGCGGCCGCCGCTGACGTCGTTGACCAGGACCGCACCCGCGGCCACCGCCTGCGCCGCCACGGAGGCCCGCATGGTGTCGACGCTGACCACCAGGCCCTCGCCGGTCAGCCCGCGCACCACCGGCAGCACCCGGCGCAGCTCCTCGTCCTCGCCGACCCGGGCGGCGCCGGGCCGGGTGGACTCGCCGCCGACATCCACCAGGTCGGCGCCCTGCGCCACCAGGTCGAGTCCGTGCTTGATCGCTGCTTCGGTGTCGAACCACCGTCCCCCGTCCGAGAACGAGTCGGGGGTCACGTTGACCACACCCATTACTGCGCAGCGGTCCCATCCGGGGAGGCCGTCCACGCGGCCACGCGTTCTCGCACCCATGTGCCCAGGGTAGGCGCCCGCCTTCTCCGGGCCGGGACCGCCACCGTGCCGCCGGTCCGGCTCCTTGCCGGGCTGCGGCCGGGTGCCTCAGTCGGCGGAGGTTCCCGGCGCCGTCAGCCAGCGCTCCGGGAGCGCCGAGCGGCGGCCGGTGCGCGAGCGGTCGGCCTGGGCGCGCAGCAGGGCCAGGGCCTCGTCCTGGTCCCGCAGGCGCGCCCGTGCGGTGCCCCCGGCGCCGAGGTCCACGCACACGTCGGCCAGCCGGTGGCGGCGCTCCCACGGCCCCTGGGCGTACCGCACGCTCTGCACCTTCGCGTGCGGCACCAGGGTGGTGCGGCGGGTCAGCAGCCCCTGGCGGGCGACGAAGACGTCGGGGGTGACCCCGTGCCCGTAGCCGCGGCGGACCACCGGTGCGCACCAGCGGGCGCGGCGCGGCACGGGCCTCGACGCGGCCAGGGCGGCGTCCGGGTCCACGCCGGGCAGCACCCGCGCGAGCACGGCGGCGGCCTGCCGCCAGGTGGCCACCGGCACGAGCACCCCGTCCCCGGTACCGCTGCCGGTGCCCGCGACCTCCATCTCGACCCGCACCCAGTCCCGCCGCCGCCACAGCAGCGGCTGCGCGATCCGGACGGCCTGCACCCTTCCCGGCGGAACCGTGGCGTGCTGCCGGTCCAGCAGGCCCGCGTCCAGGCGCAGCCCGTCGGGGGACTCCGCCACGGTCCAGTCGAACTCCCTGACGACCCGCCCGCCGCTCGCCGCCCAGCAGCCGCCCGCGAGCGGCAGGGCCGTCGCCAGGACCGTCCACACGCTCTCCGTCGCCAGCCACAGCAGGGTCGGTACGAGGAGCAGCGCGGCCAGCGTGCCCCAGACCGAGCCCCGCAGCAGCACGCTGACCACCAGGGCGCGCAGTGGCACCCGCAGCAGCTCCCTGGCGGGTGCCTCGCCCGCCTCGGGGGCGGCGTCCGGGGCGATGCCGGCGGCGCGGGCGAGCAGTTCCGCGCGGAGCGCGACGGCCTGCCGCTCGCCCAGGTACGCCAGCTCGTCCTTGTCCTCGGTGCCGACGACGTCCAGCTTCAGTTTGGCCACCCCGGCGATCCGGGCCGGCAGCGGACGGGAGATGTCGACCGCCTGGACGCGGTCCAGCCGGATGTGGGCGGTGCGGCGGAAGAACAGACCGGTACGGATGCGCAGCTCGGTTTCGGTGACCAGGTAGCTGGTGCACCACCAGGACAGGAATCCGTATCCGGCGGCCACCGGCAGCAGCACCGCCAGTCCCAGCGCCGTCCAGGCGGCGGTGAGCTGCTCGGACCACTCGCGGGCCCGGTCGAGGTCGTGCGCGGCGAACGCCAGCAGCCCGGCGAGCGGCGCCCAGGCCCGCCGCCACGGGGTGACCGGGTGCAGCCGGTTGCCCTCGGGGCGGCGCGGCAGGAAGCGCGGTCCGCGGGTGCCGTGGCTCTTCGCGGGGGTTGCCGGAGTGCCGGCGCCGGTGCCGGTCGCCCGGGTGTCGGTGCGGGTCGCCGGGGTGCCGGTCCGGTCCGGCCCCTCGGCTGCGGGGTCGTCGGCCGCGGGATCGCCGGTCACAGGCCCGCCGATCGGGCCTCGCCCAGCTCGGTGAGCCGGTCGCGCAGCCGTTCGGCCTCCGCGGGGGTCAGACCCGGGATGCTGGCGTCGGTGGTCGCGGCGGCCGTGTGCAGTTGCAGCGAGGCCAGTCCGAAACGCCGCTCCAGCGGCCCCGAGGTCACCTCCACGAGCTGCATCCGCCCGTAGGGCACCACCGTCGTCTCGCGCCACAGCACACCGCGCGAGACGAGCAGGTCGTCAGCCCGCTCCCGGTAGCGCCACGAGCGCCAGTTGCGCGCCAGCGCTCCCCAGCCCCAGCCGGCCGCCGCGAGCGGCAGCAGCGCGCACAGTGCCCACACCGGTCCCGCAGCCAGCGCCGGTACCAGCCCCGCCGCCGCGGCCAGCGGCAGCAGCCAGGCCAGCAGCACGCACCGGCGCAGCGGCAGCAGCGCCCGCTCCACACCGCGCCACCCCGGTCCCGTCCCCGCCCCCTCCGGGCCGGTGCCGGGCTCCTGGGGTTCCGTCTGCTCGGCGCCGGCTCCGGACCCCGCGGGGCCGGTTCCGTCCGGGCTGTCGCCGGGCTGTCCGGGGCCCGGTGGGGCGGGCGGTGCCGGGGTGGGGTCGGTCATCCGTTCAGCGTACGTGCGGGCGACCGGAGCCCGTGTCCGTCCGCAGGAGGAAGCTGACAGGATGAGCGTCATGACTCAGACGGAGACGACCGTCGGTATCGGCGGTGCCGCGGAGAGCACCGACATGGTGCTCAACATCGGCCCGCAGCACCCCTCCACGCACGGGGTGCTGCGGCTGCGGCTGGTCCTGGACGGCGAGCGGATCGAGCGTGCCGAGCCGGTGGTCGGCTATATGCACCGGGGCGCCGAGAAGCTCTTCGAGGCCCGCGACTACCGCCAGATCATCGTGCTCGCCAACCGCCACGACTGGCTGTCGGCGTTCTCCAACGAGCTGGGTGTGGTGCTCGGCGTCGAGCGGATGCTCGGCATGGAGGTCCCGGCGCGCGCGGTGTGGACCCGCACCCTGCTGGCCGAGCTGAACCGGGTGCTCAACCACCTGATGTTCCTGGGCTCCTACCCGCTGGAGCTGGGCGGGATCACGCCGGTCTTCCACTCCTTCCGGGAGCGCGAGGTGCTCCAGAACGTGATGGAGGAGCTCTCGGGCGGCCGGATGCACTACATGTTCAACCGGGTCGGCGGGCTCAAGGACGACCTCCCGGCGGGCTGGCGGGACCGGGCGCGGCAGGCGGTGGCCGCCGTCCGCGGCCGGATGGACACCTTCGACAAGCTGGTGCTCGGCAACGAGATCTTCCGGGGCCGCACCCGGGGCGTCGGCGTGCTCAGCCCGGAGCTGGTGCACGCCTACGGGGTCAGCGGTCCGATCGCCCGCGCCTCCGGGGTCGACTTCGACCTGCGCCGCGACGAGCCGTATCTGGCCTACGGCGAGCTGGCCGACGTGCTGCGGGTGGCCACCCGTTCGGAGGGCGACTGCCTGGCCCGCTTCGAGCTGCTGCTCGACCAGACACACAACTCCCTGGATCTGGCCGACGCCTGCCTGGACCGGCTCGCCGAGCTGCCGCCAGGGCCGGTCAACCAGCGGCTGCCCAAGGTGCTCAAGGCGCCGGAGGGCGCCAGCTACACCTGGACCGAGAACCCGCTGGGCCTCAACGGCTACTACCTGGTCTCCAAGGGCGAGAAGACCCCGCACCGGCTCAAGCTCCGCTCCGCCTCGTTCAACAACATCCAGGCGCTCACCGAACTGCTGCCCGGGACGCTGGTGGCGGACATGGTCGCGATCCTCGGGTCGTTCTTCTTCGTGGTGGGCGACATCGACAAGTGACGCCACACAGCGCCAAGTGACGCCACACAGCGCCAAGTGACGAAGTGACGCCACACAGCGCCACACAGCGCCACATGGCTCCCGGGGAGCCCCGGGCTCGCCGCGTCCCCTGGGTCCGCGGTGCGGCCCCCGGTGCCGCGGGTCAGGAAGACGGCGAGTGTCTCCGGCGCCTGCTCCGCCCGAAGAAGTCGAAGCCGCTCGTGCCGCCGTCGCGGCCGTCCGGCTCGGGTGCGCCGTCCTCCGCCTTCCCGGCTGCCCCGGCCGAACCGGTCTCCGGACCGTCCGCGGTCTCCGGATCCCGGGAGCCGCTCGGTGCGGCTGCCGACCCGTCCTGCGCGGCGGGCCCGGCCGTGCGCCGCGCGGCGGCACGCGTGGCCACCGGCCGGGAGCGCGGCGGTGCCTGTGGGGGCACCACGGTGGCCGCGCGGCTGTGGGACAGCCGGGCAGCGGCCCGCTGCCGGACCACGTTGCGGGCGAGCGCGTCCAGTGCCTCGGCCGCCTGCCGGTAGGTCAGCGGGGTCGGCGCGCCGGAGCTGTGCCGGTGGTCGGTCGCCGAGGTGGTGAGGGCCTTGGCGGAGGCCGTCGTGCCCGCCTCCAGCTCCAGCACCCTGCGCCCCTCCAGCGCACTCGCCCGCTCCGTCTGGGCGTTGGCGTAGCGGCGCAGCAGGTCGGCGTGCTCGGAGCGGAGCCCGGTCAGCTCGGCGCGCTTCTCGCGCAGCCTGCCCTCCAGTTTGGTGCGGAGCTCGCGCAGCTCCTCCACCTCGCCCTCCAGGTCCGCCTGCTTCTCCTCGGCCCGCCAGGCCGAGCTGGCGAGCTGCGCCTTGAGGTCGCCGACCTGCTTGCCCGCAGCGCGGTCCCAGCCGCGCAGCAGTACGGCGCCGGTCACGGCGGCGGCCGCCGCTGCCGCGGCGAGCGCGCGCAGCACCACCGTCTCCAGGTCGGCGACGCCCGGCTCACCGATCAGCCAGGCCCCGCCGGCGCAGGCCAGTGCGGCCACCGCCACGGACACCGGGGGCAGGCGTCGGTGCAGCGGCGGGGAATGGCGATGACGTCCACGTGGCATGGCTGGGAATTTACCGTGTCCCGCCGGGGGGACGACACCGGACGAACCGTGTCACGCCAGTCCCTTGCTCTTCAGGAACTCCTCGGCGACGTCCGCGGGCTTCTCCCGGTCCTGGTCGACCTTGCGGTTGAGCTCGGTCAGGTCCTCGGTGGTGAGGGCGCGGGTGAGCTTGCCGAGCGCGTCCGCCACCTTCTTGTCACCGGCGTCCTTCGCGTTGACGACCGGCACGATGTTGTCCGCGTTCTGCAGCTTCTTGTCGTCCTCCAGCAGCACCAGGCCGAACTGGTCGAGGGTGGCGTCGGTGGTGGTGGTCAGCACGAGCTGGTCCTTGCCGTCCTTGACGGCCTGCTTGGACTGGCTGGTGCCCACCCCCTTGGGGTCTATGCCCTTGACGTCGATCCCGTAGGTCTTCTCCAGGCCGGGGCGGCAGAACGGCCGGGTCTCGCACTCGTCGCCCGCCGCGATGGTGACGCGCTCCTTGGAGCGGCCCAGGTCGCTGAGGGTCTTGAGGTCGTGCTTCTTGGCGTAGTCCGCGGAGACGGCGAACGCGTTCTGGTCCACCGCGTCGCCGGCCTCCAGCACCTTCAGACCGCGCGGCTCGGCCAGTCCGCGGAGCGCCTCGACGGTCTTGTCCGCGTCGCTGGAGGCGACCGGCTCGGCCTTGGCGCCGTTCTTCTTGGCGTTGAGGAACTCGGCCATCGTCGCCGCGTACTCCGGTACGACGTCGATGCGGCCCTTCTCCAGCTCGGGCGCGTACAGCTCGCGGTTCTTGACCTTCTTGACCGTGGTCTTCCAACCGGCTTCGGACAGCACTCCGGAGTAGAGCTCGGAGAGGATCTCCGACTCGGTGAAGCCTGCCGAGCCGATGACCAGACTGCCCTTGCCGCCGCCTGAGCCGGACTCCTTCTCCTCCAGGTCGCTGCCGCCGCAGGCGGCCAGCGTCAGGGCCAGCGCGGAGGCCGTGCCGACGGCGGCGAGACCGCGCCGGGCCGCTGTTCTGCGCCGGGGGGCGGTGGTGTCGGGGGTGGTGCGGGAGCGAGCCATCATGCGTCCATTCGTCCGGTGTCGTTCTTGGTGGGGCCGTCAGACGGGCGTCGTGCGGCGGGCGGGCTGCCGCCGCATCGGGTCGAGGAGCCGCTCGGTGAGGGTCAGGACGCGCTCGACCAGCAGCGCCAGCGCGGCCACGAGCAGGGCGCCCGCGACCACCTGTGGTGTGTCGTAGTTGCCGAATCCGGCGGTGATCAGCCGGCCGAGGCCGCCGCCGCCCGGCAGTGCGGCGAGCGTCGCCGTGGCGACGAGCTGCACGGCGGCGGTCTGCACCCCGGTCATGATCAGGGGCAGGGCGAGCGGCAGTTCGACCTGGCGCAGCAGTTGCCAGCCCGTCATGCCCATGCCTCGGGCGGCCTCGACGATCTCCCGGTCCGCCTCGCGCACGCCGGTGTACGCGTTGGTCAGCAGCGGCGGCAGCGCGAACAGCACCAGCGCCACGATCGTCGCCCAGTCGCCGTACCGGCCCAGCGGGCCCATCGACAGCAGCACCAGCACGGCGAAGGTGGGCACGGCCCGGCCCGCGTTGGAGAGGTTCACCGCCAGCGCGCCGCCCCGCCCCACATGGCCGAGCCACAGCGCGAGCGGCAGTGCCAGCGCGCAGGAGAGCAGCAGGCAGACGCCCGTCAGGTAGATGTGCTCCCCGAGCCGCTGGAGCACGCCGCCGGTCCCGGTCCAGTGGGAGCCGGTCGTCAGCCAGGTCCATACGTCGGTGAGGATGCCCATGTGCTCAGTCCGCCTTCCCCACGAGGTCCTGCGCCGCGGGCGCGGGGTGCGCGGACGGGGCGCGCACGGCCCGCTTGCGGGCGCCCGCTCGGGTCCAGGGGGTCAGCATCCGCTGGAGCCACAGCAGCAGCAGGTCCGCGACGACAGCCAGGACGACGCAGATGGCCGAGGCGGTCAGCACCTGCGCCTTGAAGTAGCTCTCCATGCCGTCGTAGATGAGGTTGCCCAGCCCGCCGTAGCCGACGATGGCACCGACCGTGGTGAGCGAGACCGCCGTGACGGTGGCGATGCGTACCCCCGCCAGCAGCGCGGGCAGTGCCAGCGGCAGCTCCACCTCCAGCAGCAGCCTGCCCGGTCCGTACCCCATCCCCTCGGCGGCCTGCCGGGCCTCGCCCGGCACCGCGTCCAGCCCCGCCAGGATGTTGCGCACCAGGACCGTGAGGGAGTACAGCACCAGGCCCGTCACCACCACGGCGGCCGACAGTCCGAAGACGGGCAGCAGCAGCGCGAACATCGCCAGCGACGGGATCGTGTAGAGGATCGTCGTCACGCCCAGCGCCGGGGCGCGCGCCGCGCGCCAGCGCCGGGCCGCCACCGCCAGCGGCAGGGCGATGGTCAGGGCGATCGCGACGGAGAGCGCGGTGATCCAGACGTGCTCCACCGTCGCGTCGAGCAGTTCGCTCTGCCGGGTGCGCACATACGTCCAGCACAGCCAGTCGTTCTGCGCGAGGCAGCCCTGCGGGCCGCCTGCTGCCGTGCTGCTCATCTGTCACCTCCCCGCGCTGTGCGGTGCTCGGACGACGTTCTTCGGATGATTGTGTTCGGAGTTCGGACGATGTCGTTCGGACGATGCCGTTCGGACGACGTTGTGAAGTGTCATGCCACGATGACGGCCGACCCTATCCCGGCGGACTGACAATCAGTCCGGAGTGCCGTACCCCGGAACCGTTCGGTTCATCCGCTGTCCGCGGGATCAGCACGGCTGCCGGGAGGATTGTCGGCGGGCTGTGTTTCGCTGTCCGCATACGACCGGAGCGGCCGGGGCAACAGCCGGGAACGGGCCGGAGACGAGGATGGGCAGATGATTCGCTTCGAGAACGTGGCCAAGCGCTACCCCGACGGGACCGTCGCGGTCGAGGGGCTCTCCTTCGAGGTCGCCGACGGGGAACTGGTCACCCTCGTCGGGCCCTCGGGCTGCGGCAAGACCACCACCATGAAGATGGTCAACCGGCTGATCGAACCGACCGAGGGGCGCATCCTGGTCGACGGCGCCGACATCGCCCGCGCCGAACCGGTCGAGCTGCGCCGCCGGATGGGCTACGTCATCCAGCAGACCGGGCTCTTCCCGCACCGCACGGTGCTGGACAACACCGCCACCGTTCCGCACCTGCTGGGCTGGTCCAAGGCGCGCAGGCGGGAGCGCGCCCGCGAACTGCTGGACCTGGTGGGCCTGGACCCGCACGTATTCGGTGACCGCTACCCCGAGCAGCTCAGCGGGGGCCAGCGGCAGCGGGTCGGAGTCGCCAGGGCGCTGGCCGCGGATCCGCCGGTGCTGCTGATGGACGAACCCTTCGGCGCCGTGGACCCGGTGGTGCGCGAACACTTGCAGAACGAGTTCCTGCGGCTCCAGTCGCGGCTGCACAAGACGGTGCTGTTCGTCACGCACGACATCGAGGAGGCCGTCCGCCTCGGCGACCGGATCGCCGTCTACGGGGAGGGCCGGATCGAGCAGTTCGACACCCCCGCCACCGTGCTGGGCGCTCCCGCTTCCGGATATGTGGCCGACTTCGTCGGCGCCGACCGCGGCCTCAAGCGGCTGTCGGTCACCCCGATAGAGCCCGGCGACCTGGAGCAGCCGCCGACCCTCCACCTGAGCGACGGGCTCGCCGAGGCGGCCGCGCGGATGGCGACCGACGGCGCGCGCTGGGCCGTGGTCCTGGACGGCGCCGAGGAGCTGCACGGCTGGGTCTCGGCCGCCGCCCTGGTCGAGGCGTCGGTCCGGGGCGGGGACGGCTCGGGGACGGTCGGCGACCACGCGCAGCGGATGGAGGCGTGGCTGCCGCTGGGCTCCACCCTCAAGCAGGCGTTCAGCACGATGCTCCAGCACGACGCCGGATGGATCGCCGTGCTGGACGCCGGGGACCGGTTCGTCGGCGTGCTCACCCCGGCCAAGCTGCACGAGGCGCTGCGCCGCTCGGTCGACGCCGACGCCCGTGCCGTGGCCCGCCAGGAGGTCGAACTGGAGACGATCGAGAGCTCCTGAGCGGGCGGAACCGCCAGGTGGCCGGCACGCCTGCCGACGGACTGTCCGCGGGCGGGTCGGCGTGCGACAGCGCGCATGGACACGGCGCGCGGCCGACGGCGCACCCCGTGCGGCCGGGGCGCGGCCCGGCGCGCTTCGCCGCGCTTCGGCCCGCGGCGGGGCTCTCAGTCCGCGGCCAGGTCGCCGAGCGCTTCCAGGACGCTGCGGTGGAAGGTGGGGAAGGCGAACATCATGTCGCGCAGCGTCGCCGTGGGCACGGCTGCGCGGACGGCCACGGCGAGCCCGTAGAGCACCTCACCGCCCATCGGCCCGGCGGCCGTCGCGCCCACCAGGATGCCCCGCTCGGCGTCCTCCACCAGCTTGATCAGACCGTCGTTGCCCGCCTTGTGGATCCAGCCGCGGATCCCGTCCGGCACCCGGGCCGTCCCGGTGCGGACCGTCAGCCCCCGCTCGCGCGCCGCGGCCTCGGTCAGCCCCACGGAACCGATCTCCGGGTCCGTGAAGGTCACATGGGGCACCGCGCGGTAGTCGGCGCCGGGGCCCGCTTCGCCCCGGCCCGCCGCGGCCAGCACGGCGCGTACCGCCACGTCCGCCTGGTACATCGCCACGTGGGTGAAGGCGCCCTCGCCGACCAGATCCCCCAGGGCCCAGACACCGGGTGCCGCGCGCATGTGCGCGTCCACCTCCACCCGGCGGGCCTCCGCGTCCAGGCCCAGCGCCGCGCGGTCCAGCGCGTCCAGCCGCGGCCGGCGTCCCGTCGCCACCAGCAGCTTCTGTGCGGACACCTCCTCGCCGCCGTCCAGCGTCAGGACGAAGGCGCCGTCCGCGTACCGCGCCGCACCGGCGCGCGCTCCGGTCAGCACCGTCAGCCCCTCCCGGCGCAGGACCTCCAGCAGCAGGTCGCCGGCTTCCGGTTCCTCCGCGGAGACCACCCGCTCGGACGCCTCGACCAGGGTCACCCGGGTGCCGAAGCGGGCGTAGGACTGGGCCAGTTCCACTCCCACCGCGCCGCCGCCGAGCACCAGCAGCGACTCCGGGGCCTCCGCCGCGGAGACCGCCTCCCGGTTCGTCCAGTACGGCACCTGGTCGAGGCCGGGCACGGGCGGCGCCGCGGGGGCGCTGCCGGTCGCCAGGACGACGCCGATGCGCGCGGCGAACGTCTCCGCTCCGGCAGCCGCATCGACCTCGACCCGGCCCGCTCCGGTGAACCTGCCGCGGCCGCGCACGAAGCGGCCGCCCTTGGCGGTGAACCGCTCCACGGCCGCCGCGTCGTCCCAGTCGGCCGTCGCCTCGTCCCGGATCCGGGCATGGACGGGAGCGAAGCCCGGCTCCACCCGCGCGGTGCCCGCCATCCCCGGCACCCGCCGTGCCTCGGCGAGCAGATCGCCGGCCCGCACCATCATCTTGCTGGGCACACACGCCCAGTACGGGCACTCGCCGCCCAGCAGCTCCGCCTCGACGCCCACCACGTCGAGACCCGCCTCGGCCAGCCGCCCCGCGACCTCCTCGCCGCCCGGTCCCATCCCCAGCACGACGACATCGCATTCCCGCGCCATACCCCGGACTCCTCCGCTCGTCGGCCCGGCCGGGCGCCGCTGCCCGCCGCCCGGGCGGTGCCGGGCCTGCGGCGAGCATAAGAGCCCGTGCGGCGACCGGCACTCCGGGCGGGGTCGCCCCGGAGGGCGGCCGCCTTCGGGGACCGGTTCACCCCAGGGGCCGCGCCTCTCGCCCGGTCGGGGTCACCCGCCCGGGCCGGTTCATCCCCAGGGACCGGCGGCGCACTCCACCTCGCACACCAGCCAGCCGAATCCGCCCAGACCGCCGGGATCCAGCAGCTCCGCGGCCGCACCGGCCGCACCGAGCTCCCGCACGTAGGCCGCGGGGTCGCCGGAGGCCAGGGACAGCGCCGGGCGCCGCCCGGTCACTCCCAGCGCCCGCAGCGCCGCCCGCTGGGTCAGCAGCGTGCTGCTGCCCGGCGCCGCGGCGGCCACCGCGTCCAGGGCGACATGGGAGGTCAGATCGCAGGACCCGTCCGGCACCGGGCGGCAGCTGTGTCCGGCCCGGAAGCCGGTGAGCGTGCCGAAGGGCGGCCGGTCGGACCGCCGGTGCGCGTAATCGACGGCGACGGCGGCACCCCGGCGCAGGGCGCCCGCGGCGCGCGCCCACGCGGTGTCCCGCGGGTGCCCGATCTCGGCCCGCGCGCCGTCCCCCTCGGGCGGCCACCAGCGGGCCAGCCAGTCCGCGTCCGCGCCGGACACCGGGGGGCCGGGCCGCTCGGTGCCGTCCGGCTCCACCAGCACCAGCCGCGCGGTGCCCGCCGCGTCGTACTCGGCGACGTCCACGGGGACGTTGTCCAGCCACTCGTTGGCGAACACCAGCCCCGTGCACGTCCCCGGCTCCGGCAGCTCCTGCTGCCAGCCGATCGCCGGGTCCAGCCGCGCGGGCCGCGCCCGCCGTTCGACGGCGACCGGGCGCAGCCGGGCCGCCACCTCGCCGCCGGCCGCCTCCCGGGTCCGCAGCGCCGCCAGCACTCCGGTCAGCAGTTCGCCCTCGCCCGCCCCGACATCCACCAGGTCCAGCGGCGCGGGGTGCCCCAGCGCCTCGTCCACCCGCAGCAGGAGGCGCGCCACGGCCTCGGCGAACAGCGGCGAGGCGTGCACCGAGGTGCGGAAGTGCGCCGCCGGGACCTGGTGGGCGTAGAAGCCGTCCGGCCCGTAGAGCGCGTGTTCGGTGGCCGTGCGCCACCCGGGCGGCTCGTTGTGCACGGCCTCACCCTAGGGCCGCCGCGGAGGTCGTGCCGACTCGCGGATCCGGGTACCGGCACCGCATCGGATCCCGTCGGCGGCCGGTGGCCGGGGGTGGGGACGACGGATCCGGGCCGGTCTCACCGCTGGTGCGGACCCCTGCCCTCCACCTTGCGGAGTAGGCGGGCGGCCAGGGATCGGCCGTCCGGTTGACCTCCGCACGTGCCTGCCCTGCATACGCTTAGTTACGTGAATCGGCTCTACGACTTCATCCGCAGGCACCCCACCTGGGTGGACAGCCTCTGGGCTGTGTTCCTGCTGATGCTGTCGTCGCTGTGGATCGTCGCGAGCGTGTCGACACCCCCGGGCCCGGACGCCTCCGACCCGCTGCCGCGGGGAACCGGCCAGCTGATCGCCATCGTCCCGATCTCGCTCGCGCTGAGCCTGGTGGTGGCGCTGCGGCGGCGGGCACCGGAGAAGATGCTGCTGCTGGCGACCGGTACCGGCGTCACGCAGGTGATCGCCGACGTGGGGCCGTTTCCCGGCAACTTCGCCTTCCTCGTCATCCTCTTCACCGTCGCCTCCCGGCACACCCGCTGGGCCTCCCGCTGGGCGCTGGCCGGGGCGCTGCTGGCCCCCACCATCGACACGCTGCGCTGGCCCAGCTCGCCGCACAATCCGACCGCCGACGTCTTCGGCACCCTCTTCATGACCCTGGCGTTCGTGCTGGCCTGGGTGCTCGGCGACTCGCTGCGCACCCGCCGCGCCTACTACGTGGAGCTGGAGCAGCGCGCCAAGCGGCTGGAGAAGGAGCGCGAGGCCCAGGCCAAGGTGGCCGTCGCGGCTGAGCGCGCCCGGATAGCCCGCGAACTGCACGACGTGGTGGCGCACAATGTCTCGGTGATGGTCGTCCAGGCCGACGGCGCCTCCTATGTGCTGGACGCCTCGCCCGAGCAGACGCGGATGGCGCTGGAGACCATCTCCGGGACGGGCCGCCAGGCCCTCGCCGAGATGCGCCGGCTGCTGGGCGTGCTGCGCAGCGGCGACACCGCGAAGCGGGACGGGGACGCGTATGTGCCGCAGCCCGGCGTCGAGCAGATCGCCGACCTCGTCGAGCAGGTGCGCGGTGCCGGTCTGACGGTCGACTTCAGGGTGGAGGGCGACCCGCACCCGCTGCCCAGCAGCGTCGAGCTGACCGCGTACCGCATCGTCCAGGAGGCGCTGACCAACACCCGCAAGCACGGCGGGCCGCACGTGGGCGCTACCGTGCAGCTCCGCTACCGGGACGACGAACTGTCCGTGCTCGCAGAGGACGACGGCCGCGGCGCCCAGCGCGAGCTGTACCAGGACGGCGGCTCCGACGGCCTCGGACACGGGCTGATCGGGATGCGTGAGCGTGTCGGCATGGTGGGAGGCGCGCTGGAGGCCGGGCCCCGCTCCGGAGGCGGGTTCCGCATCCGCGCCGCCCTCCCCCTCAAGGGCGCGGACTGAGGCCGCTCACCCCGCCGGGTACCGTCCGGCCCGCGCCCCGGACCCGCTCCCTCCACCGCCCACCGAGCCTCTGCTGATCCCGCCGTCCCCGCCGTCCCCGCCGTCCCCGCCGAATCCGCAGAATCCGCAGAACCCACCGAACCCGCCGTGCCGCTGCCCGAGCCGAGAAGAACCCGAGGACCTGCCATGACCATCCGTGTGATGCTCGTCGACGACCAGGCGCTGCTGCGCACCGGATTCCGCATGGTGCTGACCGCGCAGCGGGACATGGAGGTCGTGGCGGAGGCGAGCGACGGCGCGGAGGCGCTGGCCGTGCTGCGGGAGCAGCCGGTGGATGTGGTGCTGATGGACGTGCGGATGCCCGGCGTCGACGGCGTGGAGGCCACCCGCCGGATCTGCGAGGGCGGCGAGGGCGGGCCGGGCGACCCCAAGGTGCTGATACTGACCACCTTCGACCTGGACGAGTACGCCTTCTCGGCGCTCAAGGCCGGGGCCAGCGGCTTCATGCTCAAGGACGTGCCGCCCGGCGACCTGCTGGCCGCGATCCGGGCCGTGCGCAGCGGGGACGCGGTCGTCGCCCCCAGCACCACCCGGCGGCTGATCGACCGCTTCTCCTCCGTGCTGCCGGCCTCGTCCTCGGAACCGGTCGCCAAGGAGCTGCGCCGCATCACCGACCGCGAGCGCGAGGTCCTCACCCTGATCGCGCAGGGCCTGTCCAACAGCGAGATCGCCGCTCGGCTTGTGCTGTCCGAGGCCACGGTCAAGACGCACGTGGGCCGCATCCTGGCCAAGCTGGAGCTGCGGGACCGGGTGCAGGCGGTGGTGCTGGCGTACGAGACGGGCCTGGTGCGCGCCGGGAGCCAGTGAGGCGCCCGGCGGGGAGCCGCGGACGGCCCCGGGCGGTGCGCCGACACCGCCGGGGCGGTCGGCGCAGCACCGCCGGGGGCGGTCAGCGCAGCACCGTCTCCAGGAAGTCGCTGCCCAGCCGTCCCACCACTTTCAGGTCCAGTTGGTACTGGACGTACCGGCCGCGCCGCCGCGCGGTGATCAGACCGGCCTTCTTCAGCACGGTCAGGTGCCGGGAGATCTCCGGGGAGCTGACCGAGTGGTGGTCGGCCAGTTCGCCGGTGGTGTACGGGCCGCGCGCCAGGCTCCGGCACAGCTGCATCCGCATGGGGTGCGCCAGCGCTTCCATCCGCAGCTTGAACTGCTCGACCGACAGCGGCCCGGACAGCTCCCGCGACGCCAGCGGATAGTGCACGACGGGCCGCCAGCCGTGCCGGTACAGCACCATCAGATGCGGCCACTGGTGGACGGACGGGACGAAGGTCACCCCGGGGCCCACCGCCGGATCGACGGCCGTGGTGCGCCCGCTGACGAGCTTGTCCACGGCGATGACCGAGCCCCGCTCGTCGGTCGACAGCGCGGCGGAGACGGACTCCAGGGTCGCCGCCAGCCCCCGGCGGCGCAGCAGTTCCGTCTTCTGCCGCGCGTCCGCCGCGAGCTGGCCGCGCACCCGGTTCCAGGTGTCGGCGAAGAACGCCTGCTCGCAGTCCTCGAACAGGCGCCGCACCCAGGCCCGTACGGCGGGCGGGTCCTCCAGCAGCCGCTCGGTGAACCGGCGCTGCTGCGGCCCCCGTGCGGCGGCCAGCTCCACCGCCCGGGTGCGCAGCGCCGCGTCCGACAGCGGAGAGAGCCCGGCAGCGGCCGCGTAGTCGGCGCCGCAGGTGAACTCCAGCGCGGTGGTGACGAACTGCTCGTCGTCCAGCTTGTCCACCACGTCCAGGTCCTCGGCGAGCGTCGCGCCGGGCCGCACGGCGGCGTCGCCCAGCCCGGCGAAGCCCATCAGCAGGTCGGAGAACGTCGTACGCCACAGGAAGTCCGCCTCGCACAGCCGGTCGGCGAACTCCGGCGGGAGGGCGGCGTTCACGGCGGTCGCCCAGTTGTGCGCCCGGGGATGGTGCCCGGGCTCGGAGAGGGTGTGCAGCGCGGCGCCCAGCTCCGCCAGCGGGGAGGGTGCGAAGACGATGCGCTCCAGCGGCAGCCCGGCGATGTCGATGGTGACGCTCATGCCCCTATGGTGCCTTCCCGGTCGGACACCGCCCCCTGCCGGAACCCGGCTTTCCGCTGCGGCTTCTTCCTCGATTGACCAGGGTCGTCAATCCGCGCCGGGTCGATTGACGGCCCCGGTCAACCCGCGTGCTCGGGTGGCGGAAGCGCCGCACCGTGGTGCACATGGCACTCACGGATCAGTACGCGTTGGATATCTGGCGGCTCGGCTCGCACGGTCAGGCACCGCCCCCGGCCCCCGGCAGCCACGAGGCGAAGCTCCTGCGGGCGTGGTGGGTGGCCCGCAGGGAGGCCGGGCAGGAGCTCGGGTCCGGCGGCGGCGCCGCGGACCGCGCCGCTGCCCCCTCCTCCGGCCCCCGCGCGGGCCGGGACGGGGCACGGCAGTGGGCCTCCCGGACCGCACCCCGGCCCCTCCGGCGCCGGGCGCGGAGGGCTTAGCATGGCGGGGTCTCGTCCGGTACCGGCCACTGAGCGGACCGGAACGCATACGGAAGGCCGCTTTCGTGAACGCACACCATTCCCCTCCCCCGGACGGCACCGGGGGCGCCTCCCGGCCCGGCGCCGGGGGCAGGCCCGAGCCCGTGGCCCCGGCCCGCGCCGAGGACCGCCCGGCGCGGCTGTCCGTGGGCGTCGTCGGCGCCGGACGGGTCGGCCCGGCGCTGGCCGCGGCGCTCCGGCTGGCCGGGCACCGCCCGGTCGCGGCCTCCGGTGTCTCGGACGCGTCCCGCAGCCGGGCGGCCGAGCTGCTGCCCGGCGTGCCGCTGGTGGACCCGGCCGAGGTGCTGGCCCGCTCCGAGCTGGTCCTGCTGACCGTGCCCGACGATGCGCTGCCGGACCTGGTGTCCGGCCTGGCGCGGACCGGCGCCGTGCGCCCCGGCCAACTGGTGGCGCACACCTCCGGCCGGTTCGGCATCTCGGTACTGGAACCCGCGCTGCGCGCCGGGGCGCTGCCCCTAGCGCTGCACCCGGTGATGACGTTCACCGGCACGGCCGTGGACGTGCAGCGGCTGGCCGGGTGCGCGTTCGGGGTGACCGCGCCGCAGGAGCTGCGGCTGGCGGCCGAGGCCCTGGTCATCGAGATGGGCGGCGAGCCGGAGTGGGTCGCCGAAGAAGCCCGTCCGCTGTACCACGCGGCCCTCGCCATCGGCGCCAACCACCTGGTCACGCTGGTCAACCAGTCGATGGACCTGCTGCGCGCCACCGGGGTGCAGGCCCCCGACAGGATGCTGGGCCCGCTGCTGGGCGCCGCCCTGGACAACGCGCTGCGCTCCGGTGACGCCGCGCTGACCGGCCCGGTGGCCCGCGGGGACGCGGGCACCGTCGCGGCGCACGTCGAGGAGCTGCGCCGCAGCGCACCGGAGACGGTGGCCGGATATCTGGCGATGGCCCGCGCGACCGCCGACCGGGCCCTGGCGCACGGTCTGCTGCGGCCCGAGCCCGCCGAGGCGCTGCTGGATGTGCTGGCGGCGGCGGGCGCGCCCGGCGGCGGCCCCCCGGACGACGACTCGTCCGGCGGTGCCGGACCTGCCGGCGACGCCCCGCCGGCGCCGGGAGACGACCCGGGCGACGGTCGAGACGACGACCGGGGAGACGGCCGGGACGGGGAGGCGGGCGCATGACGCCGCGAGTCATCGGTACGGCTGCCGAACTGCGCGCCCTGGCACGCGCGGGCGACCGGGCAGTCGTCATGACCATGGGCGCCCTGCACGAGGGTCACGCCGCGCTGGTGCGCGCGGCCCGGGACCGGGTGGGTCCGCAGGGCCAGGTCGTCGTGACGGTCTTCGTCAACCCGCTGCAGTTCGGCGCCGGTGAGGACCTGGAGCGCTACCCGCGCACCCTGGAGGCCGATCTGGAGGTCGCCGGGAAAGAGGGCGCGGACGTGGTCTTCGCCCCCTCCGCGGCCGAGGTCTACCCGGGCGGCGAGCCGCGGGTGCGGATCGCCGCGGGGCCGACGGGCACCGTGCTGGAGGGCGCCTCCCGGCCCGGGCACTTCGACGGGATGCTCACCGTCGTCGCCAAGCTGCTCCACCTCACGGCGCCCGACGCGGCGTTCTTCGGGCAGAAGGACGCGCAGCAGCTCGCCCTGGTCCGCCGGATGGTGCGGGACCTGGACTTCCCGGTGGAGATCGTCGCCGTTCCCACCGTGCGGGAGGAGGACGGGCTCGCCCTCTCCAGCCGCAACCGTTATCTGAGCGGCCCGGAGCGCGCCCTCGGCCTGGCCCTCTCCCGCGCCCTGCGTGCCGGGGAACGGGCCGTGCCGCAGGGGCCGGCGGCGGTGCTGGACGCCGCCCGGCGGGTGCTGGACGCCGCGGCGGAGGAGGGACTTGACGTGGACTACGCGGCCCTGGCCGACCCCGAGGGGTTCACCGTGATCACCGATGAGGACTGGCAGGGCGACGCCGTCCTCGCCGTCGCGGCCCGCGCGGGCGCGACGCGGTTGATCGACAACGTTCCGCTGCACCTCGGAGCGGGACGATGAGCGCCGCACCCGTCCCGGCCGGTTCCGCGCTGCCCGCACCCCCGCCGGGCTGGACGCTGGAGGCGGACGTCGTCGTGGTCGGCTCCGGGGTCGCCGGGCTGACGGCGGCGCTGCGCTGCGCCGCCGGGGGAGCCCGCACCGTCGTCGTCACCAAGGCCCGGCTGGACGCCGGATCCACCCGCTGGGCACAGGGCGGGATCGCGGCGGCGCTGGACGAGGAGGACAGCCCCGAGCAGCACTTCGACGACACTCTGGTGGCCGGGGCCGGGCTGTGCGACGAGAACGCGGTGCGCACGCTCGTCACCGAGGGGCCCGCGGCCGTGCGGCGGCTGATCGCGGCGGGCGCCCGCTTCGACACCTCCCGCGGCACCGGGGAGATAGCACTGACCCGCGAGGGCGGCCACCACCGGAACCGCATCGCCCACGCGGGCGGCGACGCGACGGGCGCCGAGATCTCCCGCGCCCTGGTCGAGGCCGTCCGCGAGCAGGGCATCCGCACCGTCGAGAACGCTCTCGTCCTGGACCTGCTCAAGGACGCCGAGGGGCGGGCGGCGGGCGTCACGCTGCATGTGATGGGCGAGGGGCAGCACGACGGTGTCGGCGCCGTCCACGCGCCGGCGGTGGTGGTGGCGACCGGCGGCATGGGCCAGGTGTTCGCCGCGACCACCAATCCGGCCGTCTCCACCGGTGACGGCGTCGCCCTCGCGCTGCGGGCCGGTGCCGAGGTCTCCGACCTGGAGTTCGTGCAGTTCCATCCGACGGTGCTCTACCTCGGCCCGGACGCGGAGGGCCAGCAGCCGCTGATCTCCGAGGCGGTCCGCGGGGAGGGCGCCCATCTGGTCGACGCCGCCGGGGTGCGCTTCATGCGGGGCGCCCATCCGCTGGCCGAGCTGGCGCCGCGCGACATCGTCGCCAAGGGCATCATGCGGCGCGCCGCCGAGCAGGGCACCGACCACATGTACCTGGACGCCCGGCACTTCGGCGCGGACATGTGGGAGACCCGGTTCCCCACGATCCTGGCCGCCTGCCGGGCGCACGGCATCGACCCGGTGACGCAGCCCGTGCCGGTGGCCCCCGCGGCCCACTACGCCAGCGGCGGCATCCGCACCGACCTGCACGGCCGTACCACCGTGCCGGGCCTCTACGCCTGCGGCGAGGCGGCCTGCACCGGTGTGCACGGTGCCAACCGGCTGGCCTCCAACAGCCTGCTGGAGGGCCTGGTGTTCGCGGAGCGGATCGCCGAGGCGGTGCTCGACCCGGCCGCGGGTCCGGGCGGCGGGTCCGCGGCGCCCGCGCGACCCGCGGACACCGCCGGTCCGGCGCGGGCGGCGCTGCTTCCCGCCTCCGCGCGCACCCGCATCCAGCGCGTGATGACCGAGGGCGCCGGAGTGCTCCGGTCCGCCGCCTCCCTTGCGGGGGCTGCGGAGCGGCTGGCGGCCCTCTCCGGCGCGGCGGCCGAGAAGCGCCCCGAGCCGGGCGTGGACACCTGGGAGACGACCAACCTCCATCTGGTGGCCCGGGTGCTGGTTGCGGCGGCCCTCCGCCGCGAGGAGACCCGCGGCTGCCACTGGCGTGAGGACCACCCGGACCGGGACGACGAGCGGTGGGGCCGGCACCTCGTCGTCACCGTCACCGCTCCCGCTGCCGCCACCACCCCCGCTGCCACCGTCGCCGCTGTCGGCGCCGGCGAGGCTGCTGCCGCTGACCTGGTCCCCGGCGCCGACGTGGCCACCGGCGCCCCCGCGGCCGGAGCGGAAGAAGCCGCCCCGGACACTTTCCCCTTCACTCTCCGTACCACCCGGACGACCGCCTTCCCGCCGGTTGTCGCCTTGCCCAAGGAGCAACAGTGACCGACGACCTCCCCCTCCTCCAGATCGGCCGGGGCCCCTCGGCGCCGTCCGAGGGCGGTGGCTGCGGCGACGGCTGCGGCTGCTCGGCCGAGCCTGACCCGGACGGGCTCGACCCGCTGGAGTGCGGCCTGGACCCCGATCTGGCGCAGCTGCTGAGCGACTCCGGCCTGGACCCCGTGCAGGTCGAGGACATCGCCCACCTGGCGGTCGAGGAGGACCTCGACCGCGGTGTGGACGTCACCAGCGTCGCCACCATCCCGGAGGAGGCCGTCGCCACGGGCGACTTCACGGCCCGGGAGGCGGGCACCGTCGCCGGGCTCCGGGTCGCCGAGGCGGTCCTCTCGGTGGTGTGCACCGACGAGTTCGAGGTGGAGCGGCACGCGCTGGACGGGGACCGGGTGGCCGCCGGGCAGCGGCTGCTGACGGTCCGCACCCGTACCCGCGACCTGCTCACCGCCGAGCGCAGCGCCCTCAACCTGCTGTGCCGGCTCTCCGGGATCGCGACCGCGACCCGCGCCTGGGCGGACGCGCTGGAGGGCACCGGAGCGCGGGTGCGCGACACCCGCAAGACCACGCCGGGGCTGCGTGCCCTGGAGAAGTTCGCGGTGCGCTGCGGGGGCGGGGTCAACCACCGGATGTCGCTGTCCGACGCGGCGCTGATCAAGGACAACCATGTGATCGCCGCGGGCGGGGTGGCCGAGGCGTTCGCGCGGGTGCGCGCGGAGTTTCCCGACACCCCCATCGAGGTGGAGGTCGACAGCCTCGACCAGATCCCGCCGGTGCTCGACCAGGGGGCCGATCTGCTGCTGCTGGACAACTTCACCCCGGGGACGACCGCCGAGGCGGTCACCCTGGTGGCGGGCCGGGCGCGGCTGGAGTCCTCCGGGCGGCTGACCCTCGCCACTGCCGCCGAGTACGCGGCCACCGGCGTCGACTACCTCGCGGTGGGGGCGCTCACCCACTCCGCGCCGGTGCTCGACATCGGCCTGGACCTGCGGGAGGAACAGCACTGATGCTGCTCACCATCGACGTGGGCAACACCCACACCGTGCTGGGCCTGTTCGACGGCGAGGAGATCGTCGAGCACTGGCGGATCTCGACGGAGGCGCGCCGTACGGCGGACGAGCTGGCCGTGCTGCTGAACGGGCTGATGGGGATGCACCCGCTGCTCGGCGAGGAGTTGGGCGACAACATCGAGGGCATCGCCATCTGCTCGACCGTCCCCTCCGTCCTGCACGAACTGCGCGAGGTCACCCGGCGCTACTACGGGGACATCCCGGCGGTCCTGGTGGAGCCCGGGGTCAAGACCGGTGTGCCGATCCTGATGGACAACCCGAAGGAGGTCGGGGCCGACCGGATCATCAACGCGCTGGGGGCGGTCGAGCTGTACGGCGGCCCGTGCGTGGTGGTCGACTTCGGCACGGCCACCACGTTCGACGCGGTCTCGGCGCGCGGCGAGTACGTCGGCGGCGTCATCGCACCCGGTATCGAGATCTCGGTGGACGCGCTGGGCATGCGGGGCGCGCAGCTCCGCAAGATCGAGATCGCCCGGCCGCGCAGCGTGATCGGCAAGAACACCGTCGAGGCGATGCAGGCGGGCATCGTCTACGGCTTCGCGGGCCAGGTGGACGGGGTCGTCAACCGGATGGCGGCGGAGCTGGCGGACGATCCGCAGGACGTCACCGTCATCGCGACCGGCGGGCTCGCCCCGATGGTGCTGGGCGAGTCGACGGTGATCGACGAGCACGAGCCCTGGCTGACGCTGATCGGCCTCCGGATGGTGTACGAGCGCAACGTCGAACGGAGCTGAACGCGGGGGCTGCGCGTCGGGCGGGCGGTTCCCGCGGGGTCCGCGCGCCGATGGCGTCCGTGCCGCCGTGCGTGCCGGCTGCGCGTCTGCCCGCCTGCGTGTCTGCCCGTCTGCGTGTCTGCGTGTCTGCGCGTCTGCGTCGTTCAGGTGTCGGCAGGGGAGGTGTTGCCGGGCGGCGGCGTCCCGCGTGGCGGCGGGGGAGGCCGCCACGCCGTAAATCAGGCAATACGTACATTTGGTTCTCGCGCCTTCTATCGTCGCCGCATGCCCACGCCATACGGTTCCCGAGGCGGCGTGGCGTTCGGCCCGCACGAGCTGCGTGTGCTCGGCGGCGCTCTCGCCATCGCCCTCCAGTCCGACCCCGCGCCCGAGCGGGTCCAGGAGTACCTGCGGCTCGTCCGGGCCGTGGACGAGGCGCTCGGTGAGGCCGCTCGGCTGCGCTCCTTCGTGCGCGCCGACCTCGCCCGCCACCGCGCGGCACTTCCGGGCGCCGCGGCCGGCTACCTGGAGCAGTTCGAGGACGCTCTCGCCGCCGGGTACCTCCCAGCTCCCGCCGACCTCTCCGCGCTCCGCGGGTTGTGCGCCCAGCCGGTGGGCCCGCAAGAGGCCGCCCGCCGCACGGGCCTGCTGCGGCGCGCCGAGGAGGCCCGCGTGCCCCGGCTGCCCCGGCCGCAGGGCGGCCGTCAGGCGTCCCGCGTACCCGCTGTGCGGGCGGGCGAGCAGGAGGACGGCGACGGGCCGGAACCGGCGCCCCGGCGGCCCGGGAAGCCCTCGGGCCCGGCCGAGCCCGCTCCCGCCGAGCGCCCCGCCACCCCGTCGCGGCCCGTGCCCACCCCCGCCGAGGTCTTTCCGCCCCGGCGCCGCCGGACCCCGCCCGCGCCCCCGAGCGAGCCGGACGCGGAGCCGGACGCGGAGCCGGGCACCGAGCAGCGGGCCGCCCGGGGCCGCCCTGGGCAGGCGCTTCTGCCGCCGCACGCCGTCCCCGTGTGACGCGGCACGCGCCGACGGTCGCGCACCGGTCGCGCACCGCCGGGCCGTGTGACCGCCTCCCGGCGCGGCCTCGCGCCTTCGCTGTCCCGCGGGCTTGCCGCTGCCGGTCCCGCCGCTCCGGCCCCGCACCCTCACGGGCTTCCGTCTCCGCCGGGTTTCCGTCTCCGCCGGGTTTCCGTCTCCGCCGGGCGCGTGCCTCCGCCGGGCGCGCACCGCCGGCCCGGGAAGCACGAGGCCGCGCCGGTCCGCTCGGCCGGGCCCGCACCTCCTGGTGCCTCGCCTCGTCCTGCTCCTCCGCCCTGCCGCTCTCCACCGCCGCTCTCCCCTGCTGCTCCGCCCCACCGTCCGGCCTTCGCCCCGCCGCCGCCCCGCCGCCGCCCCGCCCTGCCGGTCCGGCCGCGGGGGGCGGCGTTACCCTGGGGGCTCCGTTCACCGAGGAGGCCCTGGCATGGACTACGTCGCCGCACTGACCCCGCCGCTCGTGATGGCGGTGGCCTTCACGGCGCTCATCGTGACGATCGTCAAGACCCAGGGCGGCGCGAACAAGGCGAAGGAGGACGGCATCGTCGACGCCGCCGCCGCGCGCGCCGAGGCGGCCGGGCACCAGCGCCGGAACTGACCCGGGGTACCCGCCGCACCGGACTCCGGGCTCCGGTGCACCCCGCCCACCGTCCGGGTAATTTCCTCGATTCGGACATTTTCCACTATTGTTCTTCTGTGCCGAGGCCATTGGGAGAGCTGGAAGACGCCGTGATGACCCGGGTGTGGCGCTGGAACCGCCCGGTCACCGTGCGGGAAGTCCTCGAAGATCTCCAGAAGGAACGCACCGTCGCGTACACGACGGTGATGACCGTAATGGACAACCTGCGCCAGAAGGGCTGGCTGCGCCGGGACCAAGAAGGCCGCGCCTATCGTTATGCAGCCGTCTCCACCCGGGCCGCATACTCGGCCGCTCTCATGCATGAGGCGTGGTCGGCCAGTGACAACCCCGCCGCCGCTCTTGTCGACTTCTTCGGGATGATGTCCCCGGAACAGGCCGAGGTGTTGCGGACCGCCTTGCGAGTCGCACATCTGAACGGTGTCCATCTCGATCCCCCCGCTGCGGGCGGCGAGACCGAGGGTCGATAGCGTCCGTTCATGACAGAACGCGCACCGCTATCCGAGATCACCATCCGCAGGGCCCGCACGGCCGATGTCCCGGCGGTGCGCCAGCTGCTCGACGCCTACTCGCGTGACCGCATCCTGCTCGACAAAGCCACCGTGACCCTTTACGAGGACATCCAGGAGTTCTGGGTGGCGGAACGGGACGCGGACGCGGAAGTCGTGGGCTGCGGCGCGCTGCACGTCATGTGGGAAGACCTCGCGGAGGTCCGGACTCTGGCCGTGGACCGGTCCCGGCGCGGAACCGGCGTCGGACATCTGCTGCTGGAGAAGCTCCTGCGCACCGCCCGCTGGATCGGGGTGCGGCGCATTTTCTGCCTCACCTTCGAAGTCGAGTTCTTCGCCAAGCACGGCTTCATGGAGATCGGCGAGGCCCCGGTGGACGGGGATGTCTACAGCGAGCTGCTGCGTTCCCCCGACGAGGGTGTGGCCGAGTTCCTGGGTCTCGAACGGGTGAAGCCCAACACCTTGGGCAACAGCCGGATGCTGCTGCATCTGTGAACCGGGGGCGAAGGCCCGCCACTATGTCCGAAAGATCCCGCCAATCCCAGCGGAGCCGCCGGGCAAACTCGGCACAGGGTTTGTGTTTCCCAGAGAAAAGCGGTTTGCTTTCCACGTCGGTATCTGTAATCCGTTATCCAGGACGAATGGGAGTATCAGGTGGCACAGAAGGTTCAGGTTCTTCTTGTCGACGACCTCGAGGGCGGCGAGGCGGACGAGACGGTGACGTTCGCGCTGGACGGTAAGTCCTACGAGATCGACCTCACGACCGCTAATGCGGACAAGCTCCGATCCGCGCTGGAGCCCTATCTGAAGGGCGGTCGGCGCACCGGCGGCCGTTCCTCGCGCGGAAAGGGGAGCCGCTCGGGATCGGGTTCCAGCAGCAGCCAGGACACCGCGAAGATCCGCGCGTGGGCCAAGGAGCAGGGGTACGAGGTCAATGACCGCGGTCGTGTTCCGGCCAGCATTCGCGAGGCGTACGAGAAGGCCAACGGCTGAGGCGTTCCGGCTCACGGGCCGACCCTGACCCCGATGGCCGTCCCGGTTCGGGAGGCCCCCTCGCGGCGGCCTCCCCAGGGGCCGGCCGACCGCCGGTCGGCGGGTCCCGTCGCGCACCGGTCCTGTCACGCGCTGCTGTGCCGCGTCACTCGGTGTGCCCGCTCCTACGGTGTCCACGGAAAGGGCACCCGCCTGTTCGCCCTCAGCGGATGCGGGGTGCCGTATCCGACGGAAGCCGCATGGACTGTCACACCGAGCGGGTAAGAAGGCTCTGACAGCCAGGAAGCCCCAGGTGGCGGCGGCGGATCGGGGGTGCTGAGTGACAGGTGCCACCGCACGGCCAGGGTGCCGGTGCGGAGGTGTTCGCCTTCGGCGTAGTGGATCCAGGTGAATACGCCTGGCCTGCGGGAACATCGTCTCGCACCATCGGGTTGGAACTGGTGTCGGCTGTCCGGGCAGGAGGCGCATGATCGACCGGGTCGACCGGGCCGCAGTCGGCAGTTGGAATGAGCGGTCCCCCGTTGCGGGACTAAGCTGCGGAAGGACAGCGAGGGGAGCGTCCCCTCACTGCCTGACCGCTCTGAGGAGCGATTAACGATGTTCGAGAGGTTCACCGACCGCGCGCGGCGGGTTGTCGTCCTGGCTCAGGAAGAAGCCCGGATGCTCAACCACAACTACATCGGCACCGAGCACATCCTTCTGGGCCTGATCCACGAGGGTGAGGGTGTCGCCGCTAAGGCACTGGAGAGCCTCGGGATCTCGCTTGAGGCTGTCCGCCAGCAGGTGGAGGAGATCATCGGACAGGGCCAGCAGGCGCCGTCCGGCCACATCCCCTTCACTCCTCGTGCCAAGAAGGTGCTGGAGCTGTCGCTCCGCGAAGCCCTTCAGCTCGGCCACAACTACATCGGTACCGAGCACATCCTGCTGGGGCTGATCCGCGAGGGCGAGGGTGTCGCAGCCCAGGTTCTCGTCAAGCTGGGCGCCGACCTGAACAGGGTGCGCCAGCAGGTGATCCAGCTCCTGTCCGGTTACTCCGGTGGCAAGGAAGCCGCCACGGCCGGCGGACCCGCCGAGGGCACGCCGTCCACCTCGCTGGTGCTGGACCAGTTCGGCCGCAATCTCACGCAGGCCGCCCGCGAGTCCAAGCTCGACCCGGTCATCGGGCGCGAGAAGGAGATCGAGCGGGTCATGCAGGTCCTGTCCCGCCGTACGAAGAACAACCCCGTGCTCATCGGTGAGCCCGGCGTCGGCAAGACCGCCGTCGTCGAGGGGCTGGCGCAGGCCATCGTCAAGGGCGAGGTGCCCGAGACCCTCAAGGACAAGCACCTCTACACCCTCGACCTGGGCGCGCTGGTCGCCGGCTCCCGCTACCGGGGCGACTTCGAGGAGCGCCTGAAGAAGGTGCTCAAGGAGATCCGTACGCGCGGCGACATCATCCTGTTCATCGACGAGCTGCACACCCTGGTCGGCGCGGGCGCCGCCGAGGGCGCCATCGACGCGGCGAGCATCCTCAAGCCGATGCTGGCCCGCGGCGAGCTGCAGACCATCGGTGCCACCACGCTGGACGAGTACCGCAAGTACCTGGAGAAGGACGCCGCCCTCGAGCGCCGCTTCCAGCCCATCCAGGTCGCGGAGCCGTCGCTGCCGCACACCATCGAGATCCTCAAGGGCCTGCGCGACCGGTACGAGGCGCACCACCGCGTCTCGATCACCGACGCAGCCCTGGTCGGTGCGGCCACCCTCGCCGACCGCTACATCTCGGACCGCTACCTGCCCGACAAGGCGATCGACCTGATCGACGAGGCGGGCTCCCGGATGCGCATCCGCCGGATGACCGCTCCGCCGGACCTGCGCGAGTTCGACGAGAAGATCGCGAACGTGCGCCGGGACAAGGAGTCCGCGATCGACTCGCAGGACTTCGAGAAGGCCGCCTCCCTCCGTGACACGGAGAAGCAGCTGCTGGCCGAGAAGGCCAAGCGGGAGAAGGAGTGGAAGGCCGGCGACATGGACGTCGTCGCCGAGGTGGACGAGGAGCTGATCGCCGAGGTCCTGGCCACGGCCACCGGCATCCCGGTCTTCAAGCTCACCGAGGAGGAGTCCAGCCGGCTCCTGCGCATGGAGGACGAGCTGCACAAGCGCGTCATCGGCCAGGAAGACGCCATCAAGGCGCTCTCCCAGGCGATCCGGCGCACCCGTGCGGGCCTGAAGGACCCCAAGCGCCCCGGTGGCTCGTTCATCTTCGCCGGTCCCTCCGGCGTGGGTAAGACGGAGCTGTCCAAGACGCTGGCCGAGTTCCTGTTCGGGGACGAGGAGGCGCTGATCTCCCTCGACATGTCGGAGTTCGGCGAGAAGCACACCGTCTCGCGGCTCTTCGGCTCCCCGCCCGGCTACGTCGGCTACGAGGAGGGCGGCCAGCTCACCGAGAAGGTGCGCCGCAAGCCGTTCTCCGTGGTCCTTTTCGACGAGGTCGAGAAGGCCCACCCGGACATCTTCAACTCGCTGCTGCAGATCCTGGAGGACGGTCGGCTGACCGACTCCCAGGGCCGGGTCGTGGACTTCAAGAACACGGTCATCATCATGACGACCAACCTCGGCACCCGGGACATCTCCAAGGGCTTCAACCTCGGCTTCACCGCCCAGGGCGACGTCCGCGCGGGATACGAGCGGATGAAGGCGAAGGTCAACGACGAGCTCAAGCAGCACTTCCGGCCGGAGTTCCTCAACCGTGTCGACGACACCGTCGTCTTCCACCAGCTCACGCAGGACGACATCATCCGCATCGTCGACCTGATGATCTCGCAGGTGGACGAGCGGCTGAAGGACCGCGACATGGGCATCGAGCTGAGCACCGAGGCCAAGGAGCTGCTCGCCGAGAAGGGCTACGACCCGGTGATGGGCGCCCGGCCGCTGCGCCGGACGATCCAGCGCCAGATCGAGGACATCCTGTCGGAGAAGATCCTCTTCGGCGAGCTGCGGCCCGGTCACATCGTGGTCGTGGACACCGAGGGCGAGGGCGAGGGGAAGACCTTCACCTTCCGCGGCGAGGAGAAGTCCGCACTGCCGGACGCTCCTCCGGTGGAGTCCGCCGCGGGCGGCGGACCCAACCTCAGCAAGGAGGCGTGACGCCGCAGGGCTAGCACGCCGGAACATCCGAGTGGGGACCGACCTGTCATGGGTCGGTCCCCACCGGTGTTTCCGGCCCGGCCCGGCCCGGCGCGGCCCGGTGTTCGGGCCGTCCGCCGGCGGGGCGCTCAGGACCGCTAAGGCCCCAGGCCCCCCAGGGCCCCAAGCCCCCCAGGGCCCCAAGCCCCTCAGGACAGGATGCGGATCCCGTCGGGCACCCCGCTGACCCGGGGCAGCCGCGGATTGACGCGGAGGGTCGTCAGGTGCGGGAAGGCCGCGAGCCACCCCATCGGCACGCCCAGGTCGTAGGCGAGCCACAGATGGGTGAGCTGCTCGTGGGCGAGCCCCTCCAGCAGCTCGTCGGGGGTGAGCGGCCCGACGATCTGCACCCGCGCCCGCCCGCCCAGCTTCCGCAGCGCCGCCAGCTCGAAGCGGTCGGAGACCGGGAAGTACAACCCCTCCGGGTCGAGGTGCGCGATGATCTCCTCGGCGTACCGGTCGGTGTCGAAGTTCCGCCAGCCGCGGGCCAGCTCGGCGCGCAGCTCCAGCGAAGCGCGGTTCCGCAGCTGGGCGAGGTAGTGGATGGCCGCGTCGTCGTTGATCCGGGTGGTGGTCACGGCGAGCCGGTGCGCCTCCCGGTCGGGAACGGTGCCGGGGTCCGGCAGCATCTCCAGCACGATGGGCCCCACCCATCCCAGACTGCGGGCGCCCTCCAGGGTGGTGGGCCGCACCATGTTGCGGGTCTCGCGGCGGATACGGGCGTGGGTCTCCGGGTCCAGCTCCGTCACATGCTCCAGGCAGGCGGCCGCCAGCAGCCGCCGCCGGTTGCGCTGCATGCCCTTGCGGCCGGGCGCCAGCAGCCCGCCCAGCAGCCGTGCGCACTCGGCGGGGCGGGAGTGCGCGACGGCCATCCGGATGACCTCCTCCCACTCGGTCTCGTGCGCGTGGTCGAGCAGCATGTCGAAGGCGCCCTGCTCGACGGACTCCTTGGCGGCGAGGTAGTCCTGCACGGTGCGGTGCACGAACTCGACCGAGTGGTCGGACTGTTCGCGCAGCAGCCCGGTACGCAGCAGCAGGTGGTTGAAGATGTCCTCTGGCTGCCCCTGGCCGGAGGTGGAGGGGATGGCGGGGAGCTGCCGGGCGATCTCCTCCAGCGCCTCCTCCATGGTCAGTTCGGCCCGTCGGGCGACCAGCATCCGGTAGGCGAGCTTGCGCAGCAGCCGTTCGCGGGCGCCGCGCCGCAGTTTCACGGCGTCGGCGTACAGGACGCGGCGCTCGGGGTCGCGGCGCTGCAGGAGCATCTCCATCGCGGCCTCGTACAGCTCCTTGCGCCCCTGCGGCAGCGAGCCGGACCGGTCCCGGTTGAGGGCGCAGATCAGCCCGCACATCAGCGGGTTGGTCGCCAGGCCGCGCAGTTCGCGGTAGAGCGGGATGGAGGAGAGGAGCTGGTCGCGGTAGTCGGCCAGCCGCTGGTGGTCCTTGCCCTCGTCGTCGGCGGCCGCCGTGTGCCAGGCGGTGATGAAGGAGGCCACCTGGTCGCGGCTCATGGGCGCCAGCGCCAGTTCGTCGAAGCCCTCGTCGGCCAGCCAGTTCGCCTCCACGGCCGAGGGGCGCGCGGTCACCAGGCAGAAGTTTCCCGAGTAGATCCGCATCAGGCGGCGCAGCTGGTGCCGCAGCGCTGCCCGCTCGGACTCGGGCACCTCGTCGATGCCGTCGACCAACAGCAGCCCCCGCTCCTCGGTGAGGACCCGGGCCACCCAGCCGTCGGGCGCCTCGTCGGCCAGCGGATGGCGCACGGCCCGCAGGAAGTCCTCCGGGGAGGGGAATCCCTCGCGCGCGAACCGGCGCACCGGCAGCACCAGCGGGATCCGGCCGCGCAGCGAGGCCAGTTCGGGCGGCAGCACGTCGCGGGCCGCGGAGACGGCCAGCCACTGCACGAGCGTTGTCTTGCCCGATCCGGCCACACCGCGCAGCAGCACCCGCTCGTGGCCGCCCAGCGCGCGGTCGGCGGGGAGCACCGGTTCGCCGCTGCCCCCGTCCTCCTCGCGCCGGTCCGGGTTGTCGAACTCGGCGCTGAGGCTGAGGTAGGTGGCGTCCAGCGACCAGTTGTCCGGGGTGTTGGGGTTGGGCAGATCTATGCCGTAGATGGTCACCCGGTTGTACTGCTCGGCAATGGAACGGGCGTAGCGGGCCTCGAACTCGGCGTCCACGGCGGAGGGCTCCGGTCGGCCCCGTACGGCCTCCACATCGTTCAGGTCGATCAGCTGGCGGATGCGGTGGGCGCGTTCCGGCATGCGGTCGGAGAGGACGGGGGAGCGGCGGATGAGGTGGTGCAGCAGGTGCAGGCAGACGGTGACCAGGAGCCGGTCGTGGAACCAGGCCGCGTCCGTGGACAGTTCGCGGTCGGCGCCCGGGAGCGCGGAGCGCAGCTTGCGGGCGAAGTCCTGCGGCCCCAGCCGGACCGCCTGCTCATCGGTGGTGTCGAGCTCTCCGATGATCCACAGGGTGCGGGCGAGTATCGCGGCGACGGGCCCCTCGTCCAGGTGCGGCAGCCGGTGGGCGGGTGCGGCGAGGCCCACCAGTTCCCGGGCGAGTGAGAGCAGCGCCTCGTAGGACAGCGGCGGGTTCTCCCCGCGGAAGGAGACGAGCCGCGCCAGCAGCTCCCCCTCGGACTGGGCCTGGTCTGGGGTGGCCTCCACGGGGAGCAGAAGCTGACACACGAGAGGGTCGGCGACGGACGAGGCGAGTCGGACTGCTGGGTCCATGGATGAGGGCTCCCTGACGGGGGCGGTGCGGGGCGGGTGTGGG
The DNA here is from genome assembly GCF_042869575.1 of Streptomyces sp. NPDC006925. NCBI lineage: Bacteria > Bacillati > Actinomycetota > Actinomycetes > Kitasatosporales > Streptomycetaceae > Streptomyces > Streptomyces sp. NPDC006925. The sequence continues at coordinate 60,214 of NZ_JBIAGB010000028.1, forward strand.
TGTGGTGTGGGGTGAGGGGCGAGGTGGCGGTTCCCGGATCGGTTTCTGGTGGTCGTCTGTTGACTGGTTGAGAACCAGCGTAGGCCGTCCGTGTGGTGCCGGTCACCCTGCGTTTGCGTCAGGGTTGGGCCCGCCTCCGCCGGGGGTCGGGGATGGTGGTGACCTCGATGTGCGAGGGGAGGTGGTGGGCGATCGCTGGGTTCTCGGGGAGGACCAGCGTCACCTCTTCGAGTCGGGAGAGTGCTGCCAGCGGTGCGAGGTCGAGGGACGCACGCGCCTGTGTCAGCTGGAGCCTGCGCAGGCCGGGGAAGCACTCGGGCAGCACGCCCAGGTCGAACGGGACATTGCTGACCACCTGCATCTGTGTCACCTGCGGCAGTGGAGTCCGGCTCCAACTGATGTTGTCCAGGTGGTGCGGCTCGCAGGTGAGCTCTTCGAACCCGGGCAGTTCGGCGAGTTCGGACCAGTCCTCGGGCGGCAGTGGATGCGCGGTCATGAAGACGTTCAGCGTCTTGAGACCGCGGAGGCGGGATATCCCGGTGAACGTCTCCGCGTCCTCCGGGAGGAGCAGCGTGGTCAGCTCGGAGAGATGAGCGATGTGGGAGACGCCCGGCCAAGGGGTGCTCTCCCGCAGACACAGCTGGCGGAGGCCGGTGAGCGCCTCGATCCCCTCCAGCTGCGCGAGCGACTGCACGTCCCACAAGTACAGGACTTCCAGGGGCAGCGCGGCCAGCGGAGCGAGGTCCGCCACCGGGCATTCACGGAGGTGGAGCGTGCGCAGGTGCGGGAAGGACTGGACGAAGTCCAGCCGGCTCAGTGCGGGGTTGCGCGCGAGGGTGAGCTCGACCAGCTCCGTGCCCGAGCCATGGGCCTGGATGATGTCGTCGACGGAGAACTCGCCACGGACGCGTGAGTTCGTCCGCTCGCCCAGCCTGCGCAGCCACGCCAGATGCTGTGGCGTGCTCGCCGTGACCTGTACCTCGGGCCGGTCGGGAAGGTGGGCGATGATCTGCTGCGCGTAGGCGTCCGCGTCGAAACGGTCCCAGTGGCCGGCCAGCTGATGCAGCACGGCGGAGGACGGGTGGTCACGGAACCGGGTCAGGAGTGCGAGCGCGGCGTCGGTGCCGAGTTGGGCCGCGGTGTGGGCCACGGCCTGGGCTTCGTGAGCCTTCAGACTCTCCGGTCCCGGCAGCAGCTCGAGCACCACCGGGCCGACCTCGGCGAGCTTCTTCGCCTCGTCGACGCTCTGCGGCGGAATCAGTTCCCTGGCGCGCTCTTCCACCTCGCCCCGCACGGCCGGGTCCAGCTTCGTGGCGTGTTCCAGGCACGCCGTCGCCAGCAGGTGCAACCGGGTCCGCCACTCCGGCTCCGTGTCCCCCCGCTCGACCAGGCCCCGCAACAGGCGGGCCCGCTCGTCGGGGCGGGCGTGCGCGACGGCCATCCGCAGCACGTCCTCCCACTGGTCCAGGTGCGCGTTCTGCACCAGTACGCCGAAGTCGCGCTCCTCCACGGCAGCCTTGGCTCCCAGATAGTCCTGGAAGGTCCGGTGGACGAAATCCACGGCCCCGGGCCCCGGCTCGCGCAGCAGGCCGGAGCGCACGAGCAGAAAGCGGAAGATCGCCGTCGCCGAGCCCTGGTCGGCGACGTACGGCATGGCCGGCAGCATCCGCTCCACCAGGCCGACCGCGTCGCTCTGCGCCATCTCGGAGCGGCCGTTGCGAATCAGCCAGTAGGCGAGCTTCTGCAGAAGCTCCACCTGGGACGCCTCGTCCAGTTCGACGCCGGCCGGATGTGCGGCGTAGACGGCGCGCTCCCGGTCGCGCCGCTCCAGCAGCATTGCCAGCGCGGCGTCGTAGAGGGCCTTGCGGCCCCGGGGCAGGAAGCCGTGCCGTTCCCGGTGGAGGGCGCAGATCAGACCGCACATCAGGGGGTTGGTGGCCAGCAGGGACAGGTCGGAGCGGGTGCGTACGGCCGCACGCAACGCGGCCGCCAGTTCCTCGTCCGCCTCCGCCGCCGCGTGCCAGCGGCCGATGAACAGGCCGACGTCGGCGGGGCGCATGGGGGAGAGGGAGAGTTCGCTGAAATCCTCCCGGCCCAGCCAGTCCTCCCGTACGGCGGAGGGGCGCGAGGTCACCAGGACGAGGTTGTCCGGGTACGCGATCGTCAGGTCGCGCAGCCAGGCGTGGGCGCGGTCGCGCTCCTGCTCCGGTACCTCGTCGATGCCGTCGATCAGCAGCACCCCGCGCCCGGCCGCCAGCACGCGGTCGGCCCAGGCGTGCGGCTGTGCTCCGGCCAGCGGGCAGCCGACGCCGGACAGGAAGTCGGCGGGTGTCGGCAGCGCCGCCGTACCACGCGTCAGAGTGCGCAGCGGCAGGACGAAGGGCACCCGGCCGATCAGGTGGGCGTGTCGTCCGGTCAGCTCGGACTGGCGTGCGGTGGTGACGGCGAGCCACTGGACGAGGGTGGTCTTCCCGGAGCCCGCCACACCGCGCAGCAGCACCCGCCGGTGTCCGGCAAGCGCCTGGTCGGCGGGGTGTGCCTCGGCAGTGGCGGAGGCCGCTGCCATGCCCTCCAGGTCGTCGAACGCGCCGGTACCCGGCCCGTCGGCCGTCGCCTCCAGGCTCAGATAGGCGGTGTCCAGCGGCCACTCGCTGGCCTGCTGGACGTCGATGCCGTAGATGGTGAGGGTGCGGTGCCGGTTGGCGACGTAGCGGGCGTACTGCTGCTCGAACCCGGCGTCCTGCGCGGACTGGGAGGGGACGCGCTCGATCAGGACGTCGATGAGGGTGACCAGGTCCCCGAGCCTGCGGCTCTGCTCGACCAGGGTGCGGGCCACGAAGGTGGAGCGCTGGGTGAGGAAGTGCAGGATGTGCAGGCAGGCCGTCTCCAGCACCCGCTGGTAGAGCGCCTCCTCCGCGGGGTCGGCGTCCCGCTGCGGGTCGTGCATGGCGGCCTGTGCGTGCAGGGCGCGGGCGAAGTCGGTGTGGCCGAGGCTGACCGCCTCCACGTCGCTCAGGCCGATGTCCCCGAGCGCGTGCAGCGTGTCGGCGAGCCGCTCCGCGACCCGCTCCGCCTCGCCGGGGGAGGGGGCCTCATGCGGTCCGATGTCCCGTACCGCCCGGTCGACCAGTTCCCCGGCGAGCTTCTCCAGCTGCTGCCGGCCCAGCTCCCGGCGCTCGCCCGTGAAGGAGACCAGCCGCGAGACGCGTACCGGCCGGTCCACCAGCCCGGCGCCCGCGCTCTCCGCGGTGAACAGCCGCTTGACCAGCGGTGCCAGCACGCTGGAGGCGATGCGCAGCCCGATGACCCCCGCGTCCATCCCCGACCCCCCCGTTCGGCGCTCGACTCCCCGCAGTACGGAGCCGCGTACGGCGAGCAAGCGTAGAGGGACCCGTGCGCCGCGTCGATGACGGCCCCCTCGCATCGCCGGGGCCTCCCGAGTGAGCGGGGCCATATGAGCCCGGCCACGTCCGGCGCGGGGCCGCCGTGAGGTGCGGCACAGGGCCGGACGGGGCTACGAGGCCGGTTAGGAGGCCGGGAGCCGCCGTGCGGGCCCGGCAGGTGCGCGGGACCCGGTGCGGCGCCGCGGAGTGACCTGGGTCTCTCATCCTGCTACGGGGCTGTTTAGTAGATGAGGTCCTTGATGTCCCTTTTCGGGCGGGTTACCAAGGGGGCGCGTCCGCTTCGAGGCGCACTCCACGAACCCCCTTCCGGAGGTAGCACCCCTATGGCGATGTCGAGGACCACCAACCGCGCCCGTACCTACACGACGGCGCTGGCCGTCGGAATGGGCGCGTCGATGGCCCTGGGGGCCGGCACGGCGCTGGCGGCCGCGAAGGCCGAGGCGAACACGGCCCAGCACGACATCTTCGCGACCGGCACGGCGAGCAGCCTCGCGAAGTCCACGCAGCAGCAGGCCGACGCGCATCGCAAGGCCGTCGCGGCCGCCGAGAAGGCCGAGAAGCGCGCCGCCGAGGCGAAGAAGCGCGCGGCCGAGGCGAAGAAGCGCGCGGCCCAGAAGGCGGCCCGGGACGCCGAGCGCCTGCAGGCGTCCTGGATCAAGCCGGTCGGCGGCGAGTACGAGCTGAGCGCCTCCTACGGCAAGGCGGGCGGCCGCTGGGCGCACAACCACTCCGGCCAGGACTTCGCCGTGGGCGTCGGCACCCCGGTCAAGGCCGTGCACAAGGGCACCGTCGTCAAGGCGGGGCCGAACGGGGCCGGTGACGGCCCGGCGTACGGCAACGCCATCGTGATCCGGCACGACAACGGTGCGTACTCGCAGTACGCGCACCTGTCGCAGATCGACGTCAAGCCCGGTCAGCAGATCAAGACCGGACAGAACATAGCCAAGTCCGGCAACACCGGGAACTCCTCGGGGCCGCACCTGCACTTCGAGGTCCGCAAGGGTCCGAACTACGGCACGGCGGTCGACCCGGTGGCGGCCATGCGGGCGGTCGGCGTCACCTTCTGACCCTCGCCTCCCGTGGCGCGGCCCGCTGCCCGACCCCCGGTCGGTGCCGTGCGGCCCGCGCCGCCCCAGGACGCTCCGGCCCAGGGGACGTGCCGGAGTCGGCAGCAGCGCCCGTCATCCGTGACGGGCGCTGCTCGTCTCCGTGTCGGGCCGCGGCGCCGGACCGTGGTGGTGGGCCGAGGTGACCAGCTCCCGGGCGACCTCCAGGGCGGCCTGGCGCTTCTCCTCGATGCCCGCGCCGGAACTCTCCAGCGTGAAGAGCGACGAGTGCATGGTGAACAGGGCCGAGCTGCAGCGCACCTGGTCGGTCAGGGCGGCGTCCTCGTCCCTGATCAGCTTCAGCAGGGTGAACATACGCGCCTTCATCTGCTCGCCCACGGACAGCTCGCGCAGCGCGGCCTGGTTCTCGTGGATGAACCGGACGAGGGGGGTGGCCTTGCTGATGCACTCGCTGTAGCGGTTGAGGATCTCCAGCTTCGTCTCCAGAGTGGTCGGCTGCCGCGCCTCGGCCCAGGCGATCACCTCGTCGGCCGGGCCCAGTACCAGGTCCTCGAAGAGGCTGGTGACCAGGTCCTCCTTGGTCTTGAAGTGGTAGTAGAGCGCGGCCTTGGTGACCCCGAGCTGCTCGGCGATCTCCCTGAGCGAGGTCTTCTCGTAACCGCGCTCAGCGAACAGCTCCAGGGCGATGTCCTGGATGCGCTGACGGGTGTTTCCCCTGCTCATGTCGGCCCCTTCGGAACTTACTTGACGCCCGGCTAGTGGCGCCCTACTTTGTCCATCGTACTGAACTAGCCGTGCGGCAAGTAAGTGGCGAGCAAAGGGAGTGGCCGCGCATGAGTGCGAGCAGCGCGACAAACGGGGCGAAACGGGGAACGGAGGATCTCCAGGTCAAGGAAGGGCCGAGTCCGGGCCAAGGAATCCCCAAGGCGGCCGAGGACGCGTCCGGGACGACTCCCGAGGCGACCCAGGACGCCGCCCCCGGGACCGAAGCCGCCCCGCTCGCGGCAGCGGCCACCGACGCGGAGGGCGCCGACGGCGCCGGCTCCGCCTCCGGCGCGGGGGCCGGAGGACGCAAACCGCGCAGCGTGCGCCTGGTCCTGCTCTCCCTGATGATCGCCGTCCTGCTCGCCATGCTGGACAACATGATCGTGGGTACGGCCATGCCCACCATCGTCGGCGAACTCGGCGGCCTCGAACACCTCTCCTGGGTCGTCACCGCCTACACCCTCACCACCGCGGCCTCGACGCCGATCTGGGGCAAGCTCGGCGACATGTTCGGGCGCAAGGGCGTCTTCCTCACCTCGATCGTGCTCTTCCTCATCGGCTCGATGGCCTCGGGCGCGGCCCAGACGATGGGCCAGCTCATCGGCTTCCGTGCCGTGCAGGGCCTGGGCGCGGGCGGGCTCATGGTCGGCGCCATGGCGATCATGGGCGATCTGATCCCGCCCCGCGAGCGCGGCAAGTACATGGGCCTGATGGCCGGGGTGATGTCCCTCGCCATGATCGGCGGCCCGCTCGTCGGCGGGACGCTCACCGACCACCTCGGATGGCGCTGGGCCTTCTACATCAACCTGCCGCTGGGCGCCATCGCGCTCGCCATGGTCGGCACCGTCCTGCACCTGCCGAAGAAGCCCGCCAAGGGCCGGATCGACTACCTCGGCGCCGGGCTGCTGACCGCCGGCATCACCTCGGCCGTGCTCGTCACGAGCTGGGGCGGCACCGAGTACGACTGGGACTCGGCCACCATCGTCGGCCTCGCGCTGCTCGCCGTGGTCGCGCTGGCCGCCTTCCCCTTCGTCGAGCGCCGGGTCGCCGAGCCGATCCTCCCGCTGCGGGTCTTCCACAGCCGGAACTTCTCGCTGATGGCCCTCATCGGCTTCGTGCTCGGCTTCGTGATGTTCGGCTCGATGACCTTCCTGCCGCTCTTCCAGCAGAGCGTGCAGGGCGCCTCGGCCACCAACTCCGGGCTGCTGCTGCTCCCCGTGCTGCTGCCGATGATGGTCGTCTCGGTGGTCACCGGCCGGGCCACCACCCGGACCGGCAGGTACCGCATGTACCCCATCATGGGCGGGGCGCTGATCCCGGTCGGCCTCTTCCTGCTGGCGCAGATGGACGTCGGCACCAGCAGGCTGACCTCCGGCCTCTACATGGCGGTGCTCGGCGCGGGCATGGGCTTCCTGATGCAGCTCACGATGCTCATCGCGCAGAACAGCGTCGAACTCAAGGACATGGGCGTCGCCTCCTCGACGACGACGCTCTTCCGCACCATCGGGGGCTCCTTCGGCGTGGCCCTGATGGGCACGGTCTTCGCCCGTAGGGTCGAGGACTCCATGCGGGAGAGCGCCGCGGCCTCCGGAGGGTCCGGCGGCGGGAAGCAGCTCGCCGACACCGGCCCCCAGCTCGACGCAGCCTCGCTGGAGAAGCTCCCGGCCCAGGTGCGGGAGGCGTACGAGCACGCGGTCGCCGGGGGCACCCACGGGGTCTTCCTGCTGGCCACCGGAGTCGCGCTGCTCACCTTCGTGGCCGCGTGGTTCATCAAGGAGGTCCCGCTCAAGGACGCGGAGGCCCAGAAGTAGGAGCCGGGGCGGCGCTCTCGCCCGCCCGCCCCCGCACTCCGCCGCCCGCCCCCGCGCAGGAGCCCGACCCGCGGGGGCGGCGTCGTGACGGTGTCCCCGCGGGTCGGGTGGAGCCCGGGGTCGCCTCGGGCGGCTCGGCCCACCCTCGTCGGCCAGGTCGGGCCAGGTCGGGCCAGGTCGGGCCAGGTCGGGCCAGGTCGGGCCAGGCCGGGTCGGCTCGGGCCAGCCGGTCAGGTGAGCGGCAGGCGGTAGCGCTTCCCGTCCAGCGGCTCGACCAACCCGTCGGCCACCAGTCCGTCCAGCGCCCGTGCGCGCTGGACCGGCTCGTGCCAGATGCGGTCGAGATCCGACTGCGGCACCGGCTCCTTGGCGGCCCGCAGCACCGCCAGCAGCCGTCCGCGCACCTGCCGGTCGGTCCCGGCGTACGCCTGGGTGCGCCGGGCGGGCCCCTGGTGGGCGGGGGCACCCGCGCGCTGCCAGGCGCACTGCGCGGCGATCGGGCAGCGACCGCACTCGGGGCTGCGTGCCGTGCACACCAGCGCGCCCAGCTCCATGGTGGCCGCCGCCCATCGCGAGGCCGTCTCGTCGTCTTCGGGCAACAGTGCCCGGGCGAGCTTCCGTTCGGCCGCGGTCGTCGCGTTGGGCGGGTACTGGCGGCCGCTGACGGCGCGCGCGAAGACCCGGCGCACATTGGTGTCGAGCACCGCATGCCGCTTGCCGTACGCGAACGACACCACGGCGGCCGCCGTGTACTCGCCCACGCCCGGCAGCGCCAGCAACTGGGCATGCTCGACGGGGACCTCTCCGCCGTGCCGTTCCGCTATGGCCTTGGCGGCGCCGTGCAGCCGCAGCGCACGGCGCGGGTAGCCGAGCCGGCCCCAGGCGCGTACGGCTTCGCCGGGCGCCTCGGCGGCCAGGTCGGCGGGGCGCGGCCAGCGCTTCATCCACTCCTCGTACACCGGCAGTACGCGGTTGACGGGGGTCTGCTGGAGCATGAACTCGCTGACCATGACGCCCCACGCGCCCGCTTCCGGGCGGCGCCAGGGGAGGTCGCGGGCGTGTGTGGCGAACCAGTCGACGACGGGGGCATGGAGGGCGCGCGCCGTCTCGCGCAGGGCGGGGTCGACGGCTTCGGATTCCGCGGCGCGCGCTGACGGGGCGCCGGCCGAAGCGGCTTGGGAAGTCTCGGTGGTCGCAGTCATGGCACGACCGATCCTGGCACGGCGTCCCTCATCCGAAAAACGCACACGCGGTACGAAAGCCTGTCCGCTGCTCCCGCCCGCGTGTCCGGCGTGTTTCGGGCGCGATGCCGCAAAGGCCGGAGAAGCCGCACAAGCCTATTACGGCGTTTAATCCCAACAATGGGAAAAAAGACGGCAAAGCGGCGTGAAGCGGGCCAGGTCGCCATCCGGATGCCTGCCCGCTGCCGCTCATCACAACAATTGGTACTCCTAGCGGTGGGTGTGGTCCTGTGGTGTGGCTGATGTCTCGTAAGGTTTCCGCGTGGGATCTCTGCGCAATCCGATCGGGCCGCTTCCCTCCTCCATCTACTGGCGCCGGAGGGCAGTTGCCTTTGCCGTCCTGGCGCTGCTGGTCCTGATCGTCGTCTGGGCGGTCACCTCGTTCGGCGGCGACCCGTCCCGGACCGAGGGCAAGGGCGACGGCAAGGGCAACGGCCCCGCCGGCACCATCACTCCGGGCCCCACCGACTCCGGCCCGGCGATCAGCGAGCGCCCCGGCGGCCGGGACGAGGAGGACGGCGGCTCCGACGGGTCGAGCGGTTCCGGAGGCTCCGACGAGGAGGACCGGTCCTCGGCGGGCGGCACCGGCTGGGGCGCGGGAGACGGCTCGGACGCGTCGGACAACGACGGTTCGGGCTCGGAGGGTTCGGGCTCCGGCGGTTCGGGCTCGGGCTCGGGCGGCAACGGCGGCGGGGGAGCGGCGGGTGTGCCGGCTCCGCCGGACCTGGCGGCTTGTAGGCCCGGCGCGGTGACCGTGGCGCTGCGCAGCGTCAAGAAGAAGTACGGCCCGGACGAGAAGCCCCGGTTCGAGCTGAAGGTCACCAACGAGCGGGACAGCGACTGCCGGATCGACCTCGGCCGCACCGCGACGATCGTGACGATCAACAATCCGGAGGACGCCAAGTTCTGGGCCTCCGACGACTGCCCTCCGACCAGGAAACCGCTGCCGCGGCTGGTGCCGGGCGGCGGCAGCTCGACGCACACTCTCACCTGGTTCCGCAAGGCCAGCGCCGCCAACTGCGGCACCCCCACCTTCGAGGCGCCCAAGCCGGGCACCTACGAGGTCGAGGTGAAGGTCAAGGGGCTCAAGAAGACGGTTCGCACGTCCTTCACCCTGGTGAAGTAGCCGGCCCCCGAACCGGCAGCGGGACGTTCGCGAACCGGTAGCGGGACGTCCGCCGTGGTGCCGTTCCGCAGCCGACCGCATCCGGGACCGGGACCGGGGCCCGGGATCAGGGGACGACGGGACGCACGTGCCGCCCCGGGGCCGTTCGCCGGTGCGGTGCGGGATCCGTCAGACGTACCGTTCGAGGATCGAGGACTCGGCCAGCCGCGAGAGGCCCTCGCGGACCGAGCGGGCGCGCGCCTCCCCGACCCCGTCCACCGCCTGGAGGTCGTCCACGCTGGCCGCGAGCAGCTTCTGCAGCCCGCCGAAGTGGTCCACCAGCCGGTCGATGACGGTGCCCGGCAGCCGCGGCACCTTGGCCAGCAGCCGGAAGCCGCGGGGCGAGACGGCCGAGTCGAGGGTTTCCGGGGCGCCGCTGTAGCCCAGTGCCCGGGCCACGGTGGCCAGTTCGAGCAGCTCGGTGTGGGTGAGCCGGTCCAGGTCGCTGAGCGCGTCGGGTACCGAGCGCACCCGGCGGCCCGCGCCCACCGTCTGCGGCGCGTAGTCCCGGACCACCAGCTCGCGCTCCGGCTCCACCCCCGCGATCAGCTCGTCCAACTGGAGCGAGAGCAGCCGTCCGTCGGTGCCCAGCTCGACGACGTACTGCTCGATCTCCGTCGCGATCCGGCGCACCATCTCCAGCCGCTGCGCCACGGCAGTGACGTCCCGCACCGTGACCAGGTCCTCGATCTCCAGCGCGGAGAGCGTCCCGGCGACCTCGTCCAGCCGCAGTTTGTAGCGCTCCAGGGTGGCCAGGGCCTGGTTGGCGCGGGAGAGGATCGCCGCCGAGTCCTCCAGCACGCGCCGCTGCCCGTCGACGTAGAGGGCGATCAGCCGCATGGACTGGCTGACCGAGACGACCGGGTAGCCCGTCTGGATCGAGACCCGTTGCGCGGTGCGGTGCCGGGTGCCGGTCTCCTCCGTCTCGATGGACGCGTCGGGGACCAGCTGCACACCCGCGCGGACGATCTTGGAGATGTCCTTGTCGAGGATGAGCGCGCCGTCCAGCTTGCACAGCTCGCGCAGCCGGGTCGCGCTGAAGTCCACATCGAGGACGAAGCCGCCGGTGCACAGGTGCTCGACGCTCCGGTCCATGCCGAGGACGATCAGCCCGCCGGTGTTGCCGCGCAGGACACGCTCCAGCCCGTCGCGCAGCGCCGTTCCGGGCGCGACCGCGCTCAGTGAGGCGCGCATCAGGCCGGACGCCCCCTCGGCCCTGCCGGGGACCGCTGCCCGGTCGTTGGCTGCCACTGCACTCCTTCGGTCGTGCGGGTGCCTGTCGGCATTCTCTCGACCGCCGGACCCACCGCACCGGGCGCGGGCCGTACCCGCCCCCTCGTGGTGCCGCGCACAGCCCCCGTGGTGCTCGTGGTCGGTCGAGACCGGGGCAAAGTCTACCGGCGCGTCGAGCGGACCCCTCGCCGCGTGCGCTCCCCGCCGGGTGCCCGGGCCTCAGCCGGTGCGGGCCGGGCGGGCCGGGAGCACGCGCAGCGCCTCCCCGATGTCGGCGACCTCCAGCACCCGCATCCCGTCCGGGACGCGGCCCGGGTCGCCCGGCACCAGCGCGTGGGTGAAGCCCAGCCGGGCGGCTTCCGACAGCCGCCGCTGGATGCCGGTCACCCGGCGGACCTCCCCGGCGAGGCCGACCTCGCCGATCGCCACCAGGTTCTTCGGCAGCGGGGTGTCGCTGGCCGCGCTGGCCAGCGCGAGCGCCACGGCGAGGTCGGCAGCGGGCTCGGAGAGCCGCACCCCGCCGACCGTCGCGCTGTAGATGTCCCGTTTGCCGAGGGCGCTGATCCGGCCGCGCTGCTCCAGCACCGCGAGCATCATCGAGACGCGCGAGTTCTCCAGTCCGGAGGTGGTCCTGCGGGGGGAGGGGATCTGGCTGTCGACGGTGAGCGCCTGCACCTCCGCGACCAGCGGGCGGCGGCCCTCCAGCGTCACCGTCAGACAGGTGCCGGGGACGGGTTCGGCGCGCCGGGTCAGGAACAGCCCGGAGGGGTCGGCCAGGCCCGTGATCCCCTCGTCGTGCAGCTCGAAGCAGCCGACCTCGTCCGTCGTGCCGTACCGGTTCTTGACGCCGCGCACCAGGCGCAGCCGCGCGTGCCGGTCGCCCTCGAAGTGCAGCACCACGTCCACCAGGTGCTCCAGCAGCCGCGGACCGGCGATGGCGCCGTCCTTGGTGACGTGGCCGACCAGCAGAGTGGACATGCCGCGCTCCTTGGAGGCGCGGATCAGCGCCCCTGCCACCTCCCGCACCTGGGCGACGCCGCCGGGTGCTCCGTCGATCTCCGGGGAGGCCACCGTCTGCACCGAGTCCAGCACCAGCAGCGAGGGTTTGACCTCGTCCAGGTGGCCGAGCACCGCGGACAGGTCGGTCTCGGCGGTCAGATACAGGTCGTCGTCGAGCGCGTCGATGCGGTCGGCCCGCAGGCGCACCTGGCCCGCGGACTCCTCACCGGTCACGTAGAGCGTGCGGTGGTCGCCGGAGGCGGCCTTGGCGGCGACGTCCAGCAGCAGCGTCGACTTGCCGACGCCCGGTTCACCGGCCAGCAGCACCACGGCACCGGGGACCAGCCCGCCGCCCAGCACCCGGTCCAGTTCGGGCACGCCGGTGGGGCGCGCGGTGGCCTGCTTGCCGTCCACCTCGCCGATGGGCAGCGCCGAGGCCGAGACCCGGCCGGGCGCGGTGGTCCGTACGGCCGGGGTGCCGCCCACCTCCTCGACGGTGCCCCACGCGTGGCACTCGGGGCAGCGGCCGAGCCACTTGGCGGTCTGCCAGCCGCATTCGGTGCAGCGGTAGGTGGGGCGGTCCTTGGCGGACGTCTTACGGGCAGCCATGGCCTCACCGTATAGGGGGCCACCGACAGCCGGCCCGCCGTCGCGGTGTCGCCCCCGCCGCTCACCGGCGGCACCGTTGCGGTGTCCGGAACGCGGGCCGGCCCGCCCTCCGGAACGTGCGCGGTCGGCCGGGCCCAGGATGTGCGCCTGCCGTGCGCCCCTTTGTGCCCTTGGTGTCGCCAAACCCACCGGACGTGTCTTGTTTTGACGACGCTCTTCACCCGAAGGAAGGAATCAACTGTCGCTGCCCTCAGTAAAGCGCCATCATCCGCCTACCGTCGCCGGGGTGATGACCAGCAGGCGCGAGCACCCGACGAACGCCCCCGGCGCATCCCCAGCGCACCGGGCGGGCAGGACGACGCACCACCACGTCGCGGACACCGCGGCGGAGTGCGCCGACGCGGACCTGAACGGCCTGTTCACCTACTGCCTCGCGGTGCTGTGCGAGCACGAATCCGCCCTCGCAGCACTGGGTGAGGCGCTCGCCCTCGCGGACCGCCAACGCGGCCGCGGACGCGCCCCCGAGGGCGAGCATGCCCTCCGGCCCTGGCTCTATGCACTGGCCCGCTGGGCCTGTGCCCGGCGGCTCGCCGACCAGCGGGCCAGGGAACGCGAGGAGCGCGGGGCGTCCGCCGCGCATGAGTGCGCCGCTGGTCCCGCCGTCGCGCGGCGGGGGGCAGGCACCCGGGCGGCCGGCCGACCCCCGGCCCCCGCCGCGTCTCCGCCCGTCCCGCCCGCCTCGCCCACCGCCGAGCGGGCCGCACTGCTCGGTGACGGCCGCCCCGGCGCCGGACACCTCCCCTCCGGCGTCCGGCGCCGCCGCGAACTGGCCGCACTGGCCTGGCCGGAGGCCGCAGGCACCTCCTCCGTGCAGCGCGAGGCCCTCGAACTCTCCGTCCGCCACGGGCTCTCCGCCGCCCAGATCGCGGCAGTCCTCTCGCTGTCACCCACTGCGGCCGAGGAGTTGCTGCTGCACGCCGCCTGCGAGGTCGAGCGGACCAGGGCGGCGCTGCACGTCGTGGAGTCCGGCGGCTGCGCGGCCGTGGCCCGGCTCGCGGGGGACGAGCGGCTGCTGCTGGGCACCGCGCTGCGCCGGGAACTGGTGGAGCACGTGGACGACTGCCCGCAGTGCCGCCGGGCCGCCGAGCGCGCCATGGCCGGAGTCTCCTGGCCGGGTACCGCGCCCGCCTCCGCCGCGCTGGCCGTGGTGGCGGTCCCGCGGCCCGCCGTCGAGGCGGCGGTCGCGCTGGCGCGGCGGGCGAGAGCCCAGCGCACACCGCGCTTCGACCGCGCGGGCTACCCCCAGCGCGAGCAGGTGCGTCCGGCCCGCCGGGACAGGCTGCGCAGTCGCGCGCTGACCTCCACGGTCGTCGCTGCGGTGCTGGCGGCGCCGGTGGTCGCGCTGTGGGCCGCCTACCGGGGGGCTCCCGCCACGGGCGAGGCGCAGGCCGACCGGTCGGCCACCGCACCGGACACCGCGGACGACGGCCGGGGCGGCGGCGCGGGCGGGCCCGGCACCCTGGCTCCCCCGACCGGGTCACACGCACGGCGGGCGGCCCCGGACGGTGCCGTCGCAGGCCCGGCGGGCAGGGCTGCGCCGTCCCGTTCGCACGCCCTGGAACCGCCCGTGCGCGAACCCGGTGCGCCGTCCGCGCCGACGGTGCAGCGGCCCGCGTCGGAACCGGCGGCCGCGCCGCACCGTTCGGTGCCGGTCTCGCGGCCCGCGGCGGCCGAGCCGAGCATCGCGGCGTCCGCCCCGTCCGGCGATTCGCCTGCCGACAGCGGTCCGCCCTCCGGGAGCAGCTCTGTGGCGTCGGCCGCCACCCCGTCCGCGGCGGAGCCGCCACCCGCGACGAGCCGGCCCGCGTTCGCCGACATCGCGCCCTCCGGGCCGCCCCGGGCGCCGAGCCGGTCCCCGTCCTGAGCGGGAGCGGGGCCCGCGCCGCCCGGCCCGCCCGCCGGCGGGCCGCCGGAGCCACCGTCCGGGCAGCACGGCGCGGCCGTCAGGCCCCAGCTGTCAGAGCCCGGGCGGCTCCGTGCGCCCCGGGTCGGCTCCCGTGTGCCCCGGGTCGGCTGTGGTGCCGTCCGGGTCGGCCGCCTCGAGACCGGCACCGGCGAGGTCGGCTGTCTCCCGGTCCGCGGCGGCGCGGTCGGCCGCCGCGCGGGCCGTGGCCGGGTGCTCGGCAAGCAGCGGAAGCTGACCGGCCAGCCGCTCGGCGCACAGTTCGGCCAGCCGGTCGTAGCCGGGCTTGCCCATCAGTTCGGTCAGCTCGGCGCGGTAGGACTCGTAGACCGGTTGCCCGGCTCCGTGTGCCGACGGCGCCGAGGTGCACCACCAGTGCAGGTCGTGTCCGCCCGACCCCCAGCCGCGCCGGTCGTACTCGCCGACGGTGACGTACAGCACCTCCTCGCCGTCCGGCAGCTCCACCCACTCGTAGCTGCGCCGGATCGGCACCTGCCAGCAGACGTCCGGCTTGGTCTCCAGCGGCTCGCGGTCCTCGCGCAGCGCGAGGGTGTGCAGTGCGCACCCGGCGCCGCCCTCGAAACCGGCCCGGTTGTTGAAGATGCAGGCGCCCTGCCAGCGGCGGGTCTGCCGCTCGCCGTCGTCGTTGACCTCGGCCCAGCCCAGGGCGCCGGTGCCCACGTCGTGGAACTGCCAGGTCTCGGGCGTCAGCCGGGCCACGTGCTCGGCGACGCGCTGCTCGTCCTCCTCGTCCGAGAAGTGGGCGCCCAGCGTGCAGCAGCCGTCGGCGGCGCGGCCGGGCGTGATGCCCTGGCAGCCGTTGCCGAACAGGCAGTTCCAGCGGGACGTCAGCCATGTCAGGTCGCAGCGGAAGACCTGCTCGTCGTCGGCCGGGTCGGGGAACTCCACCCAGGCACGGGTGACGTCGAGACCGACCTCCTCGTCGCGCGCCCGGGGTGCAGGCAGCGGCCGTGCGCCGTCCTGCTTCTTGTGCTTCGCCGCTTTCGTCTTACCCACACCGCCCAGCGTACGGGCCGCGGGCCGCGGGCTGCGGTACCCGGCCGCGCCGCTCCCCGCGGTGTGCCGCGGCGGGCTGCCGCGGCCGGGGGAACTCCCGTACCGTCGGCCGGGAGATGCCCCGGGGCCCTACCTGGAGGTACCCGCAGCGGCGGACCGGTGAGGAGGCTAGCGTGCTGGGTATGAGACTCGGTGTCCTCGATGTGGGATCCAACACGGTCCATCTGCTCGTGGTGGACGCGCACCCCGGCGCCCGGCCGCTCCCGGCCTACTCCCACAAGACGGCGCTGCGGCTGGCCGAACTCCTGGAGCCGGACGGGTCGATCAGCGAGGAGGGCATCGACCGGATCTGCGCGACGCTCACCGAGGCGCTGCAGATCTCCGAGGACAAGGGGGTCGAGGCGCTGCTGCCGTTCGCGACCTCCGCGGTGCGCGAGGCGGCCAACGCGGAGCGGGTGCTGGACCGCATCGCCACGGAGACCGGCGTCAAGCTGGAGGTGCTCTCGGGTGCCGACGAGGCGCGACTGACGTTCCTCGCGGTGCGGCGCTGGTTCGGCTGGTCGGCGGGGCGGCTGCTGGTGCTGGACATCGGCGGCGGTTCGCTGGAGATCGCCTACGGGCTGGACGAGGACCCCGACGCCGCGGTGTCGCTGCCGCTGGGCGCCGGACGGCTCACCTCCGGCTGGCTGCCGGGGGACCCGCCCGACCCGGAGGACGTTCGGGCCCTGCGGCGGCATGTGCGCGCGGAGATCGCCCGCACGGTGGGGGAGTTCAACCGGTTCAGCCCGCCCGACCACGTGGTGGCCACCTCCAAGACCTTCAAGCAGCTCGCCCGGATGGCGGGTGCCCCGCGCAGCGCCGAGGGCCTCTACGCCCGCCGGGTGCTGGGCCGGGGGGCGCTGGAGGAGTGGGTGCCCAAGCTCGCGGTGATGCCCGCGCAGGAGCGCGCGGCCCTGCCCGGGGTCTCCGAGGGGCGGGCCCGCCAGCTGCTGGCGGGCGCCCTGGTGGCGGAGGCGGCCCTGGACCTGTTCGCCGTCTCCGAGGTCGAGATCTGCCCGTGGGCGCTCCGCGAGGGCATCATCCTGCGCCGTCTGGACCGCCTCCGGACGGTGTGAGGCCCGCCGGCGGCAGCCGTCGGTGTGCCGGGCCGGGGGCCGGGCGGCGGGGGCCGGTCCCTCATGGGCGGCGAACCGCGCTTAGGGTGGCTGGGTGGGCATCGAAAGCGTGCGGGTCCCCCAGGCGAAGGTCGCGCTGTCGACGGCCTCGGTGTACCCCGAGTCGACGGCCGCGGCCTTCGAGATCGCCGCGCGCCTCGGCTACGACGGCGTCGAGGTCATGGTGTGGACCGACCCGGTCAGCCAGGACGTCGAGGCGCTGCGGCGGCTGTCCGACTTCCATGGGGTGCCCGTCCTCGCCGTGCACGCACCGTGCCTGCTCATCACGCAACGTGTCTGGTCCACCGATCCGTGGGCGAAGCTGGTCCGGGCCAGGGCGGTGGCCGAGACGCTCGGCGCTTCCACCGTCGTGGTGCATCCGCCGTTCCGCTGGCAGCGCACCTACGCGCGGGAGTTCGAGCGCGGAGTGTGGCGGATGGCGGACGAGACCGACGTGCGGTTCGCGGTCGAGAACATGTACCCCTGGCGCTACCGGGATCGCGAGATGCTGGCCTACGCACCCGACTGGGACCCCACCCGGAACGACTACCGGCACTTCACGATCGATCTCTCGCACACGGCGACGGCCCGCAACGACACCCTCGCCATGGTGGACCGGATGGGCGACCGCCTGGGGCACGTGCACATCGCCGACGGCAGCGGCTCGGCCAAGGACGAGCACCTGGTCCCGGGGCGGGGCGCACAGCCCTGCGCGGAGGTGCTGGAGCGGCTGGCCGCCCGCGGATTCGACGGCCATGTGGTCGTCGAGGTGAACACGCGGCGTGCCATGTCGGCGGCCGAGCGCGAGGAGGACCTGGCGGAGGCCCTGGCCTACACCCGGCTGCACCTCGCGGCCCCCGGCGCCGCTCCGGCCGACGGAACCGGCGGCGAGCAGGGCGGCCGGAGGGCCGCCGGGCGCCGCATGGGCCGGAGGAAGGCATGAGCGGGAGCTCCGCCGCCGGGGAGCCGGCGCCCGCACCCCGCAGGCGGGGCCGCCCGGCGCGGCGTACCGCCGAGGACGGGCCCGGGACGCGGGAGCGCATCCTGGCGTCGGCCCGGGGCGAGTTCGCCGAGCACGGCTACGACAAGGTCTCCGTCCGGGCCATCGCGCGTGGCGCCGGGGTGGACGCGGCGCTGGTCCACCACTACTTCGGCACCAAGGAGCAGGTGTTCGCCGCCGCGGTCGAGGGTGCCATCGCACCGGTGCTCATCGTCCCGGAGCTGGTCCGGGAGACCGCGCTGGAGGCCGTGGGGGAGACGGTCACCCGCAGGTTTCTGGAGACCTGGGACGACCCCGCGACCCGGGAGCCGTTGCTGGCGATCGTCCGCTCGGCGGTCAACAACGAGCGGGCGGCGGCCGTCTTCCGGGGGCTGCTGACCCGCAATCTGCTGAGCCGGCTGGCGGTCCAGCTCCGTGAGCCGGACGCGGAGCTGCGGGTCTCGCTGGCGGCGTCCCAGCTGGTCGGTGCGGCCATGCTGCGGTATCTCATCTGCATCGAGCCGCTGGCATCCGAGCCGCTGGCGGCCGTGACCGCGCGGCTGGCGCCGGTGATCCAGCACCATCTCACCGGGCCGGACCCGGCGGACGATCCGGGTCCGGGGGGCGGCCGCGGGCTGCGGACCACTGGCTGAACCCGATTCCGTCCACCATCCGGACCCCCTGTCCGGATCCTGAGCGGTAGGCGTACGCTCGGAGGTTCCACGTACCGCACGATTCCCTCGTACGGCACTGTGCATCTCGGATCATCTCGGATACGTACCGCAGCGGTCGCCGGGCCCCGCCGTGGTGGCCGCCCGCACCAAGGGAGGGGCAGCCATGCCCGAGCTGAGGTCCCGCACCGTCACCCACGGACGCAACATGGCGGGGGCGCGCGCCCTCATGCAGGCGTCCGGTGTAGCGCGCGAGGACTTCGGCAAGCCGATCGTCGCGGTCGCCAACAGCTTCACCGAGTTCGTGCCGGGCCACACCCACCTGCAGCCGGTGGGCCGGATCGTCAGCGAGGCGGTCAAGGCCGCGGGCGGCATCCCGCGCGAGTTCAACTCGATCGCCGTGGACGACGGCATCGCCATGGGCCACGGCGGCATGCTCTACTCGCTGCCCTCCCGGGACCTGATCGCCGACTCCGTCGAGTACATGGTCGAGGCGCACTGCGCGGACGCGCTGATCTGCATCTCCAACTGCGACAAGATCACCCCCGGGATGCTGATGGCCGCGATGCGGCTCGATGTGCCCACCGTCTTCGTCTCCGGCGGGCCCATGGAGGCCGGCCGGGCGACGCTGGTGAACGGCACCGTCCGCAAGCTCGATCTGGTCGACGCGATGTCCGAGGCCGTCAACGACAAGGTCTCCGATGAGGACATCCTCCGTATCGAGGAGAACGCCTGTCCGACCTGTGGCTCCTGTTCGGGCATGTTCACCGCGAACTCCATGAACTGCCTCACCGAGGCCCTCGGCCTGGCCTTGCCCGGCAACGGCTCGGTGCTGGCCACCCACACCGCCCGCAAGGAGCTCTACGAGACGGCGGGCCGCACGGTGGTGGAGATCGCCCGGCGCTACTACGACCAGGACGACGCGAGCGTCCTGCCGCGCAACGTCGGCTCCCGCGCCGCCTTCGAGAACGCCATGGCCCTGGACATCGCCATGGGCGGCTCCACCAACACGATCCTGCACCTGCTGGCCGCGGCCCAGGAGGCCGGGCTGGAGTTCACGATGCACGACATCGACCAGCTCTCGCGCGCCCTGCCGTGCCTGGCCAAGGTCGCCCCGAACGTGGCACCGGGCGGCACCTACTACATGGAGGACGTGCACCGGGCCGGCGGGATCCCCGCCATCCTGGGTGAACTCCACCGCGGCGGGCTGCTCAACGAGGACGTGCGCACCGTGCACGCCGACTCGCTGGAGGAGTGGCTCAAGACCTGGGACATCCGCGGCGACTCGCCCGCGCCGCGGGCCGTGGAGCTCTTCCACGCCGCGCCCGGCTGCAAGCGCTCCGCCGAGGCCTTCTCGCAGTCCGAGCGCTGGGAGTCGCTGGACACGGACGCGGCGGGCGGCTGCATCCGCGACGTCGAGCACGCCTACTCCGCCGAGGGCGGGCTGGCGGTGCTGTACGGCAACCTGGCCGAGAACGGCTGCGTGGTGAAGACCGCGGGTGTCGACGAGTCGATCCTCACCTTCAACGGCCCCGCCGTGGTCTGCGAGTCCCAGGAGGAGGCCGTCCAGAAGATCCTCGACAAGACGGTCAAGGAGGGCGACGTCGTCGTCATCCGCTACGAGGGCCCCAAGGGCGGCCCCGGCATGCAGGAGATGCTCTACCCCACCTCCTTCCTCAAGGGCCGCGGGCTGGGCAAGGCCTGCGCGCTGATCACCGACGGCCGGTTCTCCGGCGGCACCTCGGGGCTGTCCATCGGCCACATCTCGCCGGAGGCGGCGGGCGGCGGCACGATCGCGCTGGTGGAGGACGGCGACCCGGTCGTCATCGACATCCCCGAACGGCAGCTGCGCCTGGACGTCCCCGAGGAGACGCTCGCCGCCCGCCGGGAGGCGCTGGCCGGCCGGTACGCGCCCGTCGCCCGCGAGCGCAAGGTCTCCACCGCGCTGCGCGCCTACGCGGCGATGGCCACCAGCGCCGACCGTGGTGCCGTCCGCGACGTGACCCAGCTGGAGCGCTGACCTCCCGAAGAACAGCGACCCGGGGAACGGCGGCCCGAGGACGTGGTCCGAGGACGGTGGCCCGGAGGAGTGCCGGGCCGCGGGCCGGAGGGGCCCGGGAGCGCGGCGCCGCCCCCGGGCCATAATCAAGACGTGCCCCACGACCACGGAAACCCCGACGCACCGGCCCCCGAATCGCTCCGCTTCTACGGCACTACGTGGGTCGACCACTCCGGCGGCTACGCGCTGCGCCGCGCCGCCCTGGGGGTGGGCGCGGTGCTGGCGGCCGCCGCGGGCGCGGTCGTGCTGCGCTTCGCGTACCAGGGCGTGGTGCTGGCCGACATCGGCAGCTGGGCGAGCCTGCTGCTGGTCGCCGCCTTCGCGGTGTGCAGCGCGCTCGCGTTCTCCCGCACTCTCACCTCCTACAGCCGCCGCCCCGACGAGCGCGACGCGGCGGCCGAGTCGTCGATGCGGAGCATCCGGCTCATCGGCTTCATCGGGGTGCTGCTCGCCTACGCGCTGCGCAGCTGCGTCGAGGCCCCCGGCGAGAAGCTGCACCGCGCCGAGTACGAGGCGGCCCGCGCCCGCCACGAACGGCAGCGCAGCGCCCGCACCGGAAACCCCGCCGCCCGCCGCCGGAAGGGCAAGCGCTGAGTCCGCTCCGAAGCGCCCGAAGCTCCCCGATACTCCCTGACGCCTCCTGATTGCGGGAGGACCCCGAGGGTCCTCCCGCAGCCGTCTCAGGGGGAACCCTGAACTGCCCCGGACTGCGGGTGGTTGGGCTCGACACGCCGTTCCGCCACGTGTCAGATTCTTCTTACACACCCGAGGGAGAGGGGCCGCGGTGGGCGCGATCGAGGCCCCTTCCGGAGACGAGCTGCTGAAGGTTTTGGCGGCGCTCGGCAATCCGCACCGGATGCGGATCGTCGCGGCGCTGGCCGGGGGCCGCAACTACGTCAGCGGACTCGCCCGCGAGATCGGCATGAGCCGTCCGCTGCTGCACATGCACCTCCAGCGGCTGGAGGCCGCCGGCCTCGTGGTCGGCACGCTGGAGCTGTCGGACAGCGGCAAGGCGATGAAGTTCTTCGAGGTGGCGCCGTTCGGCTACGCCCTGACCCCGCAGGCCGTCGCGGAGGCGGCGCGCACCCTCACGGACCGGGCGCCGGACGGGAAACCCGCCGCACCCCCCGGCGGTGGAGCGCGGGACGGGAAAGCGCAGGACGGCACAGCGCAGGACGGGAAAGCCCCGGACGAGAAAGAGGAAACGCAGTGAACGAGCAGCTCACGACCGCGGCAGAGGTCGATCCGGCCGGGATCTGGGCGGCGGCGCTCGGCACCGGAGGCGTCTTCGTCCTGCTGATCGTCATCGTCTGGCAGATCGCCGCCACCTGGCGGGCCCGCATGCTGGCCGCCCGTGAGGACCAGTACAAGGCACTGACCGACAAGTACGCGCAGCTCCTGGAGGACAACGTCGAGCTGCACCGCCGCACCCTGGACGAGCTGACGCAGGCCAGGCAGTCGATCGCCTCGATGGAGAAGATGATGCGCGAAGTCGAATAGACCCCCGCAGCACCCCGTACGGACTTCCAGGACTTGCAGGACTTGCAGGAACTCCAGGAACTCCAGAACCCCCGTACGGCCCCGTACGACGTCACATCCGCCGCACCTCGGCGGCCACCGGCGCTCGTACGGCCGGGAGCGGCAACTCCCGGCCGTACCTGTGAGCGCGAGCATTCCGCGAGCCCCTCGCGTCCCGCACCCACACTCATGGAGGTTACCCATGCCTGCCCGTCCCCGACCCCCGGCCGGGAGAACCCCCGTGCTGCGCCGGCTGGCCACGGCCCCCGGCGGCAGGCGCGCCAAGTGGCTGGTCCTCGCGGCCTGGCTGATCCTCGTCGCGGCCCTCGGCCCGCTGGCCGGCAAGCTCGGCGAGGTCGAGGACAGCAGCTCCAACGCGTTCCTGCCCGGCAGCGCAGAATCGGCCCAGGTCAACACCGAACTGGAGAAGTTCCGCGGCGAGGACGAGATCATCCCCGCCGTGGTCGTCTACTCCCGCGGGTCCGCCACCACCCCGGCCGACGCCGCCGAGGCCCGCGCCGACCGCGCCGACTTCGCGCCGCTGGTGGCCCGGGGCGAGCAGATCGGCGGGCCGGTCCCGTCCGCGGACGGCAAGGCGCTGATGCTGGTGGTGCCGCTCTCCACCGCCGGGGACGACGTCTCCGGTGAGGTGGAGAAGATCCGCTCGGTCGCGGCGGCCAACGCGCCGCCCGGCCTCGACGTCGAGGTCGGCGGCCCGGCCGGGTCGCTGATCGACAGCATCAAGGTCTTCGACAACCTCGACTCCACGCTGATGCTGGCCACCGGCGCCGTCGTCACGCTCCTGCTCCTGCTCACCTACCGCAGTCCGCTGCTGTGGCTCGTCCCGGTGCTGTCGGTCGGCTTCGCCGCGGTCCTCACCCAGGTCGTCACCTTCGCGCTGGCCAAGTACGCCGCGCTGCCCGTCGATCCGCAGAGCGCGGGCATCCTCATGGTGCTGGTCTTCGGGGTCGGCACCGACTACGCGCTGCTGCTCATCGCCCGCTACCGGGAGGAGCTGCACCGCCACGAGGACCGGCACGACGCGATGCGGCTGGCGCTGCGCCGCTCCGGCCCGGCGATCGTGGCCTCGGCCGGCACCATCGCCGTCGGGCTGGCCTGCCTGGCCTTCGCGGACATCAACTCCTCGCGTTCGCTGGGCCTGGTCGGAGCGGTCGGCGTGGTCTGCGCCCTGCTGGCGATGATCACCGTGCTGCCCGCCCTGCTGGTGGTGACGGGCCGCTGGATGTTCTGGCCGTTCGTCCCGCGCTGCACCGGGGATCCGGCGGCGGCGGAGTCCGGGCAGGACGCCACCCGTACCGTCTGGACCCGGATCGGTGCGCTGCTGGCCCGCCGTCCGCGCTGGTCCTGGCTGATGTCCGTGGCCGTCACCGCCGTGCTGGCGCTGAGTGCGACCGGGATCACCATGGGCCTGACGAACGCGGAGATGTTCCAGGACAAGCCGGAGTCGGTGGTCGCCCAGGAGAAGCTCTCCGCGCACTACCCGTCCGGCTCCTCCGACCCGGCCACCGTGGTCGTGCGGACGGCGGCGCGGGCCGGGGCCGAGCGGGCCGCCGCCGCGGTCCCCGGGGTGGAGTCCGTCGAGACCGCCGACCGCACCGCCGACGGGTCGCTGACCTCCCTGTCGGTCGTCCTGCGGGACGCGCCGGACAGCGCGGCCGCCGAGCGCACCGTCGACCGGCTGCGTACCGCGGTGCATCGGGTGGACGGGGCCGAGGCCCTGGTGGGCGGCACGACGGCGGAGTCGCTGGACACCCGGCGGGCGGCGGAGAGCGATCTGAAGGTCGTCATCCCGGTCGTGCTCGCCGTCGTCCTGCTCGTCCTGGTGGCGCTGCTGCGCTCGCTGCTCGCTCCGCTGGTGCTGCTGGCCACGGTGGTGCTGTCCTACTTCGGCGCGCTGGGGGCCTCGCATCTGGTCTTCGCGTACCTGCTGGACTTCCCCGCCGTGGACAACTCCCTCCCGCTGATGGGCTTCGTGTTCCTGGTGGCGCTGGGCATCGACTACAACATCTTCCTGATGACCCGGGTCCGCGAGGAGGTGGTGCTGCGGGGCCACCGCGCGGGCGTGCTGACCGGGCTCAGCTCCACGGGCGGTGTGATCACCTCGGCGGGCATCGTGCTGGCGGCCACCTTCGCGGTCATCGCCTCCATGCCGCTGGTGTCGATGGCCCAGCTCGGGGTGCTGGTCGGGGTCGGCGTCCTGTTGGACACCTTCCTGGTCCGCACCGTGCTGGTGCCGTCGCTGGCACTCGACATCGGGGCCCGCATCTGGTGGCCGAGCCGGCTGGGCCGCGCCCCGCAGCCGCCCGCCGGGCCCCGCACCCCGCAGGAGGGCGGCGCCGGGGAGACCGGGAGCCCCGAGAGCCCGGGCGACCGGTCGCTGGAGCGCGTCTGACCGGACCGGCCGCCGACCGAGAGCGGCGCACCCGTCCCACCGGCGGTGCCGGACCTCTGCTGCCACGCAGGGGTCCGGCACCGCCGTTTTCCGTCCGGCACCGCCGTTTTTCGTCCGGCAGCCGTTTTCCGTCCGGCCGCTTGACGCTCCCGTATCACCGTCCCATAATTCATCACGTGATGAATAAAACTTCCTCCGGCTCCGCCGAGCCGCCCACCGCCGACCCGGCCGCGGACCCGCCCGCCGTCCACGCCCGCGGCCTGACCGTGATCCGAGGCCGCCGCCGGGTCCTCGACCAGCTCTCCTTCGACATCGCCCCCGGGACCGTCACCGGCCTCCTCGGACCCTCCGGCAGCGGCAAATCCACCCTCATCCGGGCCATCGTCGGCACCCAGGCCAAGGTCACCGGCACCCTCGATGTCCTGGGCAGGCCCGCGGGCTCCGCGCCGCTGCGCTCCCGCGTCGGCTACGTCACCCAGTCCCCCTCCGTCTACGCGGACCTCACCGCCCGGCAGAACCTCGACTACTACGCCGCGGTCCTCGGCATCCCGCGCGCCGAACGCGCCGCCGCCGTCACCCGGGCCCTCGCCGACGTCGACCTCACCTCCCACGCCGACGACCTGGCGGGCAACCTCTCCGGCGGCCAGTCCTCCCGCGTCTCCCTCGCCGTCGCCCTGCTCGGCACCCCCGAGCTGCTCGTCCTGGACGAACCCACCGTCGGCCTCGACCCCGTGCTCCGCCGCGACCTGTGGAACCTCTTCCACCGCCTGGCCGCACACGGCACCACCCTGCTGATCTCCTCGCACGTGATGGACGAGGCCGACCGCTGCGAACACCTGCTCCTCGTCCGGGACGGCACCCTGCTCGCCGCCGACACTCCGCTGGCTCTCCGCGAGGCCACCGGCAGCGACACCGTCGAGGACGCCTTCCTCCGACTCGTCGAATCCGCCCGCCCCGAGCCGGCCGACCACCCCCTGCGAGGCACCCCGTGAACGCCGCCCGTACCTTCGCCACCGCACGCCGGGTCCTGCGCCAACTCGCCCACGACCCGCGCACCATCGCACTGCTGCTGCTCGTCCCGGTCCTGCTGCTGGTACTGCTCTACTACGTCTTCGACGCCGACCGGCGCTCCTTCGACAGCATCGGGGCCTCGCTGCTGGGCATCTTCCCGCTGGTGACGATGTTCCTGGTCACCTCCATCGCCACGCTGCGCGAGCGCACCTCCGGCACTCTGGAGCGGCTGCTGACGATGCCCCTGGGCAAGGCCGACCTGATCCTCGGCTACGCCCTGGCCTTCGGTGCCCTCGCCGTCCTCCAGGCGTCCGCCGCCACCGGCGTCGCGGTCGGGCTGCTGGACCTCGACATCGCCGGCTCGCCCTGGCTGCTGCTGCTCGTCGCCCTGCTCGACGCGCTGCTCGGCACGGCGCTCGGGCTCTTCGTCTCCGCGTTCGCCGCGTCCGAGTTCCAGGTGGTCCAGTTCATGCCCGCGGTGATCTTCCCGCAGCTCCTGCTGTGCGGCCTGTTCGCCCCCCGCAGCAGCATGCAGCCGGCCCTGGAGGCGATCTCCGACGTGCTGCCCATGTCCTACGCCGTCGACGGCATGACGGAGGTGCTCAAGCACCCCGACGTCACCGGGGACTTCGTCCGCGACGTGGCCGTCGTCGCCGGCTGCGCCCTCCTCGTCCTCTTCCTCGGCGCCGCCACCCTCCGCCGCCGCACGACCTGACCGGGCCGCGCGACCCGGCCTGGCCCTGCCCGACCTGGCCCGACCTGGCCCGGCCCGACCTGGCCGGCCGTGCGGGCCGCCCGCCAGCCGGGGCCGTCCGCGCTGTGGAACGGCCCCGCTACGGAGCGCGAGCCGGTGCGAGGATGGGCACCGCGTCCACGAACGTGGACAGGGCGGACGCAGACGGGCCCGCCCGACGCGCGCAACGAGGCACGAGGTGAAGCACCCATGACCCCCCAGAACGTCGCGGTCCTCGGCACCGGCAAGATCGGCGAAGCGCTGCTCTCCGGCATGCTCAGGGGCGGCTGGTCACCCGCCCGTCTGCTGGTCACCGCCCGCCGCCCGGAGCGCGCCGCGGAACTGCGCCGCCGCTACGAGGTGGAGACCGTCGGCAACGCCGAGGCCGCCGCGCGCGCCGACACCCTCATCCTCACCCCCAAACCGCAGGACATGGCCGCGCTGCTGGACGAACTCGCCCCGCACGTCCCCGCCGACCGCCTGGTGATCAGCGGCGCGGCCGGCATCACCACCCGCTCCCTGGAGCAGCGCCTCGCCGAGGGCACCCCGGTCATCCGCGTGATGGCCAACACCCCGGCCCTGGTCGACGAGGCCATGTCCGTCATCTCCCCCGGCACCCACGCCACCGAGGACCATCTCAAGCTCGCCGACGAGATCTTCGGCGGCGTCGGCAAGACCCTCCGCCTACCGGAGAACCAGCAGGACGCGGCCACCGCCCTCTCCGGCTCGGGCCCCGCCTACTTCTTCTTCCTGGTCGAGGCCATGACCGACGCGGGCATCCAGCTCGGCCTCCCGCGCGACAAGGCGCACGAGCTGATCGTCCAGGCCGCCGTCGGCGCCGCCACCATGCTCCGGGACAGCGGCGAACACCCCGTCACCCTCCGCGAGAACGTCACCTCGCCCGGCGGCACCACCATCAACGCCATCCGCGAACTGGAGAACCACCGCGTCCGCGCCGCCTTCATCGACGCCATCGAGGCAGCGCGCGACCGCAGCCGCGAACTCGGCGGCTAGTCCGGGCAGTGACCGGCCCCGGCGGAGGCGGGCCGCAGGGGGCCAGCAGCGCCGTCCCCGGGCTCGGCCGCCCGCGCCGGGTCCGGGTCCGCCTGTCCCGGACCCGCCTGTCCCGGACCCGCCCGTCCCGGGCCCGCCGCATCTGGTGAGGCCGTACGGGCCCGGCCCCGCAGCCGCAGCCGGACACCGCGGACCCCCTCGTGCACCAGCGTGATCGTGAACGCGAGGGCCAGCCCCAGCGCCACCCCGTACAGCGGCGTCTCCTCGAACGCCGCGCCACCCGCATACCCCAGGCAGGCCGAGTAGACCGCCCAGCTCACCGTTGCGACGGCGGCGTATCGCGTGAACGACCGGCGCGGGAATCCTGTCGCGCCGGTGGTGAGGGTGGCAGCCGTCCGCCCTCCCGGGATGTAGCGCGCCGCCACCAGCACGAGCCCGCCCCGCTCGGCCAGCATCCGCCCCACCCGCTCGTACACCCGCCGCGCCCGGCTCCCCTCCCTCAACCGCGCCTGCACCCGGGCCCCCGAGCGCCGTCCGATCGCATACGAGATGTGATCCCCGGTGAACGCGCCGAGCGCCGCCACCAGGATCACCAGAACCAGCACCGGCTCGCCCTGCGCCGCGGCGAACACCCCCAGCGTGATCACCAGCGTCTCGCTCGGCACCACCGGGAAGAACCCGTCCAGCATCGCGATCCCGAACAGCGCCACGTAGACCCACGGCGTACTGACGAAGCCCTCGACCGCATGCATTGTCGCGTCATTCATGGCCCGGAACGTACGGAGCGACACCGCCTGCCCGCAGCGCACGATCGTCGCCGGATGCCCTGCACTTTCGACAGAGGTGCGCTCCCCACCCGCCGCGTACCGTGACCGGCGTGAACTCCCCCGCACGCGCCCCCCGCCGCAGGGACCGGCTGCGGAACGTCGGACGCAAGGGACCGGGCGCGGGCCTGCGTGACAACGCGCGCGAAGTGTCGCGCAGAGTCCCACGCAAAACCCCGCGCGAGGTCCTGCGCCGTCCGAAGACCCGCGCGGCGCTGAACGATGCCGCCCTGTGGCTGCTCATCGCCTGGCCCCTGGCCACGGTGCACGACGTCCCGCTCCTGCTGCGGGTGCCGGCCGCCCCGCTGCTCGCCCTCGCGGCAGCCCTCAGCCGCCGGGCGCCCCTCGCGGCCGCGGCCGTACCCGCCGCGCTCAGCCTCGCCGCCACCCCGGAACTGTTCACCACCACCTTCTCCCCGGCCCTGGTCGCGCTCTGCTTTCTGCTCGGCCGCCGCGCGGAGCACGTGCGGGCCTCGATCGTCGCCGCCGCAGTGCTGTGCGCGGCGGGACTCGTCTCCGCGCTCACGCTCCCGGGCGCCGACCTGTGGGACTGGTTCACCCTGGTCACGACGGTCGTCTTCGCCGCGGTCCTGCCATGGCTGCTGGGCCGCTTCCGCCGCCAGCAGTACGAACTCCAGAGCGCGGGTTGGGAGCTGGCCGCCCGCATGGAACGGGAACAGCAACTGGTCGCCGAGCGCACCCGGCTGCGCGAACGCTCCCGGATCGCGGGGGACATGCACGATTCCCTCGGGCACGATCTCAGCCTCATCGCCGTCCGGGCCGCCGGGCTTCAGGTCTCCCGGGGAGTGGACGAGGACGCCCGCGCCTCGGCCGCCGAACTCCGGCAGGCCGCCGCCGACGCCACCGAACGCCTCCACCGGATCATCGGTCTCCTCCGCCAGGACACCACCGGGCTCCCGCAGGACACCCCCGAGACCAGCTCCGAGACCGTCCCGGAACTGGTCGGGCGCACCGCCGCCTCCGGAGTCGACATCGTCCTCCACCGGCACGGCAACGACGCGGCGCCCGACGCTCCCGGGGCCCGGTCCGTCCCCCTGCCCCCGATGGTCGACCGGGCCGTCCACCGGGTGGTGCGGGAAGCGGTGACCAACGCGACGAAGCACGCGCCCGGTTCCCGCATCGCCGTCGAACTGCGCCGGGAGGACGACAGCCTGAGCGTGCGCGTACGCAACTCCGCAGCAGCGGACGCGCCGCCGGACGGCGTGCCGCCCGCACTGGAGAGCGGCTCCGGCACCGGGCTGATCAGCCTGGACGAACGCGTCCGCCAACTCGGCGGTACCTTCCGGGCCCGTCCCACCCGGGACGGCTTCGAGGTGGCGGCCCGTCTCCCGCTCACCCCCGGGCCGCTCCCGCGTGCCCCCTCGGACACGCTGATCGGCCCGTCCCGCTCGCAGGAGGAACTGGCCCAGGCCCGCAGACGCGTACACCGCGGCGTGGTCAACGTGCTGTGGATCCCGGCAGCCGCAACCGCGGCGCTGGCGGTCCTCATGTACGGCTTCCAGATCTACACCTCGCACGAGTCGGTGCTGTCCCGCGGCACCTACGACACGCTGCGCATCGGCACCCCGGAGAGCTCCGTGACGCAGCGGCTGCCCGGGTACCAGTACGACGAGGAAACCCGGCCGTCCGGCGTCCCCCCGGACCCCGCCGACACCGACGAGTGCCGCTTCTACCGCACCGCCACCTTCGCCGACTCGCCGCTGTACCGGCTCTGCTTCCGGGACGGCAGGCTCTCCACCAAGGACCGCGTCACCCGGGAGCGCACCAACCGGGACCGGGACGACCGCTGACGGAGGTCGGGGCCGGGGGCGGGGGAGGGGGAGGAGGACCAGGGCTGTGAGGCCGGGCAGGAGAGCCTGCGGCGGAGACGCGGAACAGCGGCTGGAGAGACGGACGGGGCGCACGGGGCAACGGAGACGAAATCGGCAGTTGACACGGTGGCCATCGGTCCGTAAGGTTCCTCGGGTTGTCAGCGGCCGGTCACGGCTTCTGATGACTCCTCCCGCCGTTCCGGCGGATCCTCTACTACTGAGCACCCTCCCT